>SKNO01000289.1 GCA_007120465.1 Nitriliruptoraceae bacterium
GGCGACCGGGTGCTGCCGTCCGGGGGCACGGACCACCGGCGCGTCGCCGAGCAGCCGGGCGACCCGGTCCCCTTCGATCGTCGCCGACATCACCAGCACCCGCAGGTCCTGGCGCAACGCGGCCCGCGACTCCAGCGCGAAGGCCAGGGCGAGATCCGCCTCGAGGGAGCGTTCGTGGAACTCGTCGAGCAGCAGGACGTCCACGTCGGCCAGGCTCGGATCCTGCTGGAGACGTCGCAGCACCACGCCTTCGGTCACCACCTCGATGCGGGTGGCGCTCGAGGTGCGGCGGTCGTCACGGGTGGTGAGCCCGACGGTGCGGCCGACCGGTTCGCCGAGTTGCGCGGCCAACCGGCGGGCGGCCGCCCGCGCGGCGATGCGGCGTGGCTCGAGGACGACGACGCGACGCTCGGGCCACGCCTCCGCCAGCGTGAGGGGCACCCGGGTCGTCTTGCCGGCGCCCGGCTCGGCCTCGAGCACCGCGAGGCCGTGGCCGTCCAGGGCCGCGACCACCTCGGGGGCCACGGCGTCGACGGGCAGCGGGGTGGGCGCGTCGGGGCTCATCGCTGCCCACGGTAGCTGCGGACCGGGCGGACCCGGCCGGTGGGGGTCGCCACCGCGACGCATCGACCGTGGCCGTGCGGCTACCGTGCCGGCAGCGGCCAGGAGGTGCACGCGTGGGCATCCTGCTCAAGATCCTGATCAACGCGGCGGCGTTGTACGTCGCCGTGTTGGTGCTCCCCGAGTTCAACTTCGACGGCACGGTCCCGGCGCTGCTGGTGATCGCGCTCATCATGGGCGTCGTCAACGCGGTGGTCCGCCCGATCCTCAAGGTCCTGACCTTCCCCGCGATCCTGCTGACGCTCGGGCTGTTCCTGATCGTGGTCAACGCGATCGCGCTGTCGCTCGTGGTGTGGCTGGCCGGTCCCGGCGTCCTTGACCTCGGCCTGACCAGCGGCGGGTTCGGCTGGACGCTGCTCGCCGCGCTGATCGTGTCGCTCGTGGCGTGGGGCCTCGAGTCGCTGACCGGAACCCGCTGAGATGCCCAGCCCCGACCCACGCCTGACCGGCGAGACCGTCGAGCTGCTCCAGACCCTGATCCGCAACGCCTGCGTCAACGACGGCACCGCGGCCTCCGGCCAGGAGGAGCGCAACGTCGCCGTCCTCGACGACGTCCTCGCCGAGGTCCCCCGTGAGCACTTCGAACCGCTGCCGGGCCGCCGGTCCGTCGTCGCGACGGTGGAGGGCCGCGACCCGGACGCCCCGACGATCCTGCTGATGGGCCACACCGACGTGGTCCCGGTCAGCCCCGACGACTGGCGCGAGGACCCCTTCGGTGGCGAGCTGATCGACGGCGAGGTGTGGGGGCGCGGCGCGGTCGACATGCTCAACCTGACCACCTCGATGGCCGTGGCCGTGCGGGAGCTGGCCAACCGTCCGGAGCCACCACGGTCGACGATCCGTTTCCTCGGTGTCGCGGACGAGGAGGCGGGCGGCACGTGGGGTGCCGGCTGGCTCACCGAGCACGCGTGGGAGTCGGTCGCGAGCGACTACGTCCTGACCGAGAGCGGCGGCATGCCCTTCGACACGCCCGACGGGCGCAGGGTGGTGATGGCCACCGCGGAGAAGGGCATCGGCTGGCGCAAGCTGGTGGTGCACGGCACGCCCGGGCACGGGTCGATGCCCTACGGCGCCGACAACGCCCTGGTCACGGCCGCCGAGGTGGTCCGCCGCCTGTCGACCTACCTGCCGGCGGCCCGTCTCGACGACCGGTGGCGCGCCTGGGTGCGCACCCTGCCGGTCGACGACGCCCTGCGCACGGCCCTGCTCGACCCCGACCGGATCGGTGCGGCGCTGGCGGAGCTCGACCCGAAGCTGTCGCGCTACTGCCACGCGGTCACCCACACGACCTTCTCCCCCAACGTCGTGCGGGGCGGCAACAAGACCAACATCGTGCCGGACCGGGTGGAGCTCGAGGTGGACATCCGCACCGTCCCGGGTGTCGCCGACGCCGAGGTGGAGGCGATGCTGCACGAGGCGATCGGGCCCGAGCTCATGGGCCGGGTGGACATCGAGGATCTCGTGACCCGGCGCGAGGCCTCCTCCTCGCCGACCGACACGCCGATGTACGACCTCTTGCGCCGGCGTGCCGAGGCGGTCAACCCCGGCGCCGAGGTGATGCCGTGGACGATCGTCGGCGGGACCGACGCGTCCTTCTTCCGGGCGCGCGGGGTGCCGTCGTACGGCGCGGGGATGTTCAGCCCCGCGGTGTCCCTGCCCGAGTTCGCCCTGCGTTTCCACGGTCACGACGAGCGCATCGACGTGGACTCCCTCGGGCTGTCCACCCAGCTGTGGCTCGACCTGGCCGACGGACTGGCGGACTGACCGCGACGGGAGGCACGCCGCGATGGACCTCGCGCTGTGGGGGCTGGTCGCCGGGTCGGGTTGGGCCTCGGGTGTGAACCTCTACCTCGTCGTCGCCCTGCTCGGCGGTGCCGGCCGCTTCGGGCTGCTCGACGTCCCCGAGGTGCTGACGCGCACCGACGTGCTCACCGTCGCGATCGTGCTGTTCCTGGTGGAGTTCGTGGCGGACAAGATCCCGCTGCTGGACTCGCTGTGGGACCTCGCCCACACCGTCATCCGGCCCATCGGGGCCGCCCTGATCGGGTACGCCCTCGGCGGTGAGGCCGTCGATCCGGCGCAGGTGACCAGCGCGGCCGTGTCCGGCGGGCTGGCGGTGGCGAGCCACCTCGCCAAGGCCACCGCCCGCGCCGCGATCAACGCGTCACCCGAACCGATCAGCAACGTGGTGACGAGCGTGGCCGAGGACGGGCTGGTGCTGGCGGTGCTGGTGCTGGCGGTGGCCGCCCCCGGGCTCGCGTTGCTGGCGGTGGCCCTGTTGGTGGCGGTCGGCGCCGCACTGGTGGTGTCGCTGGCGTCCCTCGCCCGCCGCGGCCGCGCACGGCTGCAGGCGCGA
>SKNO01000287.1 GCA_007120465.1 Nitriliruptoraceae bacterium
GCCAGCCGACCCGCTCGCGCACGGCGGGGCGCGCCGCCAACCACCTCGGCACCCGGGTGACGCCGCCCCGCCGCAGCGGCGTGGTCGCGACACCCGCGGTCCGGACGGCGAGGTCGACCAGCCACCGCTGTCGGAAGGCGCGGAGCACGAGCCGTGTCGTCGGGGTCGCGACCGCGTCCGCCTCCGCCACGCGCCGTCGCACCTCGAGGATCTGGGTCGGCAGCGGGATGTCGACGGGGCAGACCGTGGCGCAGGCGCCGCAGGAGACGCACAGGGATTGGGGGCCGGCGGCGGCCTCGAGGCCGTGGTGGTAGGCGGTGGTCACCAGCCCGATCGCGCCGGTGTACACGTGGCCGAAGGCGTGGCCGCCCACGACGCCGTAGGGCGGGCAGACGTTCGCGCACGCCCCGCAGCGGATGCAGCGCAGCGCCGAGGCCACGAGCGGGTCCTCCGCCATCTCGCTCCGGCCGTTGTCGATCAGCAGGATGTGCTGGCGCTGGCCGGGCCGCGGTCCGGTCACGAGGTTGGTGTAGACGGTGATCGGCTGCGCCGTCGCCGAACGGGCGAGCAGCCGGACCTGCGCGATCGCCGCGGCGTAGGTCGGCAGCAGCTTCTCGATGCCGGCCGTGACGAGGTGGACCGGTGGCAGGGCGACCGACATGCGATTGTTGCCCTCGTTGCACACGAGCAGCACCGAGCCGCCTTCGGCCACCAACGCGTTCGCGCCCGAGAGCCCCGCCCCGCTGGCCAGGAACCGCGCCCGCAGCTCGGTGCGGGCGGCCTGCACCATCCGGTCGATGTCGTCGGGCGGGAAGGGGCGGTCGAGCACTCGCTCGAGCAGCGCGGCGATCGACTGCCGGCGCTTGTGGATCGCCGGCATCACCAGGTGTGACGGGGTCTCGCCCGCGAGCTGCAGGATCCACTCCCCCAGGTCGGTCTCCACCGGCGTGATCCCGGCGACCTCGAGGTGGGCGTTGAGGCCGATCTCCTCGGAGACCATCGACTTGCCCTTGACCACCAGGTCCGCACCCGCGTCGCGCAGGATGCGGGTGATCAGGGCGGTGGCCTCCGCGGCCGTGGCGACGCGGGTGACCTCGGCGCCGGCCGCCTCCGCGTTGGCGGTGAAGACGTCGAGGTAGCGCTCGCGGTCGGCGAGGACCTCGTCCTTGATCGCCGCCAGCTCGACACGCAGGTCGTCGAAGCTGCGGCCCTCCTGCATCTCGAGCTCCGCGATGGCGGCGTCGCGGCTGTCACGCCAGCCGCGCTGGAAGGCGGTCAACCCGGCCCGCACGTCGGGGTCGGCGAGCGCCGCCGCGTACCGCTCCTCGAAGGGTCTCATCCGTCGGTCCTCATCCGTCCTGCTCGGTGCCGCCTGCGCTGGCGGCCGTGAGCACGACGACGTCGACCGCGTCGGGCCCCTGGACCCCGATCGTCAGGCTCCGCTCGATGTCCGCCGTCCGCGACGGGCCGGTGATCAGCGACGCGAACCCGGGCTGCCCACCGCGTGCCCGCAGCCACTCGGCGGTGTCGTCGAGTCGGGCGGCGATCGCGTCGGCCGTCACGACCTGCACCAGCCGGCGGCACAGCATCGTCACGACGCGGTCGCCGAGCGTGTGCTCGTCCACCAGCACGCTGCCGGTCTCGGCCACCGCCAGCACCCCCTGGGCGACCCCGACCGGGACGTCGGCGACCTGCGCCACCGGGTCGTCACCGTCAGGGACCACCACCTCGACGTCGTGGTCGTGCAGACGCGCGACCAGGTCCGGACGAGCCGAGGCCAGCGTCGGGGTCACCGCCACGCGGGCCGCCAGCCCCGCCACGTGGCCCACCACCTCGTCCCAGCCGGCGACCTCGAGGTAGGTGGCGCTGGAGGCCTCGACGGTGGTCCGCAGGTGCGCACGGGACACGGGGCAGCACCTCCTCGGTCGAGCCGCGTGCCGAGGTGGTCGACGTTGTCCCTCGGCGTCGTCCCCGCGACCGTAGGCCGTCGCGCGGCGGGAGGTCGGGGTTCCGCGCGCGTCTCGGCCCGCGTCCGGAGCGCAGCACCCGTCGGCGCGGGGTGGCCGGGTCCGGACGTCCACAGCACCCCTGTGGCACGGCTTGTAGGGTGTGGAGACATCGACCCCGACGTTGGGACAACCGTGTTGCAGGTCTCCACCGCCGCCGTCAGCGTCCTCACCCAGGAACGAGCCTCCCAGGAGCTGCCGGAGTCCTTCGGCGTCCGCGTGTTCGCACAGGCTGACGAGACGGGCCAGCCGGCCCTCGCCCTGGCGTTCAGCGAGGAACCTCTCGAGGGCGACCAGGTCACCGAGCAGGAGGGCACCGAGATCTACGTCGCCCCGGAGCTCGCGGAGCCGCTCGCCGACAGCGTCCTCGACGTCGAAGACACCCCCGAGGGGCCGCAGCTCACCCTCGTGCCGCAGGATGACGAGGAGCGGTAGCGCTGGCCGCTGAGGACGATCCGCCGGACGGCGACGGCACCGCACCGGAGCCGCCCGCCCGGCGGGTCGAGCACGTCGACGAGGACCTCACCGGCGTGGACCTCGCCGGTGCGCACCTCGCGGGTGCCCGCTTCGAGCGCTGCGTGCTGCGGGCCAGCGTCCTGACGGACCTGGTCACGGAGGGCTGCACGTTCCGGTCGTGCGACCTCGGCGCCGCCGACCTCAGCGGCTCGACCCACGACGGCACGGCCTTCACGAACTGCCGGTTCGTGGGTGCGCGGCTGTCCACCGCCACCTTCCGGGGGTGCAAGCTGACCGGGAGCGATCTGACCGAGACCACCCTGCTCGGGCTGACGATCGACGGGGGCGACTGGTCGTACGTGAACCTGCGGGGGGCCGACCTGCGCAACCAGGACCTGTCGGCGCTGCGGCTCGACCACGCGGACCTGTCCGAGGCGGACCTCGCTGGTGCCGACCTGCGTGGCGCGGACCTGCGCCAGGCGGTGCTGCGCAGGACGGTGTTGCGGGACGCGGTGCTGGTCGACGCGCGGCTCGACGGGGTGGCGCTCAAGGACGCCGAGCTGCCGGGTGTCCACCTCGACCTCGCGGGGGCGGTGCGCCTGGCGGAGTCCCTCGGCGCGATCGTGGACTGACCGCGCCATCGTGGAACCGACCGACGGTGCGATCGTGGACCGACCGCGCCATCGTGGAACAGATCGACGTGTGGCACGTCGGTTCGTTCCACGGGATGGGGCACGCGCCGATCCGGCCAGGGTGTGTAGCCAGGCGGCGCGTTGCGGACCGCTCGGCTACACACAACATGGCCCGCGGCATCGTCGCGGGGTGTCCCCGCGGCGGACCCCGGCCGACGTGTGCAGTGAGGCAACGTGTGGCACGTCGGTTCGTTCCACGGGCGCTGCCGCGCGTAGCGTTCGTCGTTCGGACCATGCGCCGTCGTTCCATCGGCGCCGCGGCTCCCTGCGACGAGGGCACGGTCCGGGATGCTTCGGAGGACGTATGGCGGTGACCGCAGGGCTGCCGGCCCGGCCCGGCGCGCTCCGCGCCGGCGTCGCGCTGGCCCTGGCCTCCGCCGCCTCCTTCGGGTCGTCGGGCGCCATGGCCAAGGCCCTGATCGAGACCGGGTGGACGTCCGGTTCCGCCGTACTGGTCCGGTTGGGTGGGGCCGCGGTGGTGCTCACGATCGCTGCGGTCGTGTCGCAACGGGGCCGGGTGCGGCTGCGTGCCGCCTCGGTGCGGACCCTCATCACGTACGGCGTGGTCGCCATGGCCGGGACGCAGCTGGCGTTCTTCAACGCGGTGCGCACGCTGGACGTCGGGGTCGCGCTGCTGCTCGAGTTCCTCGCGCCGGTGCTGTTGCTGGCGTGGACGTCGCTGCGCACCCGGACCCTCCCGCGGTCGCTGACCCTGGCCGGAGCCGGCCTGACGATCGTCGGCCTCGCCTTCGTGATCGAGGTCTGGGACGCCACGTCCGTCGATCCCGTGGGGGTCGGGTGGGGGCTGCTCGCGGCCCTCGGCCTGTGTGGTTTCTTCATCCTCTCGTCGCGCCAGCAGGACGACCTGCCGCCCATGGTGATGGCCGCCGGCGGGACCGCCGTGGGCGCGGTGGTGATCGCGCTGGCCGGCGTGGTCGGCGTCGTGCCCCTGTCCTTCGCCGCCGAGGATGCGGTGCTCGCCGGCACGACGGTGAGCTGGGTGGTTCCGGCGGCGTGGCTCGTCCTGATCTCGACCGTGGTGGCGTACGTGACGGGGATCCGCGCGATCCTGCGGTTGGGGACGCGGATGGCGTCCTTCGTGGCGCTCACCGAGGTGCTGTTCGCGGTGCTGGTGGCGTGGGTGCTGTTGGCGGAGCTGCCGGGGCCGGCGCAGCTCGTCGGCGGGCTCCTGATCGTCGCGGGGATCCTGATCGTGCAGCGCGACGACGTCGGCCCGAGCACCCCGGATCCGCCTGCAGCGGTGGAGGCCTCCCACCCGGTGTAGCCCCGGCACCGGCGCCGGAGGGCCGGGAACGTCGGTACGGTCGATCTCGCCCGGAGGACGTCCCCGGACCGGAGGGGTTCGTGACCGTACGTGCGGTGATCTGCGACCTCGGCGGTGTCGTGATCCGCATCGACCCTGACCGGATCCGCGCTCGCTGGGCGGCGCGCAGCGCGTTGCCCGCCGACGCGGTCCACGTCGGGTTCCCCGACGCGGTGTACGAGGCCTTCGAGCGCGACGAGCTCACCCCCGTCGAGTACCTCGCCCACGTCCGCGAGACGCTGCGCCTCGACGGCACCGACGCGGAGCTCGCCGACGACTTCAACGCCCTCTACCTCGGCGTCGATGAGGCCGTCGTCGCGCACCTCACCCGGCTGCGTGAGCGTGGCTGGACCGTGGTGGCGCTGACCAACACCAACCGGATCCACGAGCCGGTGTGGGCGCAGCGCTACGCCGCAGCGCTGGCGGTGTTCGACGCGGTCCACTGCTCCCACGACCTGCGTGCCCGCAAGCCGGAGCCGGCGGCGTTCACGGCGGTGCTCGACGCCCACGGGCTGGCCGCGAGCGACACCGTGTTCGTCGACGACACCCTGCGCAACGTCCGCGCGGCCACGGCGCTCGGGATGCACGGGGTGCACTTCACCGACGCGCAGGACCTGGGACGGCAGCTGGCGGCGCTCATCCCGGGACGTCCCCGGGGCGCCGATGGCGTCGACGGCGTCGACGGCGTCGACGGCGAGGGCGATCACCCGGCCGACGCACCGTCCGTGGAGTTGCTGCGCCCGCGGGTGGTCCAGCTCCTGGCCGTCCACGGCACCGAAGCCGGGACGATCGTGCACGCCCCCACGGGGTGGGGGAAGACGACGGCGCTGCGGCAGTGGTGGGAGGCCGCTGGCGACGCCGCCGGGCCGGGCAGCGTCTCCCTCACCCTCACGGAGGCAGACACCGGGCGGGTCTGGGAGCGTGTCGCCGACGCGCTGGCCGCGGAGGGCGCCACCGACGGCGAGGTCCTCCCTCATCCCGACACGATCACGAGGGCGCTGGCCCCACGCACCGCGCCCACGTTCATCACCCTCGACGGGCTCGACACGTTGCCCGCGTACCTGGTCGAGGAGCTCGTCACCTTCGTCCGGGCCGCCCCACCGCTGGTGTTCATCGTGGTCGCGACGCGTGCACCACTGCCGGCGGAGCTCGAAGGGTTCGCGGCCGACGAGGTGCTCGTGCGGCTCGGACCGCGCGAGCTCGCCTTCCGTCCCGCGGAGGTCGCGCGGCTCTGGCAGCAGCTCCACGGCACCGAGCCGGAGCCTGCCACGGTCGAGGCGATCCTCGCACGGACGGACGGGCAGCCCGCGGCCGTGGCGCGGCTGGTCGCCGACGGGTGATCCCGATCCGGCGACGCGGCCGGCTCAGCCGAGCTTCTCGCCCATACGGGTGCGCGAGAGCGCCCGGGACCCGATCAGCAGCAGGACGGCCGCCAGCGCCAGCGCCACCAGCCCGGACATCAGCAGGAGCGGGACCGACAGGAGCACGACCCCCGTCGCCTGGGTGATGACGATCACCACGACCGGCAGCACCACCACACCGCCCAACTGGAAGGCCTCCTGGGTGCTGTTGGAGCGGACCGACACCAGCACGATCGCCCCCAGGGCGGCCGCCGCGAAGGTCGGACCCACCCACAGCGCCATCATCGCGTACTCCGGCGTCGGCAGGATCAGCCGGCCGGTCTGGGGCACCACGACGATGTTCGCGACGGTCGCGTAGAGGATCGAGCCCGCGAGTCCGAGCACCACGGCCGGGACCCACGCGGCGGCGAGCTTGGCGACCATGAGCTCCCGGTCGCTCAGGGGCGTGAGCAGCAGTCCCTCCAGGGTCCCGCGCTCCTTCTCCCCCGCCAGCGCATCGGCCGCGATCACGGTCGCGAACATCACCGGCACGATCAGGATCATCGGGGCCAGGAGGTAGGTCACGGCGAGTTGGGCGGCCTGGGTCCCGGGGTCGCCGGTGAGCCGCTCCGAGGCCTCGGGTGGGAGCGCCTCCAGCACCCGGAACATGTCCGCGGCGCTCACCGAGCCCAGCAGCACGGGGGCGAGCCCCGCGAGCGCCGGGAGCACCACCAGCAGCATCGCCGGGACGATCAAGGCCGGCAGCACCACCGACCGGGACCCCATCACCACGACGAGGTCCCGCCGCACCACCGCGATGATCGCGCGCAGGTTCACGGGCGCACCGCCGCGCGTCGCTCGCCCCTCACGGTCGCACCGTCCGTCCGACGTCCTCCACCCGGCCGCCCCCCACCTCGCCCATCCCCTGATCCGCCGCTTCGCCGTCCACGGCAGGTCCGCGCGCCCCGATGCGGCCGGCGTGCAGGGCGAGGTAGACGTCCTCGAGGCTGGGGTCGAGCCGGCGGACCTCGTACAGGGTCACCCCCTCGGCGACCAGCCGCCCCACGAGGGGCGGGATCGCCTCGCGCGGCAGGCCGGTCGTGCGGATCCGGCCGTTGCCGTCCCGATCCACCTCCCGCTCCGACACCTCGGCGAGCAGGGCCACGGCCCGGTCCACGTCCGCCGACGCGACCTCCACCTGCACGCCACCGGTGCCGTGCGCCGCCGCGAGCTCCACGGGCCTGCCGTCGGCGACCACCCGCCCCTGCTCGAGGACCACGACCCGGTCGCACAGCAGTTCCGCTTCCGCGAGGTCGTGGGTGCACAGCACGATCGTGCGCCGCCGGTCCTGGGCGAGCCTGGCCAGCGCCCTCCGGACCTGCCGCGCCGCGACCGGGTCCAACGCCGAGGTCGGCTCGTCCAGCAGCAGCACCTCGGGGTCGGGCAGCAGCACGCGGGCCAGTGACAGCCGCTGCCGCATGCCGCTCGAGAACCCGCTGACCTTCTCGTCCGCACGGTCCGCCAGTTCGAACAGCGCGAGGGTCGCGTCGATACGGGTCGCGAGGCCCTCCCGCGGCACCCCGAACACGTCGGCGGCGAACCGCAGGTTCTGGCGGGCGGACAGCCGGCCGTCGACGACCAGCGCCGCCGGCAGGACCCCCATCCGCGCCCGCACGTCCGGCCCGTCGGTGACCGGGTCCCCGCCCCCGACCCGCACGGTCCCCGACTCCGGCGCGAGCAGGCCCGCCAGCAGCCGCACCGTCGTCGTCTTCCCCGCGCCGTTGTGCCCGAGCAGGCCCACGACCTCGCCGGGTGCCACCGCGAGGCTCAGCCCGTCGAGCGCGACCACGGTCCCGAACCGCTTGCGGACACGGTCGAGCACCAGGAGCGGCTCGCCGGGTGCGGGGGTCTGCACGTAGGCTCCCTGTGGGGTCGCGACGACGTCGAGGTGCGACGTCGAGGTGGTGCCGTGGCGGCGATGGTGGCCACGTCGTCACGGGACGCGGTGTCACGCTCCGTGGTCAGGCGGTGCGCAGGGTACGACCTGCGCAGCGGTGCGTCGCCCGGCCGCTGCGGCGCACGCCCGGACCCCGCGGCCACCGCCATGCGACCGCGACCCGCACCGGCACGTCCTCGCCGGTTCGTGGGGACGCGCCGGTAGGCTCCGGGATGGGCCAGCGGCGCACCGACGGGCCCACCCACGTCCCCGTCGGTCGATGGGGCCGACGACACCTGGCACCCGAAGGGACCTGGAGATGCGACGGGGGATCGCGTTACTGCTGATCGTCGCGGGGGCATGGTCGGTCCTGACCGGGGCGGTCCACGCCCAGTCCGACGTCGGCGCCGTCCACGTCGTGGAGATCTCCGGCGACATCGACCGCGGGATCGGCCCCTACCTCGCCCGGGCGATCGAGGAGGCCGAGGCGGCCGGGGCCGCCGCGGTGCTCCTGGAGGTCGACACCCCTGGCGGCCTGCTCGACGCGGCACTGCAGATGCGCGACACGCTGCTCGCCAGCCCGGTCCACACGATCGCCTTCGTCAACCGGTGGGCGATGTCGGCGGGGGCGTTGATCACCCTCGCCACCGAGGAGGTCTACGTCGCACCCGGTGCGTCCTACGGGGCCGCCACCCCGGTGCTCGGCACCGGTGAGCCCGCCGACGAGAAGGTCATCTCGGCACTGCGCTCGACCTTCCGTGCGACCGCGGAGGCGCGCGGGCGCGACCCGGACGTCGCCGCGGCCATGGTGGACGCCAACCTCGAGGTGGAGGGGCTCGTCGCCCGCACCGAGCTGCTCACCCTCACCGACGGCGAAGCGCTGGACGTCGGGTTCGCGGACGGCCGCGCCGCGTCGCGGACCGAGGTGCTGGAGCTGGCCGGTCTCGCCGACCGTCCCGTGGTGGAGACCTCACCGTCGCTGGCGGAGCGGCTCGTGCGGTTCCTGACCAACCCGGTGCTCGGGTCGCTGATCTTCACGATCGGGATCCTGCTGATCATCGGTGAGCTCCTGATCGGCGGGTTCGGGATCGCCACCGCGATCGGGGCCGGCCTGCTCGCCGTGTTCTTCTACGGGCACCTGCTCGCAGGGCTGACCGGGTGGGAGGACGCCGTGCTGGTGCTCCTCGGCGTCGGACTGCTGCTGGTGGAGGTGTTCGTGATACCGGGGTTCGGCATCGCCGGGGTGCTGGGGGTCGCCGCCGTGCTCGGTGGTGGGTTCCTCGCCATGACCGGCCGGGACTGGGACTTCGTCAGCGGCGCACAGATCGCCACGACCGCCGGCACCCTGATCGTCACGTTCGTGGTGCTCGCGATCGCCTTCGTGGTGCTCCTGAGCGTGATGTCCCGACGGGCCGGTGGACGGTCCCCGAAGATCGTGGAAGCGGCGACCGAGGCCAAGGAGGCCAGCAGGCCCCGCGGGTGGGTGCGCTGGCTCGGCACCGGCGACGTGCTGGCCTCCGAGGACGACGAACAGGAGGCGGAGCCCGAGGAGGGCGCTGTGCTGTCACTGAGCGCACGTCACGCCGCCCGCGAGGGTGCGGTCGGGATCGCGCTCAGCGACCTCCGTCCCGCCGGCATGGCCAACTTCGAGGGACACCGCGTCGACGTCGTCACGGAGGGGGACTACATCCGCGCCGGCGAGAAGGTCGAGGTGATCCGCGCCGAGCGCTACCGCCGCGTGGTTCGTCGGGCGCCGGAGACCTGACCAGCCGACCGGGACGCGCACACCCCGGGCGGACCACGGCCGGAGCCACTACGGTCGCTGCGGACGGACCCGGGGGTAGGTCCTCCGGCGACGACCTCGGAGGACGTGATGGAACCGACCGTGCTACTGATCATCGCCGGTGCGATCCTGCTCGCGCTGGTGTTCCTGTTGTACTTCGTCCCCGTCGGACTGTGGATCACCGCGATCTTCTCGGGGGTCCGCGTCGGGCTGGGCACGCTGATCGGGATGCGACTGCGCAAGGTCGTCCCGAGCGAGATCATCCGCCCGCTGATCAGCGCCACCAAGGCGGGGATCGACCTCGACATCGGCCAGATGGAGGCGCACTTCCTCGCTGGCGGTCGGGTCGGGTCCGTGGTCACCGCGCTGATCTCCGCCGACCGAGCGAACATCGAGCTGCCGTGGAAACGGGCCACAGCGATCGATCTGGCGGGCCGTGACGTCCTGGAGGCCGTGCAGGTCAGTGTGAACCCGAAGGTGATCGAGACCCCCCGGATCGCCGCGGTCGCCAAGGACGGGATCCAGGTCATCGCGGTGGCACGGGTCACCGTCCGCGCCAACATCGAACGGCTGGTCGGCGGTGCGGGCGAGGAGACGATCATCGCCCGGGTCGGTGAGGGTTCGGTGTCCTCGATCGGGTCCGCCGACAGCCACAAGTACGTGCTGGAGAACCCCGACGACATCTCGCGACGGGTCCTGGAGCGCGGCCTGGACGCGGGGACCGCCTTCGAGATCCTCTCGATCGACATCGCCGACGTGGACATCGGCCGCAACATCGGTGCCGAACTGCAGACCGACCAGGCGGAGGCGGACAAGAACATCGCGCAGGCCAAGGCCGAGGAGCGTCGCGCGATGGCCGTGGCCGAGGAGCAGGAGATGCGCGCGAAGGTCGTCGCCGCCGAAGCCGAGGTCCCGAAGGCCCTGGCCGAGGCGCTGCGCAGCGGCAACCTCGGTGTCATGGACCACTACCGCATGAACAACATCCAGGCGGACACCCGCATGCGTCGCTCCCTCGGGGACGACGAGGACACGACGTGATCGCTGCTCGACACGGGCACCCGACCGGCCGGCACGTGACCGACGGCCGGCGCTGGCCTGGCCGCCGGACCGTGGAGACGCTCCGATGAGCGGGCACCTGCCGCCACCCCCCATGGGACGTCGGCGTGGGTTCGACGACGGACGATCCTCCGGTCCGGTCCCGCCGCCACCGCCACCCGGCCACGGTGCGTCGCCGGGTGGGGGCAGCCCGTGGCAGCAGCTGCGCCGGCTCGCGCACGATCTTGTCGAGGAGGTCACCGGCGAGACCCCCGACCATCGCGCGGGACGCGGGACGGGCGAGCCGCGCCCGCAGCAGGGGCCCGGTGGCCGTCCCGTCGAACGTCCCGATCGACGGGACGCCCCCGCACGACGTGACCGTTCCGGGCAGGATCGCAGCGGCCGGGACCGCTCCGGGCGCTCCCGCGACCCGCAGCAGCGTCGTCAGCACGACCGACAGCAACCGCGCGGCGAGAGCGCGGGCCGCGGCGAC
>SKNO01000250.1 GCA_007120465.1 Nitriliruptoraceae bacterium
CGATCCCTTCGGGAACCGCCTCGAGTTCCTCGAACCCTCGGCCGACGGCCCCGAACCGACCGGAACGTCCAGCGATGGGGCGGCGCTCCACCCGTGACCTCGTGGCTGCGCCGCAGGACCGGGGCGCGCTCCTTCCCACGGTCCTCCGACGCCATCACGGGGCATCCGACACGGCACGGTCGGGGCGATCCGGCCGCGACACGGGCGCGTCCGACCCTCGGCACCACCGGTGAGGTGGGAGGTACGGTCGCGCGGAGAGGGATGAGATGGCTGACGAGGTGGTATGCACGACCGGTCGAGTCCCCGACTGGGTGCACGCGTCCGCGTCGGAGCTCGGTGTCCGGTTCGTCCGCCTCGATCCCCTAGACCCCGACGCGGTCTCGGGACAGCTGCGCAGACACCGTCCCCTCGGCTACCTGCTCAACTGGCCTGATCTCGGCCCCTTCGTCGACGCGGACCTGGCGGATGCAGCGGGCGGCCTGCGTATCGTCACCTACCTGGGGCAGTCCCCCGAACCGGCGTTCTACGTCGACGCACTCGATCTCGACGCCCTCCGTGACCGGAGCATCGTCGTCACGACCGCACCCGGAGCCGAGGACGCCGTCGCCGAGTCGGCACTGGCGTTCCTGCTCGCCTTCGAGCTGCGCCTCGTGCCTTCCAACCTGGCTCGGAGGAACACCCCGACCGCACCTGTGGCGCAGCCACGGCGCCACGGGCTGACCGGTGCATCGCTGGGGATCGTGGGTATGGGGCGGATCGGGCGGCGGGTCGCCGAGCTCGCCGCAGCCTTCGGGATGGAGCTGTCCTACTTCTCGCGGACCCAGCGCCCGGAGGTGGAGGCGGCTCTCGGCGCCCGGTTCGTGCCGCTCACCGAACTGTTCGGGGCCTGCGATCACGTCAGCCTGCACCTCCCGATGGGCACCACCGAGGGGATGATCGACGCGGAGGTGCTCGCGCATGCTTCCGGGGTGACCCTGATCAACACCACCTCGCTCGCGACGCTGGTCGACCCGGAGGCTCTCCTCCAGGCGCTCGAACGGGGCAACGTGGCACGCGTCGGTCTCGAGGGGCGCTACCGCGAGCCGTACGACGAACGACTCCGCTCGTACGGCGACGAGCGGGTCCTGCTCATGCCGCCCTACAGTTCCTACGACACACCGCGGACCGAGCGCCTCGGCTGGCAGCGGTACCTGGAGAGCCTGGCCGCTGTCCGCCGAAGGGAACCCGTCCCCCACCGGATCGGTGCATGAGGCCCTGCGTCACCGAGGGTTGAGGCCGGTGGCCCCACCGGTCCATCATCCGGTCGGCTGGTCGACCAACCGGCATGACCGTCAGGATCGTCGCCGGCCCGCCCCATCCGACTCGCGGGCGTCGACGTACACCCGGTCGCCGCCCTCGTCGTCGATCGCGTCGGGTCCGAAGGTGGACTTGAGCTCGCCGAACAGCCCGGGACGCCGCTCCACGCGCAGGTCATCGCCCAGCCGGTAGGTGCTCTCGGCCCCGTCGGCACCGACCACCCGCAGGTGCACCGGCACCGGGCCCGGGTGGTTGTGCAGCACCTGCCGGAGCCCGCTGATCGCGTGGTGGGTGCACTGCTGGCGGGCGAAGGTCACCACCACCGGCGCACCGAGCGCCTCCGACAGGTCGGGGGCCGCGACCTTGTTGGCCGTGAGCTTCACCGCGCCCTCACGGACCTCCAACCGCCCGGTGATCACCAGCACGGCGTCCTCCTCGAGGACCTCGTGCGCGGCGCGGTACACCGCCGGCCAGAACACCACCTCGACGCTCCCGACGAGGTCCTCGAGGGTCGCCACGAGGTAGGTGTCGCCCTTGCGGGTGAACTTCTTGGTCAGCGCGGTGAGCACCCCGCCGACGGTGACCGTGTCGTTGTCCTCCTTCTCACGGAGTTCGGCGCAGGTGGTGTCCACGAAGCGCTCGAGCACCCGCTCGGTCCCGAACAGCGGGTGGTCGGAGACGTACAGGCCGAGCATCTCGCGCTCGAGCTTGAGCCGCTGGGCCTTGTCGAACTCGTCGTCGCTGATCGCCTCGTCGTCGTCCATCTCCAGCGCGTCGGGCGCGTCGCCGACCGGACCGCCGCCACCCATCGCATCGAACAGCGAGAACTGGCCGGCCGCCTCGGCCTTCTTGCGCGCGAGCGCGGCGTTGACGATGTCCTCGTAGGCCTCGAGCAGTCCCTTGCGGGTGTGC
Source organism: Nitriliruptoraceae bacterium (assembly GCA_007120465.1). Lineage (GTDB taxonomy): Bacteria > Actinomycetota > Nitriliruptoria > Nitriliruptorales > Nitriliruptoraceae > CSSed11-175R1. The sequence goes on from SKNO01000250.1 coordinate 2,209, forward strand.
CCGAGCGGGGCGAAGGCGCCGGCGAGGATCAGGTTCTCCAGCGTCCGCTTGTTGAGCACGCTGGCGTCGACCTTCGCGCAGAAGTCACGGAAGTCCTCGAATCGACCGTGTTCCCGGCGAGCGGTGACGATCTGCTCGACGATCCCCTCCCCGACGCCGCGCACCGCGGACAGTCCGAACAGGATCTCGTCGTCGCGCGGCGTGAAGTCCGACCCGGACTCGTTGACGTCCGGCGGCAGCACCGGGATGCCCATGCGGCGGCACTCGTTCAGGTACAGCGGCTTGTTGTCCTTGTGGTTCTTCACGCTGGTCAACAGCGCCGCCATGTACTCCACCGGGTAGTGCGTCTTCAGCCACGCGGTCTGGTAGCTGACGACCCCGTACGCGACGGTGTGGGACCTGTTGAAGCCGTACTCGGCGAACTTCTCGATCAGGTCCCACAGGTTGGACACGAAGGTGCGGTCGTACCCGGCTGCGAGCCCGCCCTTGATGAACTTGTCCTTCTGGGCCTCCATCAGGTCGCGGATCTTCTTGCCGACCGCCTTGCGCAGGGCGTCCGCCTCGGCCATCGTGAAGCCGCACAGGTCGGTGGCGATCTGCATGACCTGTTCCTGGTAGACGATGACCCCGTGGGTCTCGCCCAGGATCGGCTCCAGGTCCGGGTGATCGAAGCTGACCGCTTCGGCGCCGTTCTTGCGGTCCGCGAAGGCCAGGTGCATGTCCATACCCAGCGGGCCGGGGCGGTACAGCGCCAGCAGCGCCGAGATGTCCTCGAAGCGGGTCGGCTTGAGCCGGCGCACCAGCGTCTGCATCCCGCTCGAGTCGAGCTGGAACACCCCCAGCGTGTAGCCGGTGCCGAGCATCTCGAAGGTGGCCGGATCGTCCATCTCACCGAGCAGTTCGGCATCGTCGAGGTCGACCTCGATCCCGCGGTTGGCGCGGATGTGACGCTCGGCGTCGGAGATCACCGTGAGGTTGCGCAGCCCCAGGAAGTCCATCTTCAGCAGCCCGATGGCCTCCGAGGCGTTCATCTCGTACTGCGTCACGATCTCGCCGTGCTCGGTGCGCATCAGCGGGATCGTCTCGGTCAACGGCTTCGCGCCGATCAGCACCGCCGCCGCGTGGATCCCGTGGTGGCGCTTCAAGCCCTCGAGCTTCTCGGCGGTCTCCAGCACCCGCTTGTAGGTGGGGTCGTTGCGCGCCTCGCGCAGCTCCGCGGACTTGGTGTACGCCTCGTTGAGGGACGCCTCCTTGCCCTGCACCGGCGGGGGCATCATCTTGGCGAGGTCGTCACCGACCTTGAAGGGCTCGTCGAGCACCCGGGCCGCGTCGCGGATCGCGGACTTCGCCTTGATCGTCCCGAAGGTGACGATCTGCGCCACGTGATCGTCGCCGTAGCGCTCGGCGGCGTAGCGGATCATCTCGCCCCGGCGCCGGTCGTCGAAGTCGATGTCGATGTCGGGCATCGACGCGCGGGCCGGGTTCAGGAACCGCTCGAAGATCAGCTTGTGCTTGATCGGATCCACCCGCGTGATGTCGGTGCAGTACGCGACCACCGACCCGCCGGCGGAGCCCCGCCCCGGACCGACGCGGATCCCCGCGGAACGGGCGTACTCGCACAGGTCCGCGACGATGAGGAAGTACGCCGGGAACCCCATCTGGTCGATCACGTCGAGCTCGTACTCGACCCGGCGCGCCACCGCGTCGGGCACCGGGTCGCCGTACCGCTGCGTCGCGCCCTCCCAGACCTTCTGGCGCAGGAACGCGGACTCGTCCATCCCCGGCGGGCACGGGAAGGTCGGTAGCAGGTCGAGGTCGAACCGGATCCTCGCGGTGCACATCTCGGCGATGTCGAGGGTGGCGTCGAGGGCATCACGGTGGTCGGGGTACTGGGCCCGCATCTCCGCAGCCGTCTTGACGTAGAAGTCGGTGCCCTCGAAGCGCATCCGGTCGGTGTCGCTGATCCGCGAGCCGGTCTGGATGCACAGCAGGGCATCGTGGGCCTCGGCATCCCCCTCGTCGGTGTAGTGGGAGTCGTTGGTGATGACGGTGCGCAGGCCGAGGTCGGCGGCGAGCTTCTCGAGCAGGGGGAAGACCTTCTTCTGCTCCGGCCCGCCGTGGTCCATCAGCTCGACGAAGAACCGCTCCGAGGTGTAGATGTCCTTGAGGTCCGACAGGGCCTGCTTGGCGCCAGGGAGGTCGTCGGCGAGCAGCCGCTGGTTGACCTCGGAGCCGAGGCAGCCCGACAGGAAGATCATCCCGTCGCTGTGCTCGGCGAGGAGCTCCTTGTCGACGCGCGGCTTGTACCAGAAGCCCTCGAGGTAGGCGCGGGTGGACAACGCGATGAGGTTGCGGTAGCCGACGTCGTCGGCCGCGAGGGCGGTGATGTGGAAGTAGCGCTGGCGGCCGTCGGCACCGCCGAGCTGCTGGTCGTGACGCGACCCGATCGCCTGGTACAGCTCCGACCCGAGGATCGGCGTGAGGTCCCGGGCGGTGGCCGCCCGGAAGAAGTCGACGAGGCCGAACAGCACCCCGTGATCGGTGATCGCGACGCCGGGCTGCCCGTCCGCGGCGACCTTGTCCACCAACTCGTCGATGCGCGAGGCCCCGTCGAGCATCGAGTACTCGGTGTGGACGTGGAGGTGGACGAAGCTGTCGCGGTCGCCGGTAGGCACTGCCGTCGGTCTCCCCGTGGTCGCTGGACGCGTGCTCGGTCGGGACGCCGAGACACGGACAGCGGGTGGTCGGGGAAGGTGAACCACACCGCTGTCGTTCGGCACGCGACCCTAGCAGCCGCCCGGTGCGGCGCCGGGCAGCGAGCCCCGTGACGGGGCACCGTAACCGCTCCGGGACACACCGCGTCCGCGGGCCGCACTCCCCCCGTCCGGATCGACGCCCCGTCCGGGTCCGCGGGCACCCGAGTCAGCTATCCAGGGTCTCCGGCAGTGGCAGCCCGGCCCGCTCGCACGCCTCACGGAGGTCCGCCGGCGCCGGTTCGTCGACCGCGACCACCTCGCCGGTCACCGGGTGCGAGAAGCGCAGGGCAGCCGCGTGCAGGAGGGGACGGACCGCGCCGAGGGCCGTCGCGACCCCCCGGCGCGGCACGTAGGTGGGGTCGCCGACCACCGGGTTGCCGAGCGTGCTGAGGTGGACGCGGAGCTGGTGGGTCCGGCCGGTCTCGAGCGTGCAGGCCACGAGTGAGACCGGCGTCGGTGGGTCGCCCGGCGCCGCGCCCGTCGCCAGCGTGCGGTACCGGGTCACGGCCGGCTTGCCCCCGGCGACGACGGCGAACCGCGTGCGGTGCAGCGGATCACGACCGATCGGCCCCTCGACCCGGCCGCGCGGTTCGGTCGGGACGCCCACCACCAGGGCGAGGTAGCGGCGGGAGACCTCCCGGGAGGCGAGCGCCGCCACCAACCCGGTGTAGGCGTCATCCGTGCAGGCGACCACCAGCAACCCCGAGGTGTCCCGGTCCAGGCGGTGGACGATCCCCGGTCGGTCCTCGCCACCGGCCGGTGCCAGGGGGATCCCGGCGGCGCGCAGCGCGTCGACCAGGGTGTCACCGGCGTGACCGGCGCCGGGGTGCACCACGAGACCGGGCGGCTTCGCCACGACGACGAGGTGGTCGTCGCGGTACCGGATCGGCGGCAGCGCGGGTGGTGCGGCCGCGGGCGTGTCCGCGGGCGCAGCCACCTCGACACGTTCGCCGGACCGCAGCCGGTGCTGCTTGCCGACCGCCGCCCCGTCGACGGTGACCTCGCCGGCCTCGATCCGGCGCACGGCTCTGCTGCGGGAGACGTCGAGGTGGTCGGCGAGGGCGACGTCCAGGCGTGTCCCCGCCAGGTCGTCGCCGACCGTGAACCCGGTCACCGCCTCGCGCCGATGTCGTCGGTCTCGGCCGGCACGGCGTGCCCGTCGAGGGACCGCGACACGTCATCGCGTCCGCGCGGCGTCTCGTCGCGGCCAGGCGGGGGGTCGTCGTCCCCCTCCGGGTGGCCGGACCGGTCCGGTCCGTCGCTAGCGGCGGGGTCCTCGCCCGTGTGGGCCGCGTGGGGCGGGTCCTCGGGGGGCGCTGACGTCCCACCGTCGTCGGCATCGGCGTCGGCGGGGGCGACGGGGCCGTCCGGTCCGCTCGCACGCTCGTGGTGCCGCTCCTCGCGCCACAGGGCGAGGACGAGCAGGACGAACCCGACGGTGATCGCGCTGTCGGCGAGGTTGAACCGCGGGAAGGTGCCCCAGGCGACGAAGTCGACGACCGCGCCGCCACCGAAGGCCGGGGCGTCGGGCAGCCCCTCGCGGAACAGGCGATCGATCACGTTGCCGAGCGCCCCCGAGAGCAGCAGGCCGTACGCGCTCCCGGTCAGCTTGCTGTGGGTGCGGGGCAGGGCCCGTGCCACGACGAGCACCACGATCACCGTGACGATCAGGAACAACCAGTGTGGCGCGCGGACCCCGAAGGCGCCCCCGGGGTTGTAGACCAGCTGCCAGCCGATGTGCTCCCCGAGGAGGGGGACGAACCGGCCCGGGACCAGCAGCGCCTCGGCGATCTCCTTGGTGACCTGGTCGAGGACCGTCACCACGAGGGTGATGCCGAGCCCGAGCAGGACGGGAGGTCGGAGGCGTCGCGTCATGGCGTCGGACGAGGCGGCGTCCTGGGGCACGTCAGCTCAGCGCCCGGTCTCGTCCCGGCGCTTGCACTCCAGACACAGGCGCGCGTAGGGCAGGGCGTCCAGGCGGTCGATGTCGATGCGCTCACCGCAGCGCTCGCACACCCCGTAGGTCCCGGCGTCCATGCGGCGCAGGGCGTCATCGATCTGGGTGAGCAGGTTGCGCGCGTGGTTGGACAGCGACTGGGCCGTCTCGCGCTCGAAGCTCGCGGACCCGCTGTCGGCCGGGTCGTCGTCGAAGCCCCCGTCACGCCAGTTCTTGACATCGGCCTCCTCGTCCAGGTCCTTGACGTGGACGAGGAGCTGCTCGCGCTCCTCCTCGAGCCCAGCACGGATCTTCTTGAGCTGGGTCTTGGTGGGCGCTTTGGACGTTCTTCGAGCCATCATGGGCGCGGACCGTACCACCCGCCGGGTCGCGGGCAAGCCACCTCCCCACGCGTGCGCGGAGCGGCCGCCTCGACCCGTGTGCGGGTGTTGCCACGACGGTCCGCCGGGCGCGTAGACTGCGGCGACGAACGCGTCGACGAGGACGCGGCGCCGGGGGCGCCCTGCCCACGAGCGAGCCGGGACGGTGAGAGCCGGCGGACAGGGTCCTGGCGTCATCACCTCCGAGCGGCCGTCCCGAACCCGACCCTCCCCACCGACCGGCCCGCCGGTCCACGCGTGGGGCGGGCCGGTGCGTAGGGGCGGACGGGTCCCGCACGACACGCGGGCCGTCCGGGGCGACCCGGTCGGAAGCGTCCGAGAGGGTCGCGCCACGCGACCAACGAGGGTGGCACCGCGGTGCGTCGACGACGCGTCGTCCCTCGGAGAGCGGCAGCCGATGCCGCCCCGTGGGGCGGCCCGATCAGCGAACGAGCGACACCGTGACCGACGACACCACCTCGATGACGACCCGCGCCTGGCCGACGGTCCCGGCGCGTCCGGACCTGCCGGCGCTGGAGCACGAGGTCCTCGACCTGTGGCGGACCCACGACGTGTTCCACGAGAGCCTGCGCCGCCGCGCCGACGGCCCGGTGTGGACCTTCTACGAGGGTCCACCGACGGCCAACGGCGAGCCGGGGACCCACCACGTGGAAGCGCGCGTGTTCAAGGACGTCTTCCCCCGCTACCGGACCATGAAGGGGATGTTCGTCCGCCGGAAGGCCGGGTGGGACTGCCACGGCCTGCCGGTGGAGCTCGAGGTGGAGCGTGAGCTCGGGCTCGACTCCAAGGCCGACATCGAGGCCTACGGCATCGAGGAGTTCAACGCGCGCTGCCGCAGTTCGGTGCTGCGGTACGTCGGCTCCTTCGAGTCGCTGTCCGATCGGATCGGGTTCTGGATCGACAACGATGACGCGTACCGGACGATGGACCCCGGGTACGTCGACAGCCTGTGGTGGGCGCTCAAGGAGCTGTGGGAGCGCGACCTGATCTTCGAGGAGTTCCGCGTCACGCCCTACTGCGGCCGCTGCGGCACCGGCCTGTCGGACGCCGAGGTGGCGCAGGGCTACCAGCAGGTCGACGACCCGTCGGTGTTCGTGCGGTTCCCGGTGGTCGACGGGCCCCTGGCCGAGGAGCGGGCGGCGCTGGTGGTGTGGACCACCACCCCGTGGACGCTGCCGTCGAACGTGGCCTGCGCGGTCGGTGCCGACATCGCCTACGAGCTCGTGCGCACCTCGCGGTTCGGCGTCACCGACGAGCTGCTGGTGATCGCCGCGGACCTGCGCGAGGCCGTCCTCGGGGAGGACGCCGAGGTGGTGCGTCCCGTCCCGGTCGACGAGCTCCTCGGCAGCCACTACGAGCCGCCCTTCGGCTTCGTGTCCCTACCCGACGGCGACGCGCACCGGCTCGTGCTCGGCGACTTCGTGACCACGGCCGACGGGTCGGGGATCGTCCACCTGGCACCGGCCTTCGGTGCCGACGACATGGCGGTCGGCAAGCGCGATGGCCTGCCGATCGCGAACCCCGTGGACGCCGAGGGCCGGTTCACCGAGGGGCCGTGGGCTGGGGAGTTCGTCAAGGACGCCGATCCGGGGATCATCCGTGACCTGCAGGAGCGGGGGCTGTTGCTCCGGTCCGGGACCTACACCCACACCTACCCCTTCTGCTGGCGCTGCAACCGGCCGCTGATCTACTGGGCCAAGCCGTCCTGGTACATCCGGACCACCGCTCGGCGCGACCAGCTGCTCGCCAACAACGCGACGATCGACTGGCACCCCGAGCACATCCGCGACGGCCGGTTCGGCAACTGGCTGGAGAACAACGTCGACTGGGCGTTGTCGCGCGACCGGTACTGGGGCACCCCGCTGCCCTTCTGGCGGTGCGGTGCCTGCGACCACGTCGAGGTGGTGGGCTCGCGGGCGGAGCTGTCGACGCTGACCGGTGAGGACCACCACGACCTCGATCCCCACCGCCCGTACGTCGACGAGGTGACCGTTCCGTGCTCCTCGTGCGGCGCGGAAGCGCGCCGGGTGCCCCACGTCGCCGACGCCTGGTTCGACTCGGGTGGGATGCCCTACGCGCAGTGGGGCCACCCCCACCAGGGCAGCGAGGCGTTCGCGCGCCACTACCCCGCCGACTTCATCTGCGAGGCGATCGACCAGACCCGCGGCTGGTTCTACACGCTGCTGGCCGAGTCGACCCTGCTGTTCGACGACAGCTCGTACCGCACCTGCCTGTGCCTCGGCCACATCGTGGACGAGGACGGCCGCAAGATGTCGAAGTCGGCCGGCAACGTGCTCGACCCGTGGGAGCTGATCGACCGGCACGGCGCCGACGCGCTGCGGTGGTTGATGTTCGCCGAGGGCAACCCGTGGGTGAACCGGCGCGTCAGCCACGACCTGCTCGCCGACGTCGTGCGCCGCTTCCTGCTGACGCTGTGGAACACCCACGTGTTCTTCGCCACCTACGCCGCGATCGACGGCTTCGACCCCACCGTGCCCGCACCCCCGGTCGCGGACCGACCCGCGTCGGACCGGTGGGTGCTCGCCGAGCTCGCAGCCCTGATCGACGTGGTCGATGAGGCGCTGGCCCGGTACGACATCACCGCCGCGACGCGCGGGCTCGAACGGTTCGTCGACGACCTGTCCAACTGGTACGTGCGCCGCAACCGGCGACGGTTCTGGAAGGCCGCGTCGGAGGACCCGGCCGACAAGCAGGCGGTGTACGCGACGCTGCACACCTGCCTGCGCACCCTGTCCCAGCTGCTCGCCCCGTTCGTGCCCTTCCTGGCGGAGCGGCTGTGGCAGGACGTGGTGGTGTCGCAGGATGCCGACGCCGAGGTGTCGGTCCACCTGACCGACTTCCCCGTCGCGCCCGAGGCGTGGCGCGACGAGGAGCTGCGCACCGCGATGGCGGTCGCCCGCCACGTCGTGGAGCTGGGACGGCAGGCCCGCAACGACAGCGCGGTGCGGGTGCGCCAGCCCCTCGCCCGGGCGCTGGTCAGCGTCCCCCCGTCGCAGCGGGTGGGGCTGGCGGCCCTGCTCCCCGACATCGCCGAGGAGCTCAACGTCCGGACGGTGGAGCTGTCCGACGGCACCGGCGCGCTGGTCGAGCGGCGGCTCAAGCCCAACTTCCGCGCGCTCGGGCCGGTGTTCCAGAAGCGGGCGCCACAGGTGGCCGAGGCGATCGTCGGGCTGGAGGCCGATCGCGCCGCCGAGGTCGCCGCCGCACTGCCCCACGGACCCGTGGAGCTGGAGGTCGCGGGCGACCCGGTACGGATCACCGCCGACATGGCCGAGGTGATCGAGACGCCGCGCACCGGGTGGGCGGTGGCCAGCGACGGCCAGGCATCCTTCGCGCTGGACACCGAGCTGACCCGGGAGTTGGAGATCGAGGGTGCCGCCCGCGAGCTGGTACGCGCGATCAACGACCAGCGCAAGGCCGCCGGGCTGGAGCTGACCGACCGGATCGAGTTGGTGGTCGCGGTGTCTCCGGAGGAGCTGGACGCCGAGCTCGACGCCGGCGGCCACTACGACACGATCGCCCGCGAGGTGCTCGCCAGCTCGATCCAGCGTGCCCCGGTCACGGACGGCACGCCGGTCGACCTGGGCGACCTCGGGTCGGCGTTGGTGGCGATCCGCGCGTGATGCGACCCCTCGTCCGCCTCCTCGGCGCCGTCACGGTGGTGGCGGGTCTCGTCGCCGTGCTGCGGCAGCGGGCCGAGGCGCAGGCGGTGCGCCGCGGGGA
>SKNO01000134.1 GCA_007120465.1 Nitriliruptoraceae bacterium
CGCACCGCGGCACCGGCCACGGCCGTGCTCACCGTCGGCGGCGAGGTACAGCGGTTCGATCTGCCGTCGCGTGAGCCGACCTGGCGGACCGTGCCCTTCGACGGCGACGCCGACCTGCGGCTGCGTGCCGACGCGGACGCGGTGGCGGTCGGTCGACCCGGCGAGGTGGCGCTGCTGGACCCGCACGACGGCCACGTGCGCTGGCGGGCCGAGGTCGGGACCGGGGTCGCCCCGCGGCTGCCGCGCTTCTGGCTCGTGGACGGACACGTGTTCGTGCTCACCCCGTCGCGAACGGTGAGCGTCCTGGATGCCGACACCGGCGCGGTCCGCTGGTCGATCGAGGACGTGGCACCCGAGGTCGTCCCCACGACCGGTGGGCTGCTGCTGCACCGGGACGGCGTGCTCGGGCTGTGGACGGCCCGTGGTCCCGACCCCGTCTGGTCGCTGCCCGGCGTGGTGCCGGTGCCCTACCCCGATCCCGACGCGCCACCCGCCAGCGCGCCGGTGCGCCTGATGGTCGGGCGGCAGCTGGTACTGCCCGCGACGGGCGAGACCCTCGACGTCCGCGACGGCGCGCCGAGCATCGTGCGCGTGCTCGGCGACCTGACCGTGGTGCTGCGCTGGCCCGGTCGGGGCCAGCTGGAGGTGCTCGCGCTGGACCGGGACGGCGAGGTGGTGTGGACCCGCGACGACCTCGACCTGCGCTGCTGCCTCGCGGCCGTCGTCGACGCCTCGGGCGACCGCCTCGTGCTCGGGCCGCGGACCGGCCCGCTGGTCCTGCTGGACCGGGGCGACGGCGGCACGCTGACCGAACTGTCACGGCCGGGCGCGACCCTCGAGGGGGTGGCCGGCGACCACGCGATCTGGCGTGAACCGGATGGCCTGGTCGGCGTCGACCTCACCTCAGGCGCCGACGTCTTCCACGCCACCGGGCACGTCCGCGCGCTCGAGCCGCTGCTGATCTCCGGACCGGACGGGCTCGTCCACGTCACGCCCCGGTGGCTGCGCCCCTGGTCGGCACGTCCCAACCCGTACGAGCCGGCGATCACGTGACCGTCACGCGGCGGGCACCACGCGAGCGTGGCCCGGCTCACCCCCGCGGGACCGCGTCGTAGCTCCGCAGACGGCGGTCGAGGTGGTGCTCGACGAAGGCCCGGGCGTAGGACGCCGCGGTGCGGTGGGCGTCCGGGGTCTCCCGGGCGAGGCGGGGCAGCACGGCCCACTCCCCCGTCGCACCGAGCGCCCGGACGACATCGATCACCTCCGGGTCCACCGCGCGGGTCCCCGGTGGCGCACAGTCGGCGCACAGCGTCCCGCCCGCCTTGACCGACAGGAAGACGTGCGGGCCGGGCCGGCGGCACACCGCGCACGCCTCGGTGAAGGCGTGGAAGCCGACCACCGACGCCAACCGCAGCAGGAAGGCGTCCACGAACACCGATGGATCGACCGGGCGGGCGTCCAGCGCCTGCAACCCCGCGCGCAGCAGCAGGAACAGGGCGTTGTCCCGCTCGCCCTCCTGCGCGACCGCATCGGCGAGCTCCACCATCACCGACCCGGCCGCCGACCGGGTGTGCTCCTCCCGGATCCGGGCATGGGACGCCAGCAGCTCGGCCTGGTTGACGACGTCGAGGTTGCGCCCCTCGTACAGCTGCAGGTCCACGTGACTGAAGGGTTCGAGGCGGCCTCCGAAACGGCTCCCGGGCCGCCGGACGCCCTTGGCCACCGCTCGGACCTTGCCGCGGCCCTGGGTGAGCAGGTGCACGATCCGGTCGGTCTCACCGAGCTTGTAGGTGCGCAGGACGATCCCCTGCTCGCGGTAGGTCGCCATCAGCAGTCCCGTACCCGGCCGCTGGCCACCCCGTGCGGGTCAGGTTCGGGGTCGGTGCCGTCCAGTCGGCGGCGATAGAGGGCGATGCGGTCGGTGCCCTCGTACCCGACCGACGCCCAGAAGGCGCGACCGTCCCGGTTCTCGTGGTACACCAGCAGGTTCACCTGCCGGCACCCACGGTCGACCAGGCGCTGCTCCAGCTCGGCCACCAGCGCGCGGCCGATCCCTCCGCGGCGGGCGTCGGGATCGACGGCTAGCCGCTGGATCCAGCCACGGCGGCCGTCGTAGGTGCCCAGCACGACGCCGACGAGCTCACCGCCATGCTCCGCGACGAGCACCAGTCCCGGATCGTGGGCCAGCACCTGCTCAACCTCGGCGCGGGACACGCTGCCGAGGTTCTCCGTGCGCGCCCACAGTGCGAGCGCGACCTCGATGTCGTCGTGGCGGAGCGAGCGGACGTGCATGGGTGCGTTGTACCCGACCGGACGGGCAACGCCGAGCCAACCCGGCCGGTAGTGTCGAGGGACGAGACCCGGCGGATGGACGGCGATCGGCACGACCGACACCAGGGAAGGGACCACGGTGAGCTTCACGCGTGAGCGGGTCGTGGTGCGCACGGTGCGGCCGGAGGTGGCCCAGGGGCGGTTCCCGGCGAAGGCGATCGCCGGACATCCCGTCGAGGTCCGTGCCGACATCCTCTGCGACTCCCACGACGTCCTCGCGGTCGTGGTGCACTGGAAGGCCGAGGCGGCCCAGGCCTGGCAGGAGACGCGCCTCACGCTGGACGTGAACGACGCGTGGCGGGGCAGCTTCGTCCCCCCGGCGGTCGGCCGGTACCACTACACGGTCACGGCGTGGGTCGACCACCTCGCCACCTGGCAGCGCGACCTCACGAAGAAGGCCGACGCGGGGGTGGCCACACCGATCGACCTGCGCATCGGTGTGCCGCTGATCACCGACCTCCTGCCCCGTGCCGCCACCCCGGTGCGTCGCCGGCTCGAGCAGCTGCTCGCCGCGCTGCAGGACGAGGCCCTGCCGCTGCCGATCCGGGTCGATGCGGCGGTGTCCGAGGAGCTCGCCGACCTCACCTGGTCGCTGGATCCGCGCGCGAACCAGGTGCGCTACGACCGGATCCTGGAGCTGGTCGCCGAACGGGAACGGGCCGGGTTCTCCTCCTGGTACGAGCTGTTCCCGCGCTCGACCTCGTCGGAACCGGACACCCACGGCACGTTGCGCGACGTCATCACCCGGCTCGACCACGTCGCCGCGCTGGGGTTCGACGTGCTCTACCTCCCGCCGATCCACCCGATCGGTGAGACCCACCGCAAGGGCCGCAACAACACGATCGAGGCCGGGCCCGACGATCCCGGCTCGCCCTGGGCGATCGGGTCACGCCACGGCGGCCACAAGGACATCCACCCCGAGCTCGGCACGATCGAGGACCTGCGGGCGCTGCGCGACGCGTGCCGGGACCGCGGTATGGAGCTCGCCCTCGACATCGCCTTCCAGTGCACCCCGGACCACCCGTACGTCGCCGAGCACCCCGAGTGGTTCCGGCACCGGCCCGACGGCTCGATCCAGTACGCCGAGAACCCGCCCAAGCGCTACCAGGACATCTACCCCTTCGACTTCGAGACCTCCGACCCGGAGGGGCTGTGGACCGAGCTGCGCTCGATCTTCGAGCACTGGCTCGCCGAGGGGATCCGCATCTTCCGGGTGGACAACCCCCACACGAAGTCCTTCCCGTTCTGGCGGTGGTGCCTCGACGACCTCTCGCGGCGCTACCCCGACGCCATCTTCCTGTCCGAGGCGTTCACCCGTCCCAAGCGGATGTACGAGCTCGCGATGCGCGGGTTCACCCAGTCCTACACCTACTTCACCTGGCGCCGGCACAAGCACGAGCTCGAGGCGTACTACCGGGAGCTGTTCCACACCGACGTGGTCGACTTCTTCCGCCCGAACTCCTGGCCGAACACCCCCGACATCCTCACCGACCAGCTCCAGTCCGGCGGCCGGCCGATGTACGTCCAGCGGCTGGTGCTGGCCGCCACGCTGACCGCGAACTACGGGATGTACGGCCCCGCCTTCGAGCTCATGTGGTCCGCGGCCCGCCCCGGCTCGGAGGAGTACCTCGACAACGAGAAGTACGAGATCAAGCGCTGGGACGTCGACCAGCCCCACTCGCTGGCCGAGGTGATCGCGCTGGTCAACCGCATCCGCCACGCCCACCCGGCGCTGCAGCAGGACCGGACCCTCGCCTTCCACGAGGTCCACAACGACCAACTGCTCGCCTACTCGAAGACGGCGGGCGACGACCGGATCCTCGTGGTGGTCAACCTCGACCCGCAGTACGTCCAGGCCGGGATGACCTGGCTCGACATGCAGGCCCTCGGGCTCGAGGAGGACGACCACTTCGAGGTCCACGACCTGTTCGCCGGTGGCACCTACCACTGGCACGGACCCGCCAACTACGTCCAACTCGACCCGCACATCTCGCCGGCGCACATCTTCGAGGTCCGTCGCCACCGCACCGAAGCCGATCACGAAGGACTGGCATGACCACGACCGGCAGCGACAGCGCCGACTGGTACCGCGATGCGGTGATCTACGAGCTCCACGTCCGGTCGTTCCACGACTCCAACGACGACGGGATCGGCGACTTCCCCGGGTTGACCGCCAGGCTCGACTACCTGCAGGAGCTGGGGGTCACCGCGCTCTGGCTGCTGCCCTTCTACCCCTCGCCACTGCGAGACGACGGCTACGACATCGCCGACTACACCGCGATCAACCGCGACTACGGCGACATGCGCCAGTTCAAACGGTTCGTGCGGGAGGCACACGCCCGCGGGTTGAAGGTGATCACGGAGCTGGTGATCAACCACACCTCCGACCAGCACCCGTGGTTCAAGCGGGCGGTGAAGGCACCGAAGGGCAGCCGCGAACGCGGCTTCTACGTGTGGAGCGACACGCCGGAGCGGTGGCCCGAGGTCCGGATCATCTTCGAGGACTACGAGACCTCGAACTGGCAGTGGCACGGCGAGGCCGAGCAGTACTACTGGCACCGCTTCTTCCACCACCAACCCGACCTGAACTTCGACTCACCCGACGTCCAGCAGGCCGTCAAGGATGCGCTCGACCACTGGGCCGAGCTCGGGGTCGACGGGATGCGTCTCGACGCGATCCCCTACCTGTTCGTCCGCGACGGCACCAACGGTGAGAACCTGCCCGAGACCCACGCGTTCCTGAAGGAGCTGCGCAGCCACCTCGACCGCCACCCCGATCGGATGTTCCTCGCCGAGGCCAACCAGTGGCCCGAGGACGCCGCCGCCTACTTCGGCGACGGCGACGAGTGCCACATGAACTTCCACTTCCCTCTGATGCCGCGGCTGTTCATGGCCGTCGCCCAGGAGGACCGGTTCCCGATCCTCGACATCCTCCAGCAGACCCCCGAGATCCCCGACGGGTGCCAGTGGGGCATCTTCCTGCGCAACCACGACGAGCTGACCCTGGAGATGGTGACCGACGAGGAGCGGGACTACATGTACCGCGCGTACGCGCGGGAGCCCACGATGCGGGTGAACCTCGGCATCCGCCGCCGACTCGCCCCGCTGCTCGGCAACGACCGCCGGCTGATCGAGCTGATGAACGCGCTGCTGTTCAGCCTGCCGGGGACGCCGATCATCTACTACGGCGACGAGATCGGCATGGGCGACAACATCTACCTCGGCGACCGCAACGGGGTGCGCACCCCGATGCAGTGGTCCGGGGACCGCAACGCCGGGTTCTCCCGCGCCAACCCCCAGCGGCTGTTCCTCCCGCCGGTGATCGACCCGGAGTACCACTACGAGTCGATCAACGTCGAGACCCAGCAGAACAACCCCCGGAGCCTGCTGTGGTGGATGCGACGGATCATCGCCCTGCGTCGGCGCCACCGCGTGTTCGGCCGCGGCTCCCTCGAGTTCCTCACCCCCGACAACGCGAAGGTGCTGGCCTACGTGCGCACCCTGGACGAGGGCGAGGACGAGCCCGAGCAGGTCCTGGTGGTGGCCAACCTGTCCCGCCACGCGCAGGCCTGCGAACTGGACCTGTCTCCCTACGTCGGCCAGCACGTGATCGAGATGTTCGGCGGCACCAGCTTCCCGCGGGTCGGCGACCAGCCGTACATGCTCACCCTCGGCCCCTACCAGTACCACTGGTTCTCCCTGCAACGGGAACGGGGGGCCATCACCCTGTCGAAGCTGCCCCAGTCCGGGCTCGAGGAGGACCTCGGTGAGCCACCGGCGCTGCCGGAGGTCACGGTCTCGGGGAACTGGACCGCGCTGCTCCGCGGTCCGGGGCGTGACCGGCTCGGGGCCGTGCTCCCCGACGTGCTGCGACGACAGCGCTGGTTCGGCGGCAAGGCCCGTGAGATCCGCGCCGTCACGGTCGACGACGTGATCCCGATCGGTCCGAAGGACGATCCCGCGATGCAGGTGCTGACCGTCCACGTCGACTACGTGGACGGTGAACCGGAGGACTACGTGGTGCCGGTGCGCTTCGCCGAGGGCGAGGAGGCCGGGCGGCTGCTGGCCGTCCACCCCGAAGCGGTCCTCGCCACCGTGAAGGGACAGGGATCGCGCGGTCACTCGGGGGTGCTGCTCGACGCCCTCACCGACCCCGACGCCGCCACCACCCTGCTGCACAGCATCGCCCGGCAGCGCCGGCACCGCGGTCGCACGGGCACGCTCACCGGGAGCCGGCAGCCGGCCCTGCGGTCCCTCCGGGCCCTCGAGGGGCTCGAGCCCCACCCCTTCCGCGGGGAGCAGTCCAACACCTCGGTGCTGTTCGGCGACCAGCTGCTGATCAAGGTGCTGCGCCGTCTCGAACCGGGGATCAGCCCCGACGTCGAACTCGGTCGGGTGCTCACCGGGTTCCCCCACGTGCCCGACGTGCTCGGCACCCTCGACCTCGTCCCCGACGACGGCAGCGAGCCCCGCACGATCGCGATGGTGCAGCCCTTCATCGCGAACGAGGGGGACGCCTGGGAGCTCACCCTCGACGAGCTCGGCCGCTTCGCCGAGCGGGCCGTGTCCGAGCACCTCGGCGAGCGGCCGACCCCCGCCGCGACCCGCGGTCCGCTGGAGCTCGCCCGACGCGGGCTGCCCGAGGAGGTCCACGCCGGCATCGGCCCGTTCCTCGAGTTCGTCACCCTGCTCGGCCGCCGCACCGCCGAGCTGCACGTCGCGTTGGCGTCGCAGACCGACCCGGAGCTGGCGCCCGAGCCACTCACCTCGCTGCACCGGCGGTCGCTGTACCAGTCCCTGCGCAACGGGATCCGGTTGGGGATCCGCGCCGCCAGACGCGCCACCCGGAGCCTGCCCGACGAACCGGCGCGACAGGTCACCTCCGTCACCGACCGCGAGGAGGAGCTGCTCGCGCGGTTGCGGGCGCTGGCGGACACGCCGATGGAGGTCGCGCGGATCCGCACGCACGGCGACTACCACCTCGGCCAGGTGCTCTACACCGGCCGCGACGTGGTGATCATCGACTTCGAGGGCGAACCCGCGAAGCCCCTCGGCGAGCGGCGACTCAAGCGGATCGCGCTGCGCGACCTCGCCGGGCTGCTGCGATCCCTGCAGTACGCCACCGCCGCGACCCTCGTCGATCAGCGCGCACGGGGGCTCGCGACCCCCGACCACACCTCGGAGGAGACCCTCTCCGCCTGGCTCGACTGGTGGCTCGCGTGGTGCAGCGCCGCACTGATCGCCGGCTACCTCGAGATCGCCGAGGGGCAGCCCTTCCTGCCTGCCGATCCGGACCACACCCGTACGCTGCTGGACGCCTTCCTGATCGAGAAGGCGGTCTACGAACTGGGCTACGAGCTCAACAACCGGCCCGACTGGGTGGGTATCCCTGTCGACGGGATCACCCAGGTCCTCGATCGTGACGAGAGGTGATGACCGTGGCATCCGGTGACCGCCCGTCCTCCACCACCGACCTGACGACGTCGCCGCCGCTGAGCGACGACGACGTCTACCTGTTCAACGAGGGCACCCACCTGGAGCTGTGGCGCTGCCTCGGCGCACACCCGGGGCGGCGCGACGGCACGGACGGCTGCTACGTATCGGTGTGGGCCCCCAACGCCCGGACGGTCAGCCTGGTCGGCGACGTCAACGGCTGGGACGGCGAGGCCAACCCGCTCGCGCCCCGCGGGGTGTCCGGGATCTGGGAGGGATTCATCCCGGGCATGGAGCACGGCCACGCCTACAAGTTCCGTGTGGCGGGCACCGACGGGGTGACCCGCGACAAGGCCGACCCGGTGGCGGTGCACACCGAGACCCCACCGCGCACCGCCTCGAAGGTGTGGGACCCCGCCTACGAGTGGGGGGACGCCGACTGGCTGGCGGCACGCGCCGACCGGCAGCGCCACGATGCCCCGACCTCGATCTACGAGGTCCACGTCGGTTCCTGGCGCCGTGTCGACGAGGACGGGCATCCGCGGCCGCTGACCTACCGCGAGCTGGCCGACCCGCTGATCGAGCACGTCCACGCGATGGGGTTCACCCACGTCGAGTTCCTGCCGGTGATGGAGCACCCCTTCTACGGCTCCTGGGGCTACCAGTGCACGGGGTTCTTCGCGCCGACCTCCCGGTACGGCCCGCCGGAGGACCTGAAGTACCTGATCGACCGGCTGCACCAGGCCGGCATCGGCGTGATCCTCGACTGGGTGCCGTCACACTTCCCGACCGACGACTGGGCCCTCGGCGACTTCGACGGCACCCACCTCTTCGAGCATGCCGACCCCCGTCAGGGGTTCCACCCCGACTGGAGCAGCTACATCTTCAACTACGGCCGCAGCGAGGTGGTCAGCTTCCTCTTGTCGTCCGCGATGTACTGGCTCGACGAGTTCCACGCCGACGGGCTGCGCGTCGACGCCGTCGCCTCGATGCTCTACCTCGACTACTCGCGCGAGGACGGCGAGTGGATCCCCAACCAGTGGGGCGGGAACGAGAACGTCGAGGCGATCGGGTTCCTGCGCCGCTTCAACACCGAGGTGTTCGCCCGGCACCCGGGCGTGCAGACCTTCGCGGAGGAGTCCACGGCGTGGCCGATGGTGTCGCGGCCCGTGTACGTCGGCGGTCTGGGCTTCGGGTTCAAGTGGGACATGGGGTGGATGCACGACACCCTGGAGGTGTTCCAGCGCGACCCGGTCCACCGCAAGTACCACCACGACCAGCTGACCTTCCGCGCCGTGTACGGGTACACGGAGAACTACTGCCTGCCCCTGTCCCACGACGAGGTGGTGCACGGCAAGGGCTCGATGCTCACCAAGATGCCCGGCGACGACTGGCAGCGGTTCGCCAACCTGCGCGCCCTCTACGGCTACCAGTTCACGATCCCGGGCAAGAAGCTCGTGTTCATGGGCGGTGAGTTCGGGCAGTGGCGCGAGTGGGCGCACGACAACGGGCTCGACTGGCACCTGCTCGACGGCGATCCGCGTCACGGGCAGCTGCTCACCTGCCTGCGCGACCTCGCCACGCTGTACCGCGAGGAGCCGGCCCTGCACGAGGGGGACACCGAACCCTTCGGGTTCGAGTGGGTGGACTGCACCGACGTCGAGGCCTCGGTGATCAGCTTCGTCCGCCGGGCCCGCGACGGCCGGGAGGCACTGGTGGTGATCAACCTGACCCCGCTCGTGCGGGACAACTACCGCATCGGGGTGCCCCACGGCGGGTTCTGGCGCGAGGCCTTCAACTCCGACGCCGAGCAGTACGGCGGGTCCGGGACCGGCAACCTCGGCGGGGTGCACGCGCTCCCCCACCCGGCACACGGGCGCAGCCACTCGGTGGTGCTGACCCTGCCGCCCCTGGCGGTGGAGATCCTGCTCCCCGAACCCGAGGCCGACACCGCGCCGGAGGACGAGGAGGCGGAGACGGACATCGCCCCCGCGGACGAGGGGACCCTGGAGGCCGGTGCCGACGAGGTGGGTCGTGAACCCGTCGAGCCCGGGACGGGCGCGGTCCCCGAGGAGGAGACCACCGACGAGGCAGCAACGGACGGGCCCACGGACGAGGGCGACGGGGACGAGCCCGGCGCCGGGACCACCGCGGACCCCGTCAGCCCGCCGGCTCGGCGAGCGCGTCGATGATGCGCTCGGCGGCGTCCATCGCCGCCTCGCGCACCGTGAACCGCGTGATGCCCCACCGGTCCCGGTGACGCCGGAGCTCGGCGACGATCCCCTCGACGGTCCCCAGCAGCACGTAAGGGGCAGCGAGCAGGTCCTCGGCGGTGACACCACCGAGGCGCTCGGCCAGGATGGCGGCGGAGCGGGGCGGGTCGTCGGTGACCTCCAGCACCTGGACCAGCGCGTCGAGGCGCGGGCGGCGACCGGCCGACGCCGCGACGGCGTGGACGAGGGCGAGCTTGTCCGCGATCCGGGACGTCGCCCAGTCGACCTCGTGACGGTGCCCGTCCGGCAGCGTCCGCCCGAGTCCGGAGGGCCCGACGAGGTCGGCGTGCTCCGCGGCGTACGACAGCACACGCCGGCCGTTCCCACCGACCAGCAGCGGGATCCGCTCCTGCCGGGGTGTCGGCCCCGTCAGCGTCGCGTCGACCGTCCGCACGTGCTCGCCGGTGAAGGTGACGGTCTCCCCGGCCAGCAGGCGGCGGGTCACCTCGGTGAGTTCCACCATCCGTGCCACGCGGGTGCCGGCGCTCGGGTACGCCCGCCCCGACATCGTCCACTCCGCGGGCGTGTGACCCGCCCCGATGCCCAGCATCGCCCGGCCGCCGGAGAGCACATCGAGGGTCGCCACCTCGTTGGCCAGGGCGAGGGGCTCCCACGCGCCGGCGTTGACGACGTAGCTGCCCAGCTCGATCCGCTCGGTTGCCGCCGCCGCGGCCGCGAGGGCGACGAACGGCGCCGGACCGCTCCCCGGGTGGTCGGCGACGGTGAGCGCGGCGAACCCCGTCCCCTCGGCGCGCCGTGCCAGGGAGACCCAGCTGCCCGGGTCGGTCGGGGCGGCCTGCAGGCAGAGTCGGATCCGCACGTCCATCCTGGGACGTTAGTGGCCCCGGCCACTTAGTGCTCTGGCACGGAAGTGCGGTGACGTATCGGTCATGCTGCGAGGTCGAGTGGTTCGTGGGTCTCGATGCGGGCGAGGAGCCGGTTGAGGTCGGTGCGGGTGAACTTCCACTCGAA
>SKNO01000233.1 GCA_007120465.1 Nitriliruptoraceae bacterium
GAGCCGCACGGCAGACGCGCACCAGGGGGTCACGATGGAGTCGAGGTTGCTGGAGCGGCTGCGCAACCGCGACGCACGGGTGGCGGTGCTCGGCCAGGGCTACGTCGGGCTCGTGGTCGCGATGCGGGCCTCCGAGGCGGGGTTCGAGGTCGTCGGCCTCGAGGTGGACGAGGAGCGGGCCGCGGCGCTCCAGGCCGGCCGGTCCTACGTCGAGGACGTCCCCGACGAGGTGCTCCGGGCCGCCCTCGACCGCGGCTACCGGCCGACCGCCGACCCGGCGGAGCTCGCCGGCTACGACGTGGCGGTGATCTCCGTGCCGACGCCGCTGCACGAGGGCCAACCCGACCTGTCTTACATCCGCTCGGCCGGCGAGCTGGCCGGCCAGCACCTCTGCCCCGGCGCGCTGGTCGTGCTGGAGTCGACCACCTACCCGGGCACCACCGAGGAGCTCCTCGGGCCGCTGCTCGCCGAGATCTCGGGACTCAACCCCGGCGTTGACTTCCTCCTCGGCTACTCCCCCGAGCGGATCGACCCCGGCAACCCCAGCTTCGGGCTGCACAACACCCCCAAGGTGGTCGCCGGCATCGACGCGGCATCGACCGCCGCGGTCGAGGCGTTCTTCGGCGCCTTCGTGGACAAGACCGTCACGGTGCCCGGCTGCGGTGAGGCCGAGCTCACCAAGATCATCGAGAACACCTTCCGCCACGTGAACATCGCGCTGATCAACGAGATCGCGATGTTCGCCCACGACCTGAACATCGACGTCAACGCCGCGATCGACGCCGCCGCGACCAAGCCCTTCGGGTTCATGCCCTTCCGGCCCGGCCCGGGCGTGGGCGGGCACTGCCTCCCGGTGGACCCGAGCTACCTGTCCTGGCGGGTCAAGACCGCCCTCGGCGAGAACTTCCGGTTCATCGAGCTGGCCAACGACATCAACGAGCACATGCCTCACTACGTGGTACGCCGGGTCGCGGCGGCCCTGAACCGCGACCGCAAGGCGGTGAACGGCTCCCACGTCGTCGTCCTCGGCGTGTCCTACAAGCCCAACGTCGGCGACACCCGCGAGACCCCGGCCGAGCCGATCATCACGCAGCTCGCCGACCTCGGCGCCGCACTGACGGTCGTCGACCGTTTCGCCGCCGCGACGAGCGACACCTTCGCCGGCCACCCGCTGCAGGGTGAGCTCGCCCTCGACCGGCTCGGATCCTGCGACCTCGCGCTGCTGCTGACCGACCACGACGGTGTCGACTACGACGAGGTGGCACGCATCGCGCCCCGGGTCCTGGACACCCGCAACCGGATCCGCTCGACCGAGGGCCACGTCGAGGTGCTGTGAGGTGACCGCCGCTCGGGATCGTGCCCGGTCGGAACGCACGCTCGTCCTGCGGGTGCTCGCCTGGACGCTGATCCCGATCATCGTGGTCGTCGCCACCGCCACCGCCGCGATGTGGCCGCGCGACGACGTCCCGCGCGACCCTGATGCCATCGTGGTCCTCGGCGGCGCCGGCCAGGAGCGCGCCGACCTCGGCATCGAGCTGCACCGCCGCTACGACGCCGAGCTGGTCCTGTCCTCCTCAGCCCAGGTGTTCGCCGCGAACCGCGGGATCGAGTGCGGACCCGCCGCGATCTGCCTCGACCCGGAGCCGGAGACCACGATCGGCGAGGCCCGGGCCATCGCCGAACTCGCCGCCGAACGGGGCTGGGACCACGTCACGGTCGCGACCACCCGGTTCCACACCACCCGGGCACGCGTCGCCTTCCGCCAGTGCCTCGGCGACGACGTCACCGTGGTCGGCGCGATCGGCCGGCCCCGCAGCCAGGAGTTCTGGCTGTACCTGCGCGAGGCCGTCGCGACCGCCGCCACCGCGACCGTCTGGCGCGCCTGCTGACGTGCCGACCGGGCCCGGGACCGGCCCCGACCTCAGCCGCGCAGCCCCGCGCCCTTCGCCGCACCGACGATCCGCTCGTAGGCCCGTTCGGCTCCGAGCCCGCCCCGCAGCTTGGCACGGAAGAACGGCAGCGGGTCGGTCCCCCGCACCGGCACACGGTGCAGCCGCAACCGGTCGGTCGCCGGCTGGTTGCGCCCGGCGATCCCGGTCGCCGCCGACCGGAACCGTGCCTCCAGCAGCGGGACCGCGTCCGGTACCGGCACGCCCCACGTGAAGCAGTAGTGCTGCGGGGTGACGCCGAGGTGGTCCTCGAGCAGCTCGGAGCAGCGGTCGAGCTCCTCCGCGGTGAGCGCCTCCGGGCGCGCGTGCGTGTGGGTGTGGTTGCCGATCGTCACGAGCGGATCGGCGGCGAGCTCCTCGAGCTGCGCCCAGGTCAGCGCCGGCCCGGGGTGCTGCGACGTCGATCCGGGCCAGTGCATCGTCCCACCGAGGTACGCGGTGGTCAGGTACAGGGTGAAGGGCAGGCCGGCCTCGCGGAGCAGCGGATACGCGGTCGTGTAGACGTCGGCGAACCCGTCGTCGAAGGTGAGCACGACCGTCGGGGTGTCGTCGCCCGCGTCCAGCGCGTCCAGGGCGGCGTCGAGCGTCACGACCCGGTGCCGGGTCAGCACCTCGACCTGCGCCGCGAACTCGGGGGTGGGCAGGTCCCGCTCGTCGGGGGTCCCGCCACCGACGCGGTGGTAGATCAGCAGCGTCGCGCCGGAGGCCGGCCGCCGGCCGTCGAAGGGCAGGGTGGCCGACGCCAACCCCCGTTTCAGCGAGCGGCGCAACCCTGGTCCGGTCAGGCGTCCCATCGGCCGGAGGCTACCGCGGTCAGAACAGCTCGACGTCGCCCATCGTCAGCCCCCAGGCGTCCAGCGGCGGCATCTCGCTCTCCGCCAGCGCCCGCCAGGTGAGGATCGGGCCGGCGCCGGGCAGGGGCAGGTACCCGCCGCGCAGGTGGGCGGACGGCGCCAGGTGCAGCACC
>SKNO01000178.1 GCA_007120465.1 Nitriliruptoraceae bacterium
GCAGCCGGAACAGCGCCTGGTGGGCCGCGTTCGGCGCGATGTCGAGCTCCGCCGCCAGCTCGGCCGGCTCCAGTCCGTGCCGCAGGTGCAGGTCGAGCAGGCTCGCGTCCCGCTCCCCCAGCGCGGTCGCGGCGGCCCACACCAGCTCCTGCTGCGCGGAGCGTTCGACCGCCGCGGCCGGCGCGTCGCTGCCGGCGTCCGCACCGGCGTCGGCACCGGCCACCTCGAGGACCTCTTCATCCCCGGTGCTCACGGTCCGACGCTCCCGTGCGAGCCGGTCCAGCGCCCGGTTGCGGCTGATGCGGAGCACCCATCCGCCGAACGACGCCGGCTGCTCGAGCCGCGCCAGCTGCTGCCAGGCGGTGAGCAGCGTCTCCTGCGCCACATCCGCGGCGAGCTCCCGGTCGTGCAGGATCCGCCACGCCACCTCCCAGCAGCGGTCGAACCAGCGCTCCACGAGGGCACCGAAGGCCGCCCGCTCCCCGGCGCGGGCGGCGACCACCAGCTCGGCGTCCTCACGCATGGGCCGGGCCTCCCGTGAAGGCTCCATCCTGTCATGAGATCACGACGGGCGCCCCGACCGGCAGCGACGACACGGGTCCCCGCGCGACCGCGGTCGGTACACGGACGTAGCCGAAGGAGACGTCCTCGCCGATGCTGGCGGGGGCGTTCGTGCCGTGGATGCCGAGCTGCCCGTCGCCTCCGGCGAACCCGGTGAGGACCACCGACCGGCCCGACCGGCCCGGAGCATCGGACCCACCAGCAACATCGAGGTCGCCGGGATCGACCTCGCCCGCGATGCAGGACCCTCCGGTCGTTGTGAGCGTCGCGCGCATCGTGGTCGCCTCCTCTCGCGCCGGGAGGGTGGCCGGTCCGGCGCCGTCACCGGGCCTGACGGACCACCCGCCGGTGCCTTACGGCCGCCGACCGACGTCCACCAAGGTGTGCGCTGCGGATCCCTCGTCATGCGTTTAGCGCGCATGCCGGCGCGCACCCGTAAGGCGCCAGCCCGGGCCGCGGTCCTCCTCGACACCTGGACACGAGGAGACCCCGATGATCGCCTGGCCCACCATCCCACTGCTCCGGACCATCCTGGCGGCCCTCACCGCGGCCGCGCTCGTCGGTGGCAGCGTCGCCGTCGCGACCGGACGGGACGACCCCGCCGCCCACCCGGCGCCCGTGGCCGGCGGGACACCCGACGCACGCCACGGCTCCGGTGCGCTGACCGACCGCGGAGCCCGCACACCGTCGCCCGCCGGTGCCGACACCGCCCACCTCGATGCCGCACCCCACCACGGCGCGAGGGGCTCCGGCGCTGCAGCTCCGGCGGACGCGGACACGACGGACGCCGACACCGAGGCCACCTCGCCGACCGGACCATCCGGAGCCGGCGACGACAGCCCGCTACCCACCCCGCCGCCGCTGCCCACCCCTCCCGACGACACGTGGTCCCCGCAGGACATCGTGATCGGCGAACTCGACCGGGACGGCGACCCGACCGTCGAGCTCGGAGCCACCGATCTGGCGGCACCGGTGCTCGGAAGCGGGGGCGCGCTCGCCGGCTCCACCGACCTGGTCGCGGGTTGGGGCTGCCAGGTCCAGTGCATCATGAGCGGGGTCGTCCACGCCATCGGGACCGGCGCCGAACTGACCGTCACGACCGACACACCCGCGCGCATCTGGATCATCGTCTGGAACGACGACTACCACCGCATGGAGTTCGGCGGCCACCAGCTGACGACGAGCTTCGCGGCCCACTTCGACGACCTGGCTGGCGGCACCCACTACCAGGCGCTGGCGATCGCGCAGGACGCCGACGGTCAGCAGGCCGAGCGCCACGGGACCTTCGAGACCCTGCGCCGCCACGTCCGCGTCGAGTTCGGCGGGGTCACCGTGACCTCGACGTCCAGCTTCGACCGGTACCGGTTCAACTACCGCGTCGACGGGATCTGGCGCGACCACCTCGCCGTCACCCACTGGCCCTATCCGTACCACCACCCGCTGGCGGGCGCGAAGGTGGTCGAGCTCACCGACGCCCCCGCCGAGCTGGACGTCCGGGTGCAGGCCTCCGGACACCGCGACCCGGATGGTCCGGCGTGGGCCCAGGTGTGTGAGGGGGTACCGCTCCCCAACGAGACGCCGCGCGGTGACACCGACTGCGTCGTGTGGGGGACCGCCCCGCACAGCCTCGTACCGGTCGTGCTCGACGGCTCTCCCAGCGACGACGGCCGACCGGTCCCCCGGTCGTTCTCCCTGGTCCTGCTCTCCCAGGGGCAGGGCGGACTGGACCTCGAGGCGATCGTGCTGTTCGACGTCTGGTACGCGTGAGCCCGGCGCAGCCGGTCGCAGTGCCGCGCCGGCAGCCGGCCGATACCGCGAGGTGGCACGCCGGCGAGCGGGCTCGTGGAACGGATCGACGCTCTGGACGTCGATCCGTTCCACGAGCCGAGACGCCGCCCTCGGGACCGTCCATCGGCTCGGTCGCCCCGCCGCCCACGTCCTAGCCTGTGGGGTGACGCCACCGGCGCCCTCCCGCCGGCACCGTCGCCACCCCCGAACGATCCCGCACCGAGGTGACCCGATGGCCGAAGAGTTCCGCACCGCACGCGACACGATGGGCGAGATGCAGATCCCGGTCGATGCCCTGTGGGGCGCGTCGACACAGCGCGCCGTGGAGAACTTCCCGGTCTCGGGCCAGCCGGTCCCGGCCGAGGTGGTGCAGGCCCACGCGATGCTCAAGTGGGCCGCCGCCACGGCCAACGAGGAGCGCGGCGTCATCGACCCCGAGCTCGCCGACGCGATCCGCCGCGCCGCCGACGAGGTGATCGCGGGCGACCTCGACGACCACTTCCCCGTCGACGTGTTCCAGACCGGCTCGGGCACCTCCACCAACATGAACGTCAACGAGGTGGTGGCCAACCGGGCGAAGCAACTGCTGGGCGAGGACCTGTCCTCCCCCCGGGTGCACCCCAACGACCACGTCAACGCGTCGCAGTCGTCCAACGACACCTTCCCGACGTCGGTGCACGTCGCCGTGGCCCGGGTCGCCGCCGAGGACCTGCTGCCCGCGCTCCGCCACCTCGCCGGAAGCCTCCGCGACAAGGAGCGGGCGTTCGCCGACGTCGTCAAGTCGGGCCGCACCCACCTGATGGACGCCACGCCCGTCACCCTCGGACAGGAGTTCGGCGGGTTCGCGCGGCAGATCGAGCTCGGCATCGAGCGCGTCGAGAAGGCGCTGCCGTCGGTCCACGAGCTCGCGATGGGCGGCACCGCGGTCGGCACCGGGCTGAACTGCCCGCCCGGGTTCGCCGAGCGGGTGATCGAGCTGATGGCCGAGCGCACCGGCCTGCCGTTCCGCGAGGCCGAGGATCACTTCGAGGCGCAGGGCGCCCGGGACGCGCTGGTCGAGGTGTCCGGCGCGCTGAAGACCGTGGCGGTCAGCCTCATCAAGATCGCCAACGACGTCCGCTGGCTGGCCTCGGGGCCGCGGACGGGCCTGTACGAGCTCCAGCTGCCCGAGATCCAGCCCGGGAGCTCGATCATGCCGGGCAAGGTCAACCCGGTGATCCCGGAGTCGGTGCGCCAGGTCGCCGCACAGGTGATCGGCAACGACGCGGCCACCACGATCGGGGGGCTGTCCGGCGAGCTCGAGCTCAACGTGATGATCCCGCTGATGGCCCGCAACGTGATCGAGTCCGAGCGGCTGCTCGCGGCGGTGAGCCGGGTGTTCGTTGACAAGTGCCTCGCCGGCACCGAGGCGACCGACCAGGGGCCGCGGCTCGTCGAACGTTCGCTGATGCAGGTGACGGCCCTGGTGCCCGAGATCGGCTACGAGCGCTCCGCCGAGCTCGCCAAGAAGGCGCACCGGACCGGGCAGACCCTGCGCGAGGTGGCGCTCGAGGACGGGGTGCCCGAGGAGACCCTCGACCGGGTGCTCGACTACAAGCGGATGACCGAGGGCGGGGTCCTCTGAGCCACCCCTGCGAACCCGGTGCCGCCGCTCACAGCGCCTCGGCACCGACCTCCGCGGTGCGGATGCGCACGGCCCGCTCCACGCTCATGACCCAGATCTTGCCGTCACCGATCCGCCCGGTCTGCGCCTGCGTGACGATCGTGTCGATCACCGCGTCGACCTGCTCCTCGGAGGTGAGGATCTCGAGCTTGACCTTGGGCACGAACTCCACCGCGTACTCCGCGCCGCGGTAGACCTCGGTGTGACCGCGCTGCCGGCCGTACCCTCGGACCTCGGACACGGTCAGACCCTGGACCCCCAGCCCGTGCAGGGCGTCCTTGACGGCATCGAGCTTGTGGGGCTTGATGATGGCCGTGACGAGCTTCACGTCGTCCTCCTTGTCCCCGACGCGTGCGGGTCGGGCTGGCGGCGGGATGAACGGACGGGGGACCGCCCGCGCTGCGCGCGATCGTCGCCGTCCGGTGTCACCGGCGCGTGTCCCGAGCGTTTCGCGTCGGTTACACCCGCGGCCAGGGTCGTTGGCCCTGTGCCGTGCGGCACCGGTCCCTGCCGCGGCTCAGGCGCCGCTCGCGTCGAACACCAGCAGCGAGGCGGTGAACCCATGCAGTTCGCTGCGGGTGCCGATCGGCCCGATCTCGCCGGCGCAGAACGCGCCGGCCACCGGCGCGGCCAGCTCCCGCTCGACCACCCTGATGTCGTGGTCGGGGACGCCGAACAGCCGCTGCCCCCGACCGTTGCAGGTGAACAGCAACCCGCCCGTCGCCGGCCCGACCCCCGCCATCCGGTGCTTCAGGTCCTGCGCGGCCGAGTCGCCGTCACGCACCTGGAACTGCACGACCTGCCCCACCTCGACGAGGTCCCCGACGGTGATCGCCCCGTCGTCCGGGTCGATCGCCAGCACGCCCCGGATCCGGAAGTCCCCGGTGGCGTAGCGGTCCTGCTGGTGCTCCATCACCATGCCGAGGTGGAGCCCGCCGGTGCGCAGCAGCGTGCGGTCGCCCTCGTCGAGCTCCCCGACCAGCTGCTGGAGCCGGTCGGTGGCCCGCTCCCCCGCCAACCCGAGGATGCGGTTGCGTTCCGCCGCCGTGACCGTCAGCGGCTGGCCGATCGGCCGGCAGCCGTGGGACACCACGGTGCGCAGCGCCGCCGCCGGCAGTACCACCCCCACCGCGCCGTCCTCGTGCACCCGGTCGTCGAGCAGGAGCCGGGTGCGGCCGCTGCCGCCGCTGACGAGGCCGCCGATGATGACGTGCCCGGGGCCCTGCTGCCCGACCCGGGCGACGACCTCGGCGGCCGGGAAGGAGAAGGGGTCGGCCAGCACCAGGGTCACGAGCTCCGGGTCTGGGTCCGGCCAGCCCGCGACCGCGATCCCGCCCTCGGGGGTGCGCACCGACCAGGCCCGGAAGGGCTGCGGCCGGGCGCCGAGCTCCGCGGCCCAGACGCTGACCGCCGGTCCGGACTCGACCTCCTCACCGGGCCCGATCACCCCCTGGGCGACCGCGCCGATGATCACCCCGGGCTCGAGCCGGGTCTCCACCGCCGCCGCGATCGACCCGACCTCCTCGGCGTGGTCCCCGGTCACGAACACCACCGCGAGGTCGCACCCGACGGCGAGCTGCTGCCCGACCGCGTCGGCGGCCTCGGCGGCAGCGATCCCGCCCTCGGGGGCGTGGGAGAGAGCGGCAGCGGCGCGCACCCGTCTTCCCCCTCGTCGGTGGACCTCGCATCGCCTGCTGATCGTAGGCCCTGCCGCGCCCCCGGGACACGGGTATCCACCGGCCGGGTCACCGCAGCCACCGGCGAACACGCGGGGACGTGGGATGGGCACCCACGGTGACGGTTCGGGCACAGGTGCGCGCTGGCCGGGATGCCGACACGCCGATCGTGCGGGCGACGCACGGACGGGCACACCTCGGGGCCATCCGGGGTTACAAAGGGGGAGACGGCCTGCCCCTGGCCGTCGAAGGCACGTCGCTACGTCCGACGCCCCATCGGATGACGTGCCGGTGGCCCGCCCTCTACGAGGCGGCCACACGCCGGTTGACGCCGTGCCCCGCGCGTCCCGGCTTACGGACCCCCGGTTCTCACCGGGGGTCCGTTCCGTTCGGGGACGTTCGGGGCTGTTGGCGTTCGCGCCCCGCAGCCGGCTACGCGAGGCGCTCGATCATCAGCCGCGCCGCCTCGGAGGGGTTCATCGCCACCGCGATCCCGTACCCCTCGAGGATCTCCTTCTTCTCCGCGGCCGACTCGCCCCCAGGGCCGCCCTCCTTGACGATCGCGCCGGCGTGCCCCATCTGCTTGCCGGGGGGCGCCTCGAACCCGGCGATGTAGCCGACCACGGGCGTGTCGGGGATGTTGTCCCGGATCCACTCGCCGGCGAGTTGCTCCTCGGACCCGCCGATCTCACCGACGAACGCGATGGCGTGGGTCTCGGGGTCCTCGGCGAAGGCCTGGATCACCTCCTGGAACTGCGTGCCGATCACCGGGTCACCGCCGATCCCGACGCAGGTGGAGATCCCGATCCCGGCCTGGGCGAGCTCGTGCATGATCTGGTAGGTCAGGGTGCCCGAGCGGCTCACCAGCCCGACGTTGCCCGGCATGGTGGTGTCGGCCGGGATGATCCCGACGTTGCTCTTGCCCGGCGAGATCACCCCCGGGCAGTTCGGCCCGATCAGCCGCACACCACCGCGCCGGACGACGGTGTCGTACACCTCGGTCATGTCGTGGACCGGGACACCCTCGGTGATCGTGACGATCGTCTCCACGCCGGCCTCGTAGGCCTCGATGATCGCGTCCTTGGTGAAGGGCGCCGGGACCATCACCATCGAGGTGTTCACCCCCTCGGCCTCGACCGCCTCCTTGACGGTCGCGTAGACCGGCAGGCCGAGCTCCTCCCAGGTGGTCCCACCCTTCTTCGGGTGGGTGCCGGCCACGACCTTGGTGCCGTAGGCCTGGTTGCGCTTGGCGTGGAAGGTGCCCTGGGAGCCGATGCCCTGGACGACGACCTTGGTGTTCTCGTCGATGAAGATGCTCATGTGCGGTGTGCTCCTCTCGCGCGGTGTGCGCCGGGGACGTCGTCAGGCCTGCGCCGCGAGCGCGACCGCCTTGCTGGCGGCCTCGTCCATCGTCGCGGCGGAGATCACGTTGGGCAGCGCGGCCTCGTCGAGCAGGCGGCGGCCCTCGTCGGCGTTGGTGCCGTCGAGCCGGACCACCAGCTTCTGCGGGAACTCGCCGAGGCGGTTGGTCGACTCGATGATCCCGTTCGCGACCTCCTCGCCGCGGGTGATGCCCCCGAAGATGTTGACGAACACGCTCTTGACGTCGGGGTCCTTGAGCACGAGCGCGAGCGACTCGGCCATCGCGTCGGCGGACGCGCCACCGCCGACATCGAGGAAGTCCGCCGCCCGACCGCCGTGCTGCGCGACCACGTCGAGGGTGGCCATCACCAGCCCCGCACCGTTGCCCAGCACGCCGACGTTGCCGTCGAGCTTGACGTACTGGATGCCCTTCTCCTGCGCCTCCGCCTCGAGCGGCGAGTTCGCCTCGAGGCCGGCGATCTGCCACTCGGCGTACCCGTCGTGGCGGAAGGCGGCGTTGCCGTCCAACGTCACCTTCGCGTCGAGCGCGATCACCGAGTCGTCGGGCCGGCGGATCAGCGGGTTGATCTCGGCGAGGGTCGCGTCCTCGGCGCGGTAGGCGGCGAACAGCGCCACCAGCAGGTCGGCCGCGGCGGCCCGGACCTCGGCGGGCAGGTCGGCGGCGGCGACGATCTCGGCGGCCGTGTCGGGCGACAGTCCTGCGGCGGTCTCGGTCGGGGTCAACGTGCGCTTGACCACCGCGTCCGGGTTCGTGCGGTTGACCTCCTCGATGTCGACACCGCCCTCGCGCGAGCAGATCACGAGGTGGCCCTTGCCGACCCGGTCGTGCATGACCGAGAGGTAGTACTCCTCGACGATGTCGGAGGCCGGCTCGACGTAGACCACGTTGA
Organism: Nitriliruptoraceae bacterium; assembly: GCA_007120465.1. Classification (GTDB taxonomy): domain Bacteria; phylum Actinomycetota; class Nitriliruptoria; order Nitriliruptorales; family Nitriliruptoraceae; genus CSSed11-175R1. Next base: position 7,962 of record SKNO01000178.1, read on the forward strand.
CCGTGTGGCCCTTGATGTCCAGGCCGAGGATCGACCCCGCGTGCTCACGGGCCTCCTCGACGCTGCTGGCGAGCTTCACGCCGCCGGCCTTGCCGCGTCCGCCGGTCTTGACCTGGGCCTTGACGACGACGGCACCGTGCCCGTCGGCGAGGTGCTGCTCGGCGGCCGCGACGATCTCGTCGACGGTGCGGCACACCGTGCCGGTAGGCGGGACGGGTACGCCGTTGCGGCCGAACAGCTGCTTGCCCTGGAACTCCACGAGGTCCATCGGGTGGGTCCTTGTCGTCGGGGGATCGGGGGGTCGGGGTCGCTCGGTGATCGAGGTGGCGGTGGTCCGGAGCGCAAGGTCGGTGGTCCGGAGCGTGAGGTCGGTGGTCAGCGGGCGCGAGGGCGCGGCGGGTCGTGGCGCAGGCGAGGGCAGCGGGGCGCGGGGACGCGGGCGGAGCGGCGAACCATCAGATGCGCTGCGGGACGTGGGTCTCCACCCACTCGGTGATGGTGCGCATCGGCGTGCCGGGCGTGAACACCTCGGCGACCCCGGCCGCCTTCAGCGTCGCGATGTCCGCGTCGGGGATGATGCCGCCGCCGAAGACGACCACGTCGTCCGCCCCGGCCTCCCGCAGCAGCTCGACGACCCGGGGGAACAGGGTGAGGTGGGCGCCGGAGTGGATCGACAGTCCCACCGCCTGTGCGTCCTCCTGGAGCGCGGCCGCCACGATCTGCTCGGGGGTCTGGTGCAGGCCGGTGTAGATGACCTCCATCCCGGCGTCACGCAGGGCCCGGGCCACGACCTTCGCACCTCGGTCGTGCCCGTCGAGGCCGGGCTTCGCCACGACCACGCGGATCGCCATCAGGGCTGCCTCCGTGTCCAACCGGGCCCGAGACGTCAACGACGAGCCACGGCGCGAGACGAGGATAGTCGGCGCCGTGGGCAGCGAACGAAGCGAGAGCCGGCGACCGGGCAGCGAACGAAACGACGGCCGGCGTCGGGGTACCGTCCTCGCGATGGACGAGCGCCCCGAAGCCGGCCGCGAACGCACCCCCGCGCCGGACGCGACCCCCGAGTTCGGCCCCTCCGGCTACCTCCCGGAGCGGGCGGCCAAGCGTGCCCGCAAGATCGTGCTGCGGGCCCCCCTCGGACTGCAGTGGGTGATCGGCGCGCTCGTCGCGGGGCTGGTGGTGCTGGTCGCCGGGGTGTGGTACCTGCAGTCGCGCGACGCCCCACCGCCCGAGCCGTGGGTGGCCGTGGGCCCGACCGACGAGCTCGTGGCCAGCCGGTTCGACCCGGAGCTCGACGCGCTGATCGTCGCTGCCGGGGGGCGGGTCCGTGCCTTCGCCGGCGCCGACGACGTCGCCTACTGCGCGCCGAGCAACCGGCTGGAGTCCGCCGACGGGACCGGCGTCTGGTCGCTGACGGGCCGCGGCCTGGACGGCACCCCGTCCCTGGACGAGCACCCCACGCTGGTGTCCGCCGGGATCCTCTACGTCGATCCGACGCGCACGCAGCCCGGTCCGCGCGGCAGCGACGACCCCGTCGACCGCGGCTGCCCCTGACGGTCCGTCAGCGCAGACCGGGCCGAGCAGGTCGCAACGGCTCAGGTGCGGCCGTCGACCGTCCCGGTGACCATGAGCTGCTCGAGCCGTTCGAGCGTCGCGCGCATCGCGCGCAGGTTGCGCCGCGGGTAGCCGGCGAGCTCGAGCCCGAGCCGCGACCGCGCGCGCGACCAGTCGAAGGTCTCGGTCACCTCGGTGCCGCCCTCGACATCGCGGAGCTCGTAGCGCCAGACGTGCCCGTGGAAGTGCCGCCAGGCGAGGCGCTCGCCCTCGGCGAACTCCACCACGGTGTTGGTGATCCGGTAGGAGGTGCCGACCTGCATGTCCATGCCGAACGTGGCCCCCTCGGCGAGGCGCGCGGGCGCCTGGTCACGCGTCCCGCGCACGGTGCCGGAGCCATCGATCACGGGGTGCATCGCCGGGTCGGCGAGCACGTCGAAGATCGCCTGCCGGTCGGCCGCGATCACGCGACTCGTGGACACCTGTCGTCGCTTGCGCATGGGGGACTCCGGGTGGGTGAGCGCCCCGGTCCGTCCACCGGACCGGGTGAGGACCGTCTCCTCGAGGTTCGTGGCTGGTCGACTCCCGGCTCGGTGTGGCGGTGCGGTCACCCGGTCACGCCCTGGGCGAACAGCAGCACCCCGAAGGCGAGGAACGCGATCGCCGCGACGATCCGGGTGACCCGCTCCGGCAGCCGGGCCCCGAGCACCGCGCCGAGCAGGATCGCCAGCCCGCTCGCCGCGGCCATCCCGATGCTGGCACCGATCCAGGTCGGCAGCGCCGGCTGCGTGCTCGCCAGGGTGATCGTGACGAACATCGTCTTGTCGCCGAACTCGGCGATCAGGAACGCGGCGGTGACCCCGAGCAGCACGGACCCGCCCTTCACCTCGGGGTCGCCGTCGTCCTCGTCGTCCTCGGGGCGGAGCGTCCACAGCCCGAAGCCGATGAACAGCAGGCCGCCGGCGATCGCGAGCGCACGATCGGGCACCGCCGCGCCGAGCCCGGCCCCCAGCAGGGTGAACAGCCCGTTCATCACGACCGACGCGATCGCGATCCCGCCGAACACCGGCCACGGGCGGTACCGCGTCGCGAACCCCAGGGCCAGCAGCATCGACTTGTCGCCGAACTCGGCCAGGAACACCAGCGCGAGGGCGGTCAGCAGGGCGTCCACAGGACCTCCGGGCCGTCACCGGGCAGGCGTGGTGACGGGTCAGCGAGGGCGATCGCGGGCGAGCGCGCCAGCGTGAGCACCGTCCGGCAGCGCGACGGGGAGGGTACTGACGGGCCTCCGGCGCCCCGGTATCCGCCCGGGCCGCGACGGGGCTGCGGGACCTGCGCGCGTTGCGCAACGTGTAACCCGGCGGCCTGGACCGGGCCGGCTCGCTACACGCTCGGCCGAACCC
>SKNO01000072.1 GCA_007120465.1 Nitriliruptoraceae bacterium
AGGCCGAGGTGCTCGGCGAACTCATGGCCGGGCGGTCGGTGGAGCAGATCGCGACCTCGTCGTACGTGTCGGTCGCGACGGTCCGGACCCAGATCCGGGCGATCCTGAGCAAGCTCGGCGTGAGCTCACAGGTCGCGGCGATCGGTCGCGCCCGGGAGGCCGGCTGGACGCCGCCGCAGGAGCGGGACCGGCAGCCCTGAGCTCAGCCACGTCGAGGTGGCCCCACGGGCTGTGCTACGCGGCGCGATCTCGCTCGATGGTGCATCCGTCGATGCTGCGACCTCGGACCTCCACGGACTGCAACACCGCTGGCTGCTCCTTCAGGGTCTGCCGATGACTCATAGCGGGCGAACGAACGCGCAACGTTCATCAATCTGAACGATGCGTGGTCGTGTGGCCACGCGCAGGCTTTGAGATGTCAGATCGACGTCATCCGCTTGGGGGCGTCACGACCATCTCAAGGAGAGTTCAGATGCTGGACCGGATGTTCCTCACCCTCCAGATCCTCCGCGGCGACTTCGCCGCGCGCCGGGACGAAGAGGGCGCCACGGCCGTGGAGTACGGCCTGCTGGTCGCTCTCATCGCCGCGGTCATCGTCGCAACCGTCGCCATCTTGGGTGGCCAGATCAACGATGCGTTCCAGACCGTCGTGAACGCCCTTACGTGACGAACCCGGACGGTGTGGCGCCGGAGGCTCACCGGCCCGCACCGCACCGACCAACCACGACATGAACGGATACAACGGGAAAGGCGCCCAACCGATGGATGACCTGACGAACGAGTCTGGGGCGACGGCGGTCGAGTACGGCCTGTTCCTCGCACTGATCGCTGGGGTCATCATCGGGACCGTCGCGATCCTCGGCACCGAGGTGCTCGGGCTGTTCCAGTCGGTAGAGGGGCGGTTCTGATGCGGGGCATCGGGGCACGGGACGAGCGCGGGGACCACGGTGCGGCCGCGGTCGAGTTCGCGCTCGTCCTCCCGATCCTCGTGCTCCTGGTCGGCGGGATCATCGATTTCGGCTTCGCCTTCAACGCTCAGGTATCCCTCACCCACGCCGCCCGCGAAGGCGTCCGCGTCGAGGCCATCGGTACCGGCGACGGTGCGCAGACGGCCGAGGACGCGTTCTTCGCGCCGGCCGTCATCAACGGATCGGTCACCGCCAGCGTCACCCAGGATTGCGACTCGCACGACGCGGCACAGGTGACGATCGAGGCCGACTACGGCTTCTTCTTCCTTTCGATCATCCCCTTCTTCCCCGACGAGTTGACCCTCCAAGGACAGGCGGTAATGCGATGTGGTGGTTAGACGATGAGCAGAACAACGAACACGGCGGAGTCGCCGTCACGGTCGCCATCATGCTGGTGGTTCTGATCGGGGTCGGCGCGCTGGTCCTCGACGCCGGGAACCTCTACTGGGAGCGCCGGCAACTGCAGAACAGCGCGGATGCTGCCGTGCTGGCAGCGGCCCAGGACATCGCTGGCGCTGAGGACGCCGCCGCAGAGCAGACCGCCCGCGACTTCGCGATGGCCAACAACGTCCGCGGCGCCCACGTCGAGTCCTTCGACTACGACCCGGCCGCGTCGACGGTGACCGTCGTCACGCGGACCGGCGACGAGGACAGCGCGGGCTTCCTCGCCTCCTGGTTGGCCGGGGTCCTCGGCCACGACGAGTACTTCGCCCGCGCCGAGGCCACCGCCCTCATCGCCGGAGCGAAGGGTGGCGCCGCCTTCCCGGTGATCATCTCCTACTGCGAGTGGGAGGCGTTCCTCAACAACCCCGAGGAGTTCGGCGAACCCGGCTTCGAACCCGACTTCAAGGAAGAGTTCCAGACGATCTACCTCCTCGATCCGCACGACGCCACCGGGGACTGCACCGGCCCGTCGGGCCACCAGGCTCCCGGTGGCTGGGGATGGCTCGATCCCGACAGCGGCGAGTGCAGCGCCTACATCGACGAGGAGGGCTGGGTCGACGGTAACACCGGCAGCACCTCACCTTCACCCGCCGATCAGACCGGTTGCACGCAGGAGTACTTCGACGATCTCGTCGAGTCGGACGAGCCGGTCCTCGTGCCGATCTTCGAGGAGACCAACGACCTGTCCGGCGACAACCACGCCTTCAGGATCATGGGCTTCGCGGCCTTCGAGATCGAGGGATATCGCATCCGGGGGAGCTGGGCGTCGGATCCCGCCCCCTGCAGCAACCCCGACCGGTGCTTCCGGGGCAGGTTCACGGAGTACGTCTCCCTCGCCCAGTACCAGGAGGGTGACTACGCGACCTACGACCTGGGTGCCCGCGAGATCTACCTCATCGGATAAGGATCAGGATCATGAACCGAAGGATCATCGGAGTGGTGGCCGCCGTGCTGCTCGCTGCCGTCGGGACGGCGTTCCTCGTCGCCTACGTCCGCGGAGCTGAGGAACGGGCACTCGCCGGCCAGGAAACCGTCGAGGTGCTGGTCGTCAACGAGGACGTGGCTCAGGGCACGCCCGCGAGCGACCTCGGGGACGCCGTCAGCACGGAGCGGATCCCCGCCAAGGTGCGCGCCAACGGCAGCATCGTCAGCCTCGACGACCTCGACGGGCAGGTCACCGCGGTCGACCTGATCGCCGGTGAGCAGCTGGTGGTCAGCCGCTTCGCCGAGCCCGCCGAGCTCCAGGCACAGCGCGAGGTCGAGGTCCCCGAGGGCCTCCAGGAGGTCACGATCTCCATCTCGCCGCAGCGTGCCCTCGGCGGCAAGATCGCCCCCGGCGACATCATCGGGTTCTTCGCCTCGTTCACCTTCGACGACGAACGGGACGAGGAGGAGATCGCCAACGAGGAGCAGGAGGAGCTGCGCCAGGAGCTCTCCGAGGCCAGCAAGCTGATCC
>SKNO01000090.1 GCA_007120465.1 Nitriliruptoraceae bacterium
CGGCTCGCCGACCTCCTCGGACGGCGCGTCGTGCTCCTCGCCGGCTGCGGTCAGCTCGCCCTCGCCGCGGTCCTCGCGGCGGTGTCAGCGCCCGTCGGCGGTGTGGCGTTCCAGACGGGGCTCGTGCTGCTCGGCACCGGCTGGTCGTGCTGCCTCGTCGCGGGGTCGGCGTTGCTCACCGAGGTGCTCGCGCCTGACCAGCGGCCGGCGGCGCAGGGTGCCAGCGACCTCGTGATGAACCTCTCCGGCGGCCTGGGCGGCACCCTCGCCGGGGTCGTGCTCGCGCTCGCGTCCTACGAGGCGTTGGCCTACGGGGCGCTGCTGTTGCTCCTGCCGCCCGTGTGGCTGGTGCTCCGCCAGGACCGGCCCGCGGCGCCGGTGCCGGCGGTCGAGACCGGCGAGGCCGGCAACCTCGGCTGAGCGGTGGGCGGGACGCCGGAGCTACCCCTGGGGCGTCGGATCGTGTGGGTTCTGCGGCACCATCGCCGCGGAATCCACACGATCGCCGGGCGGGACGGCGCACCGGACGGGACCCCGACCCCCGAGGTCGGCGGGGCGCGAGCCGCCCCGCCAGCAGATCCGTCAACCGAACCAGGCGGCGAGGTGGTCGCGCTCGTAGGCCTGCTTGCGCCGGAACTGCGCGTGATCGGCGGGGGTGAGGGTCACGTCGGGTGGATCCGCGTAGAAGTCCCCCTCGACGAACGCGACCCGCTCGCCGGGTAGCTCGAGGAAGCAGTACCCGTGGCCGTCGAAGCGTTCGCCGTCGCCGCCGGTGAGCGCGGCGAGGAGGTTGCGGGCCGCGACCCGACCCTGCGCCGCCGCGAACACGCCGGCGTGCGGGAGCTGCCCGGTCGCGGTGGGGATGCGCGTGCAGTCGCCGACCGCGACGGTCCGCTCGTCCCCGAGCTGCAGGGTGGCCGGGTCGGGTTCGAGCCACCCGGACGCCCCGGCCAGCCCGCTGTCGGCGAGGACCTGCGGCAGCGCGTCCGCGGGCACCCCGAGCAGCAGGTCGTAGCCGAGCTCGGTGTGGTCGCCGGCGAACCGGATCGTCTGTCGATCAGGATCGACGTCCTCCACGCGGTGCTCCGAGCGCAGCGTGACGCCGTGGTCGCCGAGGTGGTCCGCGACGTACCGGCTCGCGTCCACCCCCGCCACCGGCAGCGCCATCGGCTGCGGGGTGGTGACCACCACCTCGACGTCGCTGCGGACCCCGCGGTCACGCAGCAGCGTGTCGACGATCAACGCCGCCTCGTACGGGGCCGGCGGACACTTGAAGGGCCCGCCGAGGATCGACACGACCACCCGCCCGTCCGTGATCGCGGCGAGGTCGGCCCGGATCGCCGGCAGCGCCTCCGGGTCGTACAGATCGTGGGCACCGGGGCCATCCAGCAGCCGCCGGTGCCGCGGCGAGGGGCGCGAGCCGAGCGCGATGACCAGCGCGTCGGCGTCGAACCCACCGGCGCTGGTCTCCACGTGGTGCGCGTCGGCATCGATCCCGGTGACGTCGGCCTGGACGACGCGGATCCCACGGCCCTGGAGGTCCCTGAGCACACGGGTCCCCGCCGCGATCGGTCGCAGGCCCGCGAGGTCCCACAGCTTCGCGAACCCCATCGCGAACCGGTCGCGCCGGTCGACCAGCACCACCTCGCCGTCCGCCCTGAGGTGGTCGCGCAACTCGGTGGCGGCGGCGACCCCACCGAACCCACCGCCGAGCACCACCACCCGTGCCATGCGTCAGCCCTCCCGCCGGTCGTCAGCCTAACGGGAGGGACGCGGTCGCGACCGGTGCGCACCGACCGCGACCGGCCGGGTCACTGGCTGCCGCGGATCACGGTGACGGGGCAGGTGGCGTGCTGCACGCACTGCTGGCTGACCGACCCCAGCACGAGCCCCGCGAACCCGCCGCGGCCCCGGGAGCCGACGACGAGCAGGTCGGCGTCCGCGGAGGCCTCCACGAGCGCCTCCGCCGGGTTGCTGTGCTCGATCGCGAGCGCCTCGACCTTGCCCCCGGTGTCACCGGCGTCCGCGGCGAGGTCCCTGACGAGCGCGTCGGCGTGCTCACGCGCCTCGGTGGCGTCGTGCTCGAGGCGCTCCCGCATCCGCTCGGTGTCGGTCCCGGACGACATGATGTCGTCGCCGTACCGGAACTGACGCCACGCCGGCTGGTAATCGTAGGCGTAGACGACCTTGAGGTCCGCGTTGCGCAGCCTCGCCTCCTCCGCCGCCCAGCGGAGCGCGGCTTGCGACTCCTCGGAGCCGTCCACACCGACCACGATGGTTCCCATCTCTCCCTCCCATGAACCCGATGTTGCAGGGGGACTCTCGCACAGGGCCACGCCGATGACAACCGCGTCACTCACCGAGCCCGGGGCGCCTCCGTCGCCGCGCCGGTGAGCGTCGCGGGCAACGCCGACGCGATGGCACCCAGGTCGTCGAGGCCGGCGACGTCGCGCGGGCGCTGCTCGACCGTGACGATGCGACGGTCCGCGAAGCGGCGCGCGATCTCCTCCTCGTAGGCCTGCTGCTGCTCCCGTCGCGCGACGAGGAAGCCGCCCTCCGCGTCGTCGGGGAGCCTGCGGTTGACGATCAACCCGCCGATCGCGAGCCCCTGGCCCGCCAGCGCCTCCTCGGCGCGCGCGGTCTCCTCGATCGGGAGGCGCTCGGGCACGAGGACCAGCCAGAACGCCGCGTCGTCGCGCAGCCGGCGGGCGGCCCGTTCGAACCGGGCGCGGCGGTCGTGCAACGCCGCCATCACCGGGTCGGCGTCGGGCTGCTCGGTGCCGGCCATGTTGCGGAACATGCGGTCGAGGCCCGCGACCTTCTCGCGCTGTCGCGCGAGCCCCTCGACCCAGGCAGAGAGCAGCGCCGGGAAGGCCAGCAGGCGCAACGTGTGCCCGGTGGGTGCCGTGTCGAACACGACCCGGTCGTAACGTTCGGGGCACTCCTCCATGTACCGGGTCATCACGTCGAACAGGGCGGACTCCAGGGTGCCCGGCGCGGTCCGGGCGAGTGCGAGGTGCCGCCGCACCGCCGGGAGCAGGTCCGCATCGAGGGAGCGGGCCATCCGAGCCTCGACGTCGTCGACGTGGGCTGCGGCCGCTGCCTCGGCGTCGATCTCGACGGCGGACAGGCGCGGCTCGATCTCCTGCTCCCGCCCATCGAGGGGGCGGCGGAGGACGTCGCCCAGGGAGTGCGCCGGATCGGTGGAGACGACCAGGGTGCGCTGTCCTGCCCGGGCCGACGCGAGGGCCGTGGCCGACGCGAGGGTGGTCTTGCCGACGCCCCCCTTGCCGCTGAAGAAGGTGAGTGGACGGTTCGCGGTCAACAGCACACCCCCGGGTGTGGCGCGTGATCGAGCCCCTGCCGGCGGTGCCAGTCGTGGTAGGCGGCGATCAGCTCGGGGTACAGCTCGAGGGTGTGGTAGGCGGCCGGGTTCTCGACCCCGAACGCCTCGCAGAACACGAGCGCGACGAGCAGATCCTCCTGCCGCCGCGCCTCCCGGCGGACCCCGGCTCGCCACGGCGCCATGAACAGCTCGTCGTGGAAGGTGACGGCGCGACGCCACTGCTCGCGCAGGGAGCGGCGGGGGCGGTCGGTGCTCACGCTCCCCCGGCGGTCGTGGTGAGCTCCGCACGCACCGCAGCGACCGCCTCGACGGGGGACGGGGGGAGCTTGCCGTCGAACAGGACCTTGCCATCGAGGACGACCGCACCGTTCGCGGTCGAGCGAGCCATCGTGCGGAGCGCCGCCGTCCGACGCAGTCCCCGCCGACGCGCGGCGCGGTACACGGTGGGCAGCAGCCACATCGTGTTGCGGGGGTCGACCACCGTCAGGTCGAGCTGGTCCCCGAAGGCCGCATGGAGCGCCTGGTAGATCCCACCCACGCGCTCCATCTCCGTGCGGGAGCGCGCGAACTCGTCGCCGTCGCACAGCTCCACACCACCGCCGACCCGGCCGCAGCAGCCCGACCCGGTGTGTTGCGCGTCCCACTCGCGCACGAGGATCACGTGGTGCGTTGCCATGGAGGGAGGGTACCCCGCACCGGGTGCTCCACAAGGGGAGCACCCGGTGCTGCCGGGCTACTCCTGCCCGCCGGAACGGTCGGGCTCCGGTGCGGGGGCCTCCTGCTTCGCCGCCTGCGCACGCCGTAGCGCCAGGACCGCCTCGACGATCAGCCAGACGGCCAGGATGAAGATCACCGCATCGAGGATCAGCAGCAGCCAGTCCCGCGCCGCCCACAGGTCGCCGAGCTGGACGAACAGCGCCCAGGTCGTCATCGTGAGCAGGAACGCGAGCGGGATGATCTGCGCCAGCGGGTTGCGCTTGCGGGTGAGCACCCACACGGCGATGACCGCGAGGGCGAGACCGGCGGTGAGCTGGTTGGTGGTGCCGAACAGGGTCCACAGCCGGCCGAACGCGAGCTCCGGGTCGAGCGCGAGCAGCAGGGGCACGATGACCGCGACGACGGTGACGAGGTTCAGGTTCTCCTTCAGGACCCGGATACCGGCGATCTCACCGATCTCCTGGAAGATGTAGCGCTGGAGGCGGACACCGGAGTCCATCGTGGTGGCCGCGAACGAGATCACGACCAGCGCCGCGAAGATCGTCCCGATCTCGACCGGGATGCCGAAGTTGCTGACGAACCCGGCGACCCCCTGCACGAAGTTGCCGACCGCGCCACCTGCCGCGTCCCCGAAGGTCGCGTACTGCGTGTTCCAGTCGAGGCCGACGATCGCGATGCCGGCGGTGGTGGCCAGGATCGCCCCGACGGCGAGGGAGCCCTCACCGAGCGAGCCCATGTAGCCGACGTACCGGGCGTCGGTCTCCTTGTCGAGCTGCTTCGAGGTCGTCCCGCTCGCCACGAGGGAGTGGAACCCGCTGATCGCCCCGCATGCGATCGTCACGAACAGGAACGGGAACCAGTTGGGGGTGTCGGGTGGCAGGTCGCGGTTGAGCATCGGCGCGACGATCTCGTTCATGCCGATGATGATCCCGAGCAGGATCGCGCCGAGCGCGATGAACAGCTGGTGGCTGTTGATGTAGTCGCGTGGCTGCAGCAGGATCCAGACCGGGATGCGAGATGCGAGGCCCGCGTAGAGGAACAGCAGCACGACCCAGGCCGTCCGCGGCTGGACACCGACCATCTCGGCGAAGCCGTCGATCTCGATCGGGAAGGCGCGGCCGAGCGGGATCGACGCGTACAGCAACACCACCCCGACGATCGACGGGGCGAGGGCGGCGGTGCGCTGCCGGTAGATGATCTGACCGACGATGATCGCGATCGGGATCTCGAGCACGATCGGGATCACCACGGCCGGGTTCGCCATGAACAGGTTCGCGATCACGATCGCGAACACCGCGTTCACCAGCGTGACCAGGAAGAAGATGATCAGCAGGAACAGCGTCCGTGAGCGCGGGTTGATCACCGTCTGGGTGAGCGTGCCGATGTTCTGCGCCTTGTTGCGGACCGACACCACGATCGAGCCGAAGTCGTGGGCGCCCGAGGCGAAGATCGTCCCGAGCACCACCCACGCCAGTGCTGGCCCCCAGCCCCACACGACGGCGATCGCCGGTCCGACGATGGGTGCGGCGCCGGCGACCGACGTGAAGTGGTGGCCGAACAGGACGTGCTTGTTGGTCGGCACGAAGTCGATGCCGTCCCGGAACTCGTGCGCCGGGGTCACGAAGCTCTCCTGGAGCGCGTAGACCTTGTTCGCGAGGTACGGCGAGTAGAAGCGGTAGCCGAGGAAGAACGCGACGGCCACGAGCAGTGCGATGACGACGGCTGGCATGGTTGAGGCTCCCTCCCAGAGCTCGTGACTGGCCCTGGTCCCTGAGGCCAGCCTCCTCGCGCGAGGTCCGTACCGCACCGGACCCTGCGCGGTTCACGACCGCCACGTCTCCCGAGGTGGCGTGCCCGTACATCTAGCCTCCGCTTGACGCGGGTGTCAAGGAGCGCTTGCGTCCGCACCGATGGAGACGGAGCAGGTACGAGCGTCCCGGGCCGCGGCCGCGGCCGTTGTCGCCGAGCTCGTCTACACCCGCCAGGACGCCGAGATCGGTGCCGTGGTGGTGACGCCGCTGGTCGCGGAGGGGCGGATCCTCGTCGCGCTGCCGTACGCCGAGGCCACCAGAGCCGACGAGCTCGCCGCCGCCGAGCAGGTCTGCCTGGTCGTCAGCGACGATCGGATGGCGCTGCGCGGCTGGGAGCCGCTGGCGATCACCGGGCGCATCGAGGTGACACCCGATCCGGAGGGCGATCGCTTCCAGGACGACCTCCTGGACCAGGAGCTTCGCAAGTACCCGCCGACACGTCTGCTGGCCGACTCCCTCCGGGATCGTCGCGACCACTGGTGGTACCTGCCGCGGCTGCTCTGTCACGTGGTGCCGTCCGGGGGTGTCCGGGCCGTCGGCCGGCGCAGCGACCCCACCGCCGGGGTCCTCGCATGGCGGGGGTCGGGTGGCCTCGACGTGGAGACCGTCGAGGTGCTCGACGCCGAGGAGGATCGGGTCAGGGTGCGCGCGTTGTCGGGCCGGGAGCTGCGCGGGGCCGGCGACCCGGCCGTGCTGTTCCGGCACGACTACTCCCAGCCCGACCTGGAGCGGCGGGCCGAACGTCGCGAGTCGGGCCGGCTGGAGGGCGCGGTGCTGCGCGACGTGGAGCGGGAGGGTGAGCTCGCGCTCCCCGAACCCCCCGGCCTGCTGGAGCGGATGCGCCGCTACCGCGCCCTGTCGAAGGCGTGTCGGCGCGAGCTCGCCCGCGCCCGATGATCGCGGGACCGTGCGCGGGTCATCCGCGTCACGGCTGACGCTACCGCTGCTCCGCGTTGCGGCGTGCCCACGGCTCGAGGATCGCGTGGACCGCCTCGGACATCGGCACCTCGACCCCGTGGCGGTCGGCCATCCGCACGACCGCACCGTGCAGCGCGTCCAGCTCCATCCGGCCACCCGTCACGAGGTCGTGGTGCAGCGAGGAGTGGGTGTCGGGCTCGAGCGATCGTGCGAACGCGAGCCGCTCCTCGACCGCCCCCTCGGGCACGGCCACCCCTTCCGCGCGGGCGACGTCGTAGGTCTCCTCGACCAGCCGCCGGAACAGCTGCCATGTCCGCGGTGCCTCGCGGATCTCACCCACCGGCAGCCGCACCGCGGCCGTCGTGCCAGCCAGGGCACAGATGAACGCGAACTTGTCCCACATGGCGACGTTGATGTCCGGGGGCACCGCCGCGTCGATCCCCGCCGCTTCGCACCGCTCGAGGAACCGCGAGGTGCGGGGACGGGCGGCGCCGTCGAGTTCGCCGAACACGATCCGCGCCGGACCGGCGGTGTGCTCGATCACCCCCGGCTCGGTGATCGTGGAGAAGATCAGGGCAAGCCCACCGAGGACGTGCTCCCACCCGACCACCGCCGCGATGCGTTCGAGGTTGCCCATGCCGTTCTGGAGCGAGATCACCGCGGTGTCGTCGCCCATCAGCGGTGGGAGGTGCTGGGTGGCGGCCTGCTCGGTGCTGTAGGACTTCACACAGAACAGCACGACGTCGCAGGGGCCGAGATCGCGGGCATCGTCCGTCGCGACGACCTCGGGAAGGTGGAGGTCGCCGTGGGTGCTGCGCAGCCGCAGGCCGCGCTCGCGGAGGGTGCGGCCGTGCTCGCCGCGGGCGATGAACCCGACCTCGTCGCCGGCGGCGGCCAGCCGGGCACCGAAGTACCCGCCGACGCCACCCGTTCCGATCACCGCGATCCGCATCGGTCCGCTCCCGTCGCCGCGCTCCCGCACGCGGCGAACTCCGGTTTCGGGACCTTACCGGTCAGCGCGCCGGGATCGGATGGATCCGCGAACGCACGTACGCCACGGTGGCGAGCAGCACGACGAGCACGAGGTTGGTCACCGCGCTGCGCGCCTCGCCACGGCCGAGGTGCCAGACCGTCGCGCTCAGCATCAGGACCGCCAGTCCGCTCGCGGCGAGGGGTGTCAGCAGGGGACGGATGCGGGTCAGGCTGGGGAGCAGCAGCCCCAGCCCACCGGCGATCTCCACGAGACCGCTGACCCAGTGGACCGCCGTCGGCAGGTCGTGCATCCACGACATCGGCTCCGGCAACCCGGGCGGGAGCGTCAGGTGGAGCGCCCCGATGACCACGAACCAGACCGCCAGGACGATCTGGAGGATCCAGGTGGCTCGATGCACGGTGGTCGCCTCCTCGGAGGGGATGGGGAGAGCCACCTCGGGCGTCGGCCCTCGAGGTGACAGTAGCTGCAAGATTGCAGTCACTGCAAGTTTCCGTTACGGTCCCGGCCATGGATGACGCACAGGCAGGGACGACCGGGCTGCGGGAGCGCAAGCGCGCGCAGACCCGCCGGGCCATCGTCGACGCGGCGTTGGCCCGGTTCACCGAGCAGGGCTTCTCCCCGACGACGGTGGAGCAGATCGCGGCGGACGCGGGCATCGCTCCGCGGACCTTCTTCCACTACTTCCCGTCGAAGGAGGACGTGGTGCTCGCTGACCACGATGGCCGCCTCGCTCGGCTCCGGGAGGTGCTCGCACGACGTCCGGCCGACGAGGCACCGCTCGCCGCGGTGCGCGCGGCCCTGCTCGAGGTGGCCGACGACTACCTCGAGGAGCGGGACCGTCTGCTCGTCGCCGCCCGCATCATGGCGGGTGCACCCACGGTGCTCGCCCGCAGCCTCGAGCGGCAGACGCACTGGGAGGAGGCGATCGCCGAGGTGGTCGCCGTCCGGCTGGGCGTGGACGTCGTACGCGACGTGCGCCCCCGGCTCGTCGCCGCCGTGACGCTGGCAGCGATGCGGGTGACACAGCGGGCATGGCTCGCCGCTGGCGGCACCGACGACCTGCCGGAGCGCATGGCGGACGCCCTCGACCTGCTCGAACGCGGGCTCGGGTCGATCGCCGACCAGCCCGTCTGACGCCCGACCTCCCGTCCCCGCCAGTCAACCATCCCCTCGTGCCCCCGACCCCTCCCGAGGTAGCTCCATGACGCTCACCCAGCCGGTCTCCGCCCTTGTCCGCACGCCCTTCCACGTCGCCGCGTTCGTGTTCGTGGTGGTGGGGTTCAGCTTCGCGGTCTACCTCGGACTCCAGGCGCTCGGGGCGGTGCCACGCGTCGCCTGGGTCGGCTGGAGCCACATCCACTTCGTGACCGTCGGGGCGTTCACCCAGCTACTGCTCGGGATGCTCCCCCAGGTCGCAGCCCGGCGGCTCGGGGTGTCCGCGCCGACGTCCGCCGTGGTGTGGACGAGCTTCCTCGGGCTGAACGTGGGGTTCGTCGCCGCGTGGATCGGTCGTGCCTTCGGTCCGACGTGGGCCTACGACGCGGGCCTCGTGCTCGTGTGGCTGACGGTGCTCGGGGTGGTCGGGGTGCTCGTGGCACAGCTGGTCCGCGCCGCGCGTCGCGACCTCACCGCCGTGATGTACGTCGCCTCACCGGTGGTGTTCCTGATCGGGCTCACCTTCGCCTTCGCGCTGTACACCGAGACCTTCGCCTTCGAGGTCCCCGGCGGCTGGTGGGGCCTACGTGAGGGACACGTCCACGCCAACGCCTGGGGGTTCCTGGGGCTCGCCGCGATCGCGACGATCAGCGACGTGCTGCCTCGACTCGTGCGGGCACCGTTGCACAGCCACCGGCTGCGGAACGTCTCCTTCGCGCTGCTGCTCGCGGGGATCCTGCCGCTGTCGATCGGTCCCGTGCTGGGACTCGGGCGGTCGGTCACCGGGACGGGTCTTGCCCTGTTCGGTGCCGGTTACGTCGCCTACGTGGTCAACCTCGTCCGGACCTACCGCGCGGGACAGCGCTCGCCGCTCGCGCTGTGGCTGCTGGTCGCCCAGGCGTGGATCCTCGGGCCGGCCGGTTTCGCGCCGTTCATCCTGTTCGGGGTGCCGCTGGGGATCCCCGAGCCGTGGATCGAGACGGGCGCCCTGCACTTCTTCTTCATGGGCTGGGCGTTACCGGTCGCGCTCGTCGGCCTGGCGATCTTCCTGCGGAACCTGCCGTCACGGGACAGCACCGCGACCGTGGCCGCGCCCGCCGACCTGTTGCCGCGCGGGATCGTGCCGGGGTCGATCGTGTCGCACTGGATGATCTGGGCCTGGAACGGGGGCGTCCTCGTGGTCGCGATCAGCTTCTTCCTGCGCGACGCGGCGTGGTCGCCCGCCGCGCTCGGCATCGGGTCCGCCGTGCTCGTCGGCCTCTGGGCGCACCACCTCGTCCGCATCGCGCAGCAGTGGCGGCTGGCCACGGCCGGCGCCTGAAGGGTGCGGCCCGTCACGACGGTCGAGCCGGCGCGCGCGGCGGACCGTTCGCACGCCCATCTCGCGGACCTACGACGATGGATCAGCTGACGGGAGCTGGTCGCGGATCGCGGCGAGGAACGCGATGAGGTCGGCGGACCCATGCGTGGCTGCTTCGTGCACACGCGCGAGGTCGGCGTCGCACCAGTAGAGGGTGGCCTGGAGCACGAAGCGCTCGTACGCGCCCGGCGTGCCCTCGTGGATCGGTCGACCGGTCCGCGCTGCCTCGAACCGGAGCAGTGCGGACGCCCGCGCCAGATCGGTGAGGTCAACCTCGTCGGTCCCGAGGGCCTGCGTGAGCTCCGCACGCAGGCTGCCAGGGTCGACGGTGGCATCCGCCAGGTAGCCCAGGTCCCAGCCGAGTGCGCGTGGTCGAGGTCCATGGTGGGACCGTACTCGCTCACCTCCCTCGGGAGCGGGAGGACCGCGGTGCGCCCCGTCGGACGATGCCGACGGGGCGCACCGCTGGTCAGACGTTGCGTGGCCCGGATCGGGTCACGGTCGTCGGAGGATCAGCCCTTCGGACC
>SKNO01000131.1 GCA_007120465.1 Nitriliruptoraceae bacterium
ACACCTGCGCGCCGGCCGCCCCGGACCCGGTTGCCGTGTCGGACCCGGTTGCCGTGTCGGACCCGGTTGCCGTGTCGGACCCGGTTGCCGTGCCGGCGTCGCCCGTGACCGCGCCGGGCACGAAGGTGACGGCCTCCCGTCCGTGCCGGTCGACCCCCAGCGGGGCCGGGACGGCATCGACGCCGACGTCGCGAGCGTGCGCCAGCCAGGCGTGCACCGCCGGGGTCCAGGGCGCCGCGTCCCGCACGACCCGGTCCACCATGATGCGGGCCTCCGCCCCATCGGGCAGCGGCCCCAGGTCGACGTCGCCGCCCGTCCCGGCGACGACGTCCTGGTCGGTCAGCCGGCGCGGGACCAGCCGTCCGGCGGTGAGGTCCCGGACGAGCCCGCGCAGCCCCTCGGGTTCGAACCGACGTCCGTCGCCGAGCTCCCGCAGTGTGACCCACCGCACGTCCAGCTGGTCCCGGAGCTCGAGCTCCTCCAGGCGCGGGGAAGCACGCCGCCCCGTCCGCAGCCAGGCGACGTGGATCGTCTCGTGCTGCTCGACCACCCCCGTCCCGCCCTGGTAGCGGACCCGCCCGGTCGCGACCGGCGGTCCCATCTGGACGTCGACGTACCCGGTCTCCTCGGCGAGCTCGCGGGCGGCAGCATCCGCCGTCGACTCGCCGGGGTCGATGCCACCACCGGGCAGTTCCCACCAGGCCGCGCGGGACTCGTCGCCGCCGGCCGCGACGTACTCGAGCAGCACCCGACCACCGTCGACACCGCCGTCGATCAGGACCACCCGCGCGGCGCGCCGGTGACCGTCCGCAGGCACCACGTCCGGGTCGAGGAACGGCTCGGTCACCTCGCCACCTCCCCCTCGGGCCGGCCTGGCGGGCGAGCCATCGTCACGCCAGCTCGTCGAGGGCGGCGTGGACCGCCTCGGTGAGGCGTCGGTGCAGGGTGAGGTTGGCCGCACGGTCGGTGCGGACGTGGACGAGCCGGATCCCGCCGGCAGCGAGCGCCGCGTCGACCGCGGGCACGAGGTCCTTGGCCGATGCCACCTCGGCGTAGCCCAGCTCGTGGAGGGCTGCCAGCCGGGCCAGGTCGCGGCCATGGGGCGTGCCGAACACCCGCTCGAACGAGCCGGGGAACCGGGCCTGCGGGAGGAAGGAGAAGATGCCCCCGCCGTCGTTGTCGACCACCACGAAGGTGACGTCGAGGTGGTCCGCGGACGGGGACAGCAGGAACCCGTTGGCGTCGTGGAGGAGGGACAGGTCCCCGGCCAGCGCGACGGTCGGGCCCGCGGGCCGCGCGGTGCCACCGTCCGTGGCGTCCGTGGCGTCGCCCGCGTCGCTGGCGCGCCTCCCGAACCCGTCGTCGGCGACCGCCAACGCCACTCCGAGCGTCGTCGACACGAACCCGTCGATCCCCGAAGCTCCCCGGTTGGCGACGAAGGTCAGGCCGTCCCGCGGGGCCATCACCAGGTCGAGGTCGCGGATCGGCATCGACGACGCGACCACCAGGGTCGCCCCGCCGGGCAGGCTCGCCGCCAGGTCCCGTGCCACCCGCGGCTCGGTCGGGGTGTCGTCGGCGTCGAGCACCTCGTCGATCGCGGCCCGCGCGGCGGCGTCGGCACGCCGCCAGGACGCCTGCCATGCCGATGACGCCGCGGTCCCGAGCGCCGCCGCGAGGGCCCCGCAGGTCGCACCGACGTCGGCGACGAGCACCTCGCCGACCGTCCGCTCCGGGTCGTGCCAGCTCCCGTCCGGGTCGAGCAGGATCTGCGGCACCTTCGGCCCGAGGTGCGACGCGACGGCCCGTGACAGGCCCGTCCGCCCGATCCGCAGCACCAGGTCGGGCACGTGGGCGCGGGCGAAACCCGGGTGGCTCAGCAGGTGGTGGCCGTGGGCGAGCGCGGTGTCGCCGGCGGTCCGCACCCCGGAGGTGGCCTCGGCGAGGACGGGCCACCCGGTGGCGCGCGCGAGGGCGTGGATCGGCTCCGGGTCGGTGGTGGTCGACCCGACGACGATCAGGCCCCGTTCGGTCCCGAGCATCCGCCCGGCGAGGGCGCGCACCTGCTCCTCCGGCACGGTCCGTGGCGCGCGTTCGACCGTGACCCACGGCCGGCGACCGGCCCGCCCGTCCAGCGGCTGCGACCAGGTCGCGACCGGGCTGCGCCCGTCGTCGGACAGCGGCACCGTCGGCTCCCGGAAGCCGAGGTTGACGTGCACGGGGCCGGCCGGCCCCGCGGTGCCGGTGGCTGCGGCCACGGCCCGTCCCACGGTCGAGCGCCACAGGGAGACGCTGTCCGGCCGGTCCTCCGGGACCCCGAGGTCGACGCACCACCTCGGCGCCCGTCCGAACAGGCCGACCTGCTCGATCGCCTGGTTCGCGCCGGTGTGGCGTAGCTCGGGCGGCCGGTCGGCGGTGAGCAGCAGCAGCGGCACGTGGCCGGTGTCGGCCTCGACGACGGCCGGGTGGAGGTTCGCGACCGCGGTGCCCGAGGTGACCAGCACCGGCGCCGGACGGCCCGTCGCGCGGCCCAGCCCGATCGCGAGGAAGCCGGCGGAGCGTTCGTCCACCTCGACGTGCAGGCGGATCCGCGGGTCGTCGTGCAGCGCCATCGCCAGCGCCGCCGATCGCGACCCGGGCGCGAGGACCGCGTCGGTGACGCCGCAGCGCGCGAGCTCGTCGGTGACGACCAGCGCCAGGGCGTGGGAGGGGTTCTCGGCGCGCATCGGACGGTCCTCCTAGGGCGTCGGGTCGTCGGGCCGTGGCCCCGGAGCGTGCCCCGCACCGTCGGCGGATGCGTCGGGGTGCGTCCGGGTCGCAGGAGCGGCCCGTGCGGCGGTCCCGTCG
>SKNO01000291.1 GCA_007120465.1 Nitriliruptoraceae bacterium
CGCGGGCGCGCGCGATCGCGCCCCCGGTGGCGCGCTCCAGGACGGCGAGGGGCGCGGCACGGACGTCTCGACGCAGGTCGTCGGGGCGTCCTGGGACGGCGTGCAGGTGGTGGAGGTGCCAGGGGCCCGGGTCGTCGGCGACCCGCTGCGCCACGCCCCCGCCGTGGACCGCGTCCGCGGGGCGGTCGCCCACGAGGTGGCGCGCGAGGTCGCGGAGGAACCGTTGCGTGGCGACCTGTCCGGCCCTCCGGCGGTGCAGCCGGTCGACCCGGCCGGTGACGAGCTCCACGTGCGGGGAGCGGTGCGTCAGGAGCGCGAGCCGGGAGGTGCCGGGGCGGTCGTCGGGCACGACCAGGATCCGGCCGGTGAGGGCGGGCCAGCAGGTGGCCGCCTCGTCGCCGTGCCACACCACCTCGTACCGGCCGAGCTCGTCGTCACCGAGCAGGCGGGCAGCGGCCGTCGGTGCGGTCTCCGTGCCGATCCCCCAGCGACGGAACAGCGGCCGCAGCGCGAGCGAGGCGTCCGCCGTGGCGTGCGCGATCACCGGTGGGCCCGCGTCGGCCAGTCGCGCCGCCAGCTCCTCGGCCGGCTCGTCGACCGGGAAGCTCGCGTGCAGGTGCAGCGGGACGGTCATCGTCGGTGCCGATCACGTGGTCGTGGGCGAGCCCGGGTCCGGGGCGACCGTGATGAGGACGACGGTGTCGGAGACGGCCTCCAACGTGTGGGGTCCCGTGGGGCAGACGGCCCACGTGCCGTCGGTGAGCGTCACCGCGTCGTCGTCAGCGGTCAGCACGCTGGTCCCCGTGATCCCGAGCAGGGTGGTGGGGCCGGGGGCGAGGTGCTCCTGCAGCGTCTGGCCCGCTACGAGGGCGAGCAGGCTCTGCTTGACCGGAGCGCCAGCCCCCGGGGTCAGGGTCCGGGCGGACCGCTTCGCTCGCAGCTCACGCGCCTCGGCGAGCAGCTCGTCGGCCAGGGCGTACAGGTCGAGGGGGCTGTCGGCCACCTCCGGGGTGCGCCGTGGGGCGTGGATCGACGGGTTCGTCCTCGTGCTCATCCTCGTGCTCCTTCGGTGGCGTCGGTGTGGTGGCATCACGGGTGGGTCCGGTGCAGCAGCAGCCGCCAGGCCTCCGGACCACGTTCGAGGTAGGTGACGTCGAAGGCGTGGGGGTGCCGCTGGTCGATCTGGGCGAGCAGGGGCAACGGGTCGTGTGGCGCCACGAGCACGATCCCGGTCCCTGGCGCGACCGCGTCCAGGGCCCCGAACACCGTGGCGTGCCGGATCGCGTGGGGGACGGCCCGCACGTCCAGTTCCACGGCGTCGTCGTCCGCGTCGTGGCACCCACACGTGTGGGCGGCGGTCGGCGCCGTCTGCCCGTCGGTGACCGCGGCGTCGGTGGTCGGCGGCTCGGCCGTCCCCGTGCCCGTCGCCCCACCGTCGGCCGTCGCCTCGAGCTGCGCGTGCATCCGGTCGAGGAGGTCGGCCAGCGACGTGGAGGCATCCGCCGCCACCGCCGGCAGGATCAGGGCGTTCTCCTTGTGGACGTGGGAGGCGAACAGGCGCCGCAGCGCACCGGCCTCGGCGGCGAGGACGCTCGGGTCGTCGGCGCTCGCGAGCCGGGCGACGAGGTCCTGGAGCACCCCGTGCTCGTGCGACATCGCGTGGATCAGCGCGTGCTGCCCGGCCAGCTGCCTGGCCGCCGGGTAGAGCACCGCTTCCTCGGCCTCGGCGTGTGGGACGAGCTCACGGCGACACCACGCGACCAGCTCATCGCGGGTCCGGCGTGCGGGCGCGGCGTCGGGCGCGGTGATCGCGCGCAGGAGCCGGGTGGTGCGCAGTTCGAGGTTGCCGAGCAGCTCGGCGTGGTGCGACTCCATCGCCTCGGCGGCACGGACGTCGCGCTCGGCGGATGCCAGCGTCACGGTCTGCATCGGGACCTCGCTCGGGTCGGGAGGGTGCCGACGCTAGCATCGTTTCTGAATAGAAACAAGATTTAATGTGTAAAAGTACGCCCGCTCGGTCAGCCGGACCCGGCCCGCTGGAGCCGCACCGCCACCGCGGTGAAGCCGCCGACCGGATGATCCGCGCGCCGGGCGGTCCCCGCGAGGACGATCCTGCGGGTCTGCGTCAGCAGGGTCCCGGTCAGGATCTCGAGTTCCAGCCGCGCCAGTGGCGCGCCGGGGCACACGTGGAGCCCGGCCCCGTAGAGCAGGTTGTCGTGCGCGTGCTCGGCGGGGGCGAAGCGCCCCGGCGCGAACACCCGCCGGTCGCGGTTGGCGTCGGGCCACAGGATCGTGAGCGGCGTGTCGGCGGGCAGCGAGCACCCGCCGAGCACGACGGGCCGGGTGGTGCGACGACGGTTCGCGGTCAGGGGCCCCTCGAGGCGGAGGATCTCGTCGATGGCCGCCGGGAGCTCCGCGGGCGAACGACGCAGATGGTCGGCCAGCTCGTCATCGACGGCGAGGTGGTGGACGATGATCCCGACGCTCGCCGCGATCGTGCCGAGCTCTCCCGCGGTCCAGTTGCGGATGAGGCTCACCAGCTCGGCGTCGGTGAGGGCGCGACCGTCGACCTGTTCGGTCAGCAGCCGGCTGGTGACGTCCCCGTCCGGGTCGCCGGGGCGGCGCGGGTCGAGCTGCGCGCGGATGATGGTGTCGAACTCCCCGGCGAGCTCCTCCAGACGTCCACGGTCCTGCGCGCGGATCGCGGCCTGGTTGCTGGTCATCCAGTCACGCAGCGGACCGTGGAGGTGGTCCGGCCACCCCATGAAGGCGCACTGGACGCGCACCGCGAAGGGGTGGGCCAACCCGTCCATGATCTCGGTCTC
>SKNO01000213.1 GCA_007120465.1 Nitriliruptoraceae bacterium
AGCCGCAGCGCTGCGGGAGCCCCTCGGTGCGGGGCTCGTCGCGGGCGAACGGTTCGACGTCGATCGCGTCGAGGCGCGGGCCCGCGCCCAGCTCGACGGCGACCGCGCCGATGCGGCACTCGCCGCGGGGAGGACCGAGGACGGTCTGCTGCCGCCGCTCGTCTGACGCGGCTTCGGGGATGGCGGTGGCGCCTGTCAGGGGCGCGTCAGCCTGGCGTCAGCACGGCCGGGCACGGTGCGGGCGTCACCGACCACGGAGCCCGCCCATGGCGACCACCGCCACCACGTTCCGCGACGAGGTCGCGGTCCGCGTCCACGATCTCGTCCGCACCTACCCCCACCCCGAGGGGGGCACCTTCGACGCCGTGGCCGGCATCAGCTTCGAGGTACGCCGTGGCGAGGTGTTCGCGCTGCTCGGCCCGAACGGGGCCGGCAAGACCACCACGCTGGAGATCCTCGAGGGGCTCGGCGAACCCACCACCGGGAGGGCCGAGGTGCTCGGGTACGACGTCCAGCGCCAGCGTGAGGAGGTGAAGCGGCGGATCGGGGTGCAGCTGCAGGCCTCGTCGTACTTCGAGCACCTCACCCTGCGGGAGATCCTGGTCCTGTTCGGGTCCTTCTACCCCACCCGCCGCGACCCCGATGACCTGCTCGCGCTCGTCGGGCTGACCGGCAAGCGCCAGGCGCTGGTCGGCCAGCTCTCGGGTGGGCAGGCACAGCGGTTCTCGATCGTGGCGGCGCTCGTCAGCGACCCCGAGGTGGTGTTCCTCGACGAGCCCACCACCGGGCTGGACCCGCAGGCCCGCCGCACCCTGTGGGAGCTGATCCGCCGGATCAACGCCGAAGGACGCACGGTCGTGCTCACGACGCACTACCTGGAGGAGGCCGAGACGCTGGCCGACCGGGTCGCGATCCTCGATCACGGCGAGCTCGTCGCGCTCGACACCCCTGCCGGACACATCGCCGCGCTCGGTGTCGGCCACCGCGTGCGGTTCCGGCTGGCGAGGCTCGTCGAGGCGGAGCAGCTCGCGGCGTTGCCGGGGGTGGCCGACGCCGACGTCCACGCCAACGGCGAGGCCACCTACGACCTGCGCGTCACCGACCCGGCGCACGCCGTGCCCGCGCTGTTCGCGTGGGCGACGCACGCCGGGATCGACCTGGCCGACGTGCGCGTCACGACCCCGACCCTCGAGGACGTGTTCCTGGCCCGCACCGGACACCACCTCCGCGACTGACCGTCCCTCCGCCGAACCCAAGGAGCCCCGATGCACCGGACCCGCCGACCACTCCTCCGACAGACCCTCGATCTCACCGTTGCCAGCCTCAGGATGCTGCTCCGCGATCGGACCGCGCTGCTCGGCGCGGCGATCTTCCCGGTCGCGTTCCTGCTGGTGTTCAGCCTGTACGACCTGTCGCTGACCCCGCTCGGGGACTTCGGGGTCGGTGCGCCTGCCCCGCCCTCCTCGGGCGCGCCGCTCGACTACTTCGACTTCGTGTTGCCCGGGCTGCTCGCGTTGGGGGTGATGAACCTCACCATGGTCGGCATCGCCGGCTCCGTCGCCCGCTTCCGCGAGACCGCGGTCCTGCGACGGCTGGCCGTGGCGCCGGTCTCCCCGTCCGCGTTCATCACCGGTCAGGTGCTCGCGCGGCTGGTGATCGCGCTGGGACAGGTGGTGCTCCTGCTCGTGCTCGGACTGGCCCTCGGGGGCACCGTGGTGGGCAACCCGCTGTGGCTGCTGCTGCTCGCCACCCTCGGCAACCTCACCTTCCTCGCCCTGGGCTTCGCGATCGCCGGTCGGACGTCCAGCGTCGATGCGGCCAACAACCTCGCGGGACTCGTGACGATGCCGCTGATGTTCCTGTCGGGGATGTTCTTCCCGGTGGCGTCGCTGCCGACGGTGGTGCGGTGGGTCGCCGAGGCGCTGCCGATCACGGCCCTGGTCGACGGGATGCGGGCGGTGTCCCTGCACGGCGCGTCGCTCGGCGAGGTGCTCCCTGAGCTGCAGTGGCTGCTCGCGTGGGTGCCGGCGAGCTTCCTCGTCGCCCGTCTCTCGTTCCGCATGACGCCGCAACGCACGTCCCCCGCGGTCCGCCGGCGCACCCGCCGACCCGCGGCAGCTGCCAGCCGCGCCTGATCGACGCGGGATGGTCTCCGTCCGGACGGGGTGGGGTGGGCCCGCGTCCCGTCCGATGTCGGATGCTTGGGGTGAGGGGCCAGGTGCCTCCCGGCAGCCGCGCGTCCGCGGCCCCGACCGTCGAACCTGCGAGACGGACCTGCGATGGACCAGCTGCTCACCCAGATCGGCAGCGTGTGGGCCCTGGTGTGGCCCGCCCTGGTGATCGCCCTCCTCCGGGTCTGCGACGTCTCGCTCAACGTCTTCCGCACGGTGTTCGTGGTCCAGGAACGCCGCCTGCTGGCGGCCCTCGTCGCCGGGACCGAGGCCACCGTGTGGGTCACGGCCGCCGGGATCGTGTTCGCCGACATGACCCCGGTGCGCATCGCCGGGTTCGTCGTCGGGGTCGCGTCCGGCACCGCCATCGGGGTCGAGGTAGCACGGCGGCTCCGCCTCGGCATGACCACCGTCCGGATCTACGCCGACGGGACCCGCGTCGACGACGAGGGCCGCCAGCTCGGCCACGTGATCGCCGACGCGATCCGGGACGCCGGCCACGGCGCGACGGTGTTCCGCGGCACGGGTCTCCGGGGCCCGGTCGACATGGTGCTCTCCACCGTCCGGCGGCGGGACGCGGAGGAGGTCCTCGCGATCGCCCGGCGCATCGATCCCGCCACCTTCGCCGCGGTCGACAACCACCTGCACCCCTCGCCATCGCCGCTCAGCGGGGCCGTCGCCCGCGTGTGACCCGCGCACCGCGCCCCGCGGTCGCGCCCGTCGGGTGGGTGTCGTTCGTCCCAGCGGTGGAGGGCCTGTGGCCCCTGACAGACCCGCGCGGCCTCAGCAGACTGTCGGTCCTGCAGGTGGACGACGATCGGCGTTGCGATGCAGGGCTTGCTTGACGGACCGCGGACCGCGGTCACACGGGCGAACGGCGATGGCACCGAGGAGGGACACGAGGAGGGCGCGGATCTCCGGGGCGGCGTCACCACCGACCTCGTCCGGCAGTACCTCAACGAGGCCAGCCGGTACGAGTTGCTGGACAAGGAACGGGAGGCCGACCTCACCAAGCGGTACCGGGCCGGCCTCGCCGCCGACGAGTTCCTCCGCCAGGGGGGACTCAGCGACCGGCGCGAGACGCGCCTGCGCCAGGTCAGCCGCGAAGGTGCCCAGGCGAAGGACAGGATGGTCAACGCCAACCTGCGCCTGGTCGTGTCCCAGGCACGGCGGTTCGGCGGACGTGACCTCGAGCTGATCGAGCTGATCCAGGAGGGCAACATCGGCCTGCTCCGGGCGGTGGAGCGCTTCGACCACACCAAGGGGTACCGGTTCTCGACGTACGCGGTGTGGTGGATCCGCCAGTCGCTGCAGCGCGGCGTGGTCGCCAAGGCCCGCACGATCCGGGTGCCCGCCTACATCTGGACGCTGTACAGCAAGCTCAGATCCGCCGAGCTGCGTCTCGGTCAGTACAACGGGAGGGAACCCACCGACCGGGAGGTGGCCGAGGAGGTCGGGCTCAGCCTGCAGCGCCTCTACGAGGTCCGGGAGGCGATGCAGGAGCTGACCAGCCTCGACCGACCCGTCGGGGAGGACGGCGACGACACGATGGGTGACCTCCTGCCCGACGTGGACGTCGTCGATCCCGCGGTCCTCGCCCTGCAGGGCGACGCCACCGACCGGATCGGTGCCGTGCTGGCCGAGTTCGACGAGCGTGAACGCACGATCCTGATCCTGCGGTTCGGACTGGACGGGGAACCGCCCCAGACCCTCGAGGAGATCGGGGCCCGGATCGGGCTGACCCGCGAACGCATCCGGCAGCTCCAGAACCGCGCCCTGGATAGGCTGCGGCACCCGATCGGCGCCCACGATCTGTCCGGGCTGCTCGAGGTCTACGATCCCGACGCTGCCTGACGATGGCGCCACCGGCCGCCCCGCGCCGCACCTCGACGCCGACGGAGTTCGCCGTGCCTGAACCGACCACCCCGCACCCGACCGACCCGGATGCCCCGCAGGTCGCACACGCACAACTGGACCCGGTGGTCCGTGAGGAGACCCGGGAGGCGGTGGAGGAACCGGCCCGGCTGATCCGGATCGCGTCGACCGTCCAGACCCTCCTGGAGGAGGTCCAGACGACCGAGCTCGACGAGGCGGCCCGTCAGCGCCTCACGGAGATCCACAACCGCACCGTCGAGGACCTGCGCTCGGTCGTGTCGGGTGATCTCGCGGCGGAGCTCGAAGGGCTGAGCCTCGAACCCGATGACGGCACACCGACCGGCGCGGAGCTCCGGGTGATGCAGGCGCAGCTCTCCGGGTGGCTGCAGGGCCTGTTCCACGGCATCCAGGCCTCGATCGTCACCCAGCAGCTCGCTGCCCAGCAGCAGCTGGCGCGGATGCGCGCCCAGCAGCCGCAGATGCCCGCCGCCGACGACCGGGGCCAGTACCTGTAGAGCGCCGCCCCCGCAGCGCGGCAACAGCGGCGGGGTGGGTCAGCCGGACGGGACCGCGACGTCCTCCGGTTCGATGGGGAGCCCGCCGAACGCGGTCAGCAACGCCGTGTAGCGGGGCGCAGCGAGGTGGCGGACCGTCACGACCACGGCATCCCCGCCGGCCACGACAGTCACCACGGGGTCGTCGTCGAGGGGATCGGCGCGGGCCAGCCCGATCAACGCACCCACGAGGGCACCGAACCCGGCGAAGGCGAACATCATCAGCGGCACCGCGAGCGCCCGCGCGAACCCCAGCGGCAGGGCGACGCCAAGCAGGATGCCGACCGGGGCACCGAGCAGCGCGCCCAGACCGGCGTGACGTCCCATCGCGGAGAGATCCTTCGGGAGGGTGCGGTCGACCAGCCGTGCGGTCACGTGCGGTGCCGGTGCGATGGAGATGCTGTCGGCCGCGACCGGCTCGTGCTCGTACAGGGCGGCGACCGCGGCCTCGGCCTGCGCACGGTCGGGGAACAGCACGCGGAGCGTGGTGGCGCGTGCGCCTTCGGTGTCGGATCCCTCGGCGTCGTGGAGGTGTTCGTGACCCGGCTCGGCGAGTCCGGGAAGCATCGTCGCGGACATGTGTCCTCCGTCCGTGATCCCTCCGGTTCTCCCACCAGGATGGACGACGCGGCCCGGTCCGTCCAGGGGCGTTGGTCCGTTCACCCGCCGCCGGATCGTCGGCCCTGCGCGAGGGGTGCGCGGGGACGTCCGGTCGGGCTCAGCGTCCGACGGGCGGGCCGTTGGCGGCCTGCGCGGATCGCCAGGTGGAGCGCAGGTCGTGCGGCAGGTGGCCGACCTCGTTCCAGCGCAGGAGCAGGACGGCCCCCTCACCGGGGCTGCCGACCTCGGTCACCGAGCAGTTGTCGACGCCGCCGAGCACCGGTCGGGGCAGCTCGAGCAGTCGGTGCAGCCCGTGCCACACCGGCCCGCCGTGGGTCACCGCGATCGTGACCCCCTCCGCGGGCGTTGCGGCGAGGAGCGCACGCAGGAACGGTTCGACGCGGTCGGCGAGCTGCACGGTGGACTCGCCACCCACCTCGCCGATCACGTCGTCACCGACGAGCCAGCGTTGCCACCGCTCGGGTTCGTCGGCGATGACCTCGTCGCGCAGCCGTCCCTCCCAGCGACCGAAGCTGCGCTCGCGGAGACGCGGGTCCTCCTCGGCCGGGCGGCCGAGCGCCGCGACCAGCGGTGCGGTGGTCTCGACGGTGCGCTGCAGGTCCGAGGTGACCAGCCGTGCGGTGGGGTGCGCTTCCGCCAACGCCAGCGCGGTCAGCTTCGCCTGTTCGTGACCGAGCTCCGACAGTCCGGCGCACCGTTGCCCCTGGATGCGGGCCTCCGCGTTGTAGAGGGACTCGCCATGGCGCACCAGGACGAGCCGTCTCACGGGCGCGACCCCGACCGTCCTGCCGTCACGGGCGTCCGGCCGTCATCGAGCCGGTCACCGGTGCGTGGGTCGACGCGGGGCACGTCGCCCCACAGGCGCTCGAGCGCGTAGTGCTCCCGCTGCTCCGGCAGGAACAGGTGGCACACCAGCTCGCCGTAGTCGAGCAGCACCCATCCCGCGCTCGGCGACCCCTCCCGCCGGAGCGGCCGACGGTCCTGCTCGCGCAGGCGCTCCTCGATACGGTCGGCCACGGCCTTGAGCTGCCGGTCGGACGACGCGGTCGCGAGCAGGAACAGATCCACGATCGCCAGCAGGTCGGTGACGTCCAGGAGGCGGAGATCGGCGGCCTTCACGTCATCGGCGGCGTCGGCCGCGGACACGGCGAGCGTGATCGCATCTTCGGTTGCTGGCACGGCTTCCTCACGGTCGACGTGCCACCAGGGAACCACAGCGCAGAGCCCCGTGCGACCGCGGTCAGGACGACGGCGGGAAGTCGGCACCGACGACGATCGTCAGGTCGACCACGGACTGCGGGGTGCCGGAGCGTTCGATCGTCCCGATCCCGCCGAGGCGTTCCTGGACGTCCTGGGCCGCCAGCAGGTGCTCGCGCTCCTCGGTGTACACGATGATCCGGGTGGTGCGGTAGGTGAACCGGTCGGCGTTGCCGGTCAGCACGATGCGGTAGCGCCCGTCGGCCAGCCGATCCGCGACATCCTGTCCGACACCGGGCAGGCCGTTGCCGTTCAGGATCTGCACCGCCAGGCGCTCGGAGCTGGCGTGGTCGTCGCGGGACGCGGCGAAGCGGTCGTCCATCAGCGCCTCGACCCGCTCGTCGTCGCTGCGGTAGAGGTCGTCGCTGCCGGACCCCAGGGGCACGACGGGCAGGGAGACGGTGGTCAGCGCGTCGCGCTCGCGCGCCTCGGCGAGCTCCCTCAGCACGGTCTCGATCCGGTCGGGGGTCGCGGTCCCCGGGAAGGTCCGGGCTGCCTCCACCGCGGCGTCCAGCACCTCGGGGTCGGCAGCGATCGCGTCCAGGAGGGCGTCGATCACCTGACGGGTCCGGGACAGCCCGTCCAGTTCGGACTCCCCCTGCCCCCGGACCAGCACGTAGCGGCCGACGTCGTCGGGTACCAGCTCCTGAGGTCCTGGATCGAAACCGCGGTCAGGATCGCCCTCGCGGGGAACGATCCGCGAGGGGACCTCGATGGCCGCCGAGCCGGGCGCCTCGAACCAGGAGGCCCACCCGTCGGCGTCCACGGCGAGGACCCCGCCGACCCGCAGGCCGAGGAGGTTGTCGACGGTCACCGCCACGAGCGACGCGCCGCCGAGCTCCCACGCCTCCCCCAGGGTGAACGAGCCGAACCCGGGCACGTCGGTGATCGTCGCCGGCGGGATCAGCACCACCGTCGCCCGGTCCGCACGACGGTCGGTCGCCAGGACCGCGAGGCTCCGCAGGCGACCCTCGACC
This sequence comes from Nitriliruptoraceae bacterium, assembly GCA_007120465.1. Classification (GTDB taxonomy): domain Bacteria; phylum Actinomycetota; class Nitriliruptoria; order Nitriliruptorales; family Nitriliruptoraceae; genus CSSed11-175R1. The sequence continues at coordinate 7,456 of SKNO01000213.1, forward strand.
ACCTCGTCGTCGAAGGAGGCGAGCAGGAAGGCCGGCTGCCAGCCGTCCTCGGGCGGCTCGGCGAGCGCCTCCTCGTCGTCGACGGGGATGACCATCTCCCGGGCCAGGTCGATCCACCCAAAGTGGGCGGCGACGATGCCGAGGATGGTCAGCACGGCGACGCCGAGGAGCAGCATGAGCGGCCAACGCCGCCGTCGCGGCCGGGTGGCCGGCTGCGGCGAGGGCGATCGCGCGGGCGGCTCCTCCTGGCCCGGATCGAAACCGGACGGTGCCCCCTCCCTCCCGGGAGCGTCTCCGGGTGCCACGCGGGCACCCTCCTCAGGGTGGCGCGCCGGTGCACGTTCGCGCGGCGGCTCCGGTGCCCGAGGGATCGGCATCGCGATCGCCGGGAGCTTCGCGCGCGGAAGGTCCCGCTGGTCGGATGCGGTCGCGAGCGGCCGGTCCGATGGCACCGGCTCCCCGGGTGGGTCCTGCGTCGTCCGCGCGGTGCTCGGTGTGTCGAACAGCGGCTCGGCATCGTCGATCGAGGCGTCGCGATCGGCGCCGAGGGGCCGGTCTCGTCCCGGAGCGGAGGCGCCGTGCTCGGTCGATCGCCCGCGTCCCGCGTCCGACCTCGCCTGCGGCCAGCTGTCGAACCCCGGCTGCCTCGCCTTGGCAGCGCGACGACGACGCCGGCGGCGCTCCCGGCGGCTCAGGTCGCTGCGTCGGGGACGCGAGCGCGCAGCGTCACCGATCGGCGGTTGGGGGCGGCGCCGCCTAGCCATGCGCGACCTCGTACAGCCCCCGCTCGACGATCAGCTGGTGCACCGCATCGGGGACGAGGTAGCGCGTGGCCCGCCCGGTGCGGTACCGCTCGCGCAGTTCGGAGGATGAGACGCCGACCAACGGCACGCTGCGGAGCTCGACCCGGGAGGCGTAGGGCTCGGGGAGGTCGAGCTCATGTCCCGGTCGGGTCGCCACCACGAACCGTGCGAGCTCGAGGGCCGCGTCGGCCCGCTCCCACCGTGGCAGCGCGTTCGCTGCGTCCGCACCCAACATGAACCACCACTCGGTGTCCGGCTCCGACCCGGACAGTTCCTCCAAGGTATCGGCCGTGTAGGTCGGCCCCTCCCGGCGCACCTCGCGGTCGTCGACCACGAGGTAGACGTCGTCGGCGACCGCCGCCTGCGCGAGCGCGATGCGGTCGTCGGCGCTGGTGGTCCCCGGCTTCATCCACGGTTGACCGGCGACGAGGAACCGCACCTCGTCGAGTCCGAGGTCGACGCGGAGGCACTCGGCCACCACCAGGTGCCCGAGGTGCGGGGGATCGAAGGTCCCACCGAGGAGCCCGACGCGTCGCGACATCAGCGGCAGGCTAACCCCCGCGGGCGACGGTCCGTCGCAGGTCACCCACGGCCCGAGGTGGACGGTGCGCGCACGCCGTCCTGCGACGGGCCGTCATCATGTGTATGCTGCACACATCCTATGAGTACGATCACGACCTCGCCGCTCATCGCCCTCGACGACGCGCTGTTCGACATCCAGCGGCTCGTCCGCCGTCCGGGGTACCGGGCTCGGCTGCTCGCCGCGCTCGGTTCCAAGGTGGAGCTCAGCACCGTCCGGGTGCTCCGCGCCGTCGAACGCGCGGGCGACACGCCACCCTGCGTCGGCGACATCGCCGAGCGGCTGATGGTCGACCCCTCCACGGCCAGCCGGTTCGTGGAGCAGCAGGTCGAAGCCGGTTACCTCACGCGCGCGCGCCATCCCGACGACGGGCGCCGCAGCCAGATCCTGCTCACCGACGACGGGCAGTCGCTGCTCGACGAGGTCACCGACGCGCGCCGCCAGCTGCTCGACGAGGTGACCTCCGGCTGGGATCCCGCGGACCTCGAACGACTCAGTGACCTCCTGACCCTCCTGCGCGAGGGCTTCGACCAGCTCGAAAGCACCACATGACCCGCCCCTCCCTCGACACCACCGCGACCGAGACCGCCCACCCGACCTCGACGACCACCGAGCGCGACCTCCCGACGGAGCGCGCCACGCCGACGACGGCCGGCAAGACCCGGGACGACGGCAGCTCACCGGCGTCGGACGACGCGGAGGTTGCACCCCGACGCTCCCTCGCGCTGCTCCGCGACCGCTCCTTCGGTCCGTACTTCCTCGGCAAGATCGTCTCGACGATCGGGGTGTGGATCCACAACATCGCGGCGGCGATCCTGGTGTGGGAACTCACCCGCTCGGCCCTGCTGGTCGGGGCGGTCAGCGTCGGCCAGTTCCTGCCACAGCTGTTCCTCGCGCCCTGGAGCGGCGCGCAGGCGGACCGCGGCGACCGTCGACGCCAGCTGATCCTCGGACGGCTCGTGACCGTCGTCGGCTCGGGCGGGCTCGCCCTCTGGATCGCGCTCGTCGGGGTCGAGGGCTCCGCGGGTGCTGCTGCGGTGATCGCCGCGGCGCTCGTCGTGGGTATCGGCTTCGCCCTCGGGGCGCCGGCGATGAACGCGCTGATCCCTGCGCTGGTGCAACCCAAGGAGCTCCCGGCAGCGATCGCCCTCGGCTCGCTGCCGATGACCATCGCCCGGTCCGCCGGCCCGGCCCTCGGCGCGCTGCTGGTGATGACCGCGGGCCCCGCGATCACCTTCACGATCGCGGCGCTCACAGGGCTCGCCTTCACCGTCGTCATCGCGCTGATCCCCATCCGGGACGTCCCCCGGCCGGCGTCCGAGGACACCTCGGTGCGGGCTGGGTGGCGCTACCTCCGCGCGGATGCGGGCATGTCGGCGCTGATGCTCGGCGTCGTCACGATCGGGGTCGGGGCCGACCCCGTCATCACCCTCACCCCGGCCATCGCCGACCAGCTCGGCCAGGGATCCGCGTTCGTCGGCACCCTCGCGTCGGCCTTCGGGATCGGCGCGGCGGCGGGGTTCCTCGGGCTGTCCCGCATGCAGACCTGGTTCGGGCTGCCGCGCCTCGGCGTCACGGGCCTCGTCGGGCTGGGGCTCGGCATGCTCGGGGCCGCCGTCGCCCCCACGCCGCTCACCGCGATCGTGGCATTCGGGATGGCTGGGACCGGCATGGCCTTCGCGCTCACCTCGCTGACCACGATGATCCAGCAGCAGGTGCCAGAGGAACTGCGCGGCCGGGTCATGGCCCTGTGGGGCGTCGCCTTCCTGGGCTCGCGGCCGATCTCCGCGGGGATCACCGGCGCGCTCGCCGACGCCACCTCGGTCCTCGTGTCCCTCCTGCTGGTCGCCGTCGTGCTCTTCGCCGGCGCCACCGTGGTGCGCCCGAGCCGGCTCACCCCCTCCCGCCAGCGCGCCAGCCGCGGCTCACGGCTGGGATGAGCTAGCGCCAGCCCTGCCCGGGGCCGCGGTAGCGCCCCGCCCGGCGATGCTCCGGCTTCTCGTGCAGCTTCGCGTGGTAGTCGTGCAGGTCCCGTTCCATGCGGGTCTGCGAGTCGCGTTGTCGCCGGCGCCCCCGACGCCACGTCGCCATGAGCACCAGCACGGTGAGCCCGAGGGCGATGAGCAGGACCATCATCTCCATGCCGCCGCCTCCGCTCTCCGGTGCCGCCGACGATGAGCATCGTACGTGGCCGCGCCCCGTCGCGGGCGCGGGCGGTGGCCCGCGCCCTACGCGATGCGCTCGACCCTCCCGCGTGCTCCCGCTCCGGGCGCGGGCCACCGCCCGCGCCCTACGCGATGCGCTCGACGAACCCGGCGAGCTGGCGCAGGTTGCGCACCTCGACCATCTCGTCGACGAAGCGGGCGTAGTTGGACGCGATCGAGTCGCCGGTGTCCCAGAACCGGATCGGCTCCGGGTTCAACCAGTAGACGTGCCGCGCACGACGCCCCAGATCCTCCAGTACCCACGCGCTCGCCTGGCGGTAGTTGTTGCGCGCATCACCGAGGATCAGCACCGTTGAGCGCGGGCTGAGGTCGGCGGCGTGCTCCGCGTGGAACCGCTCGAGGGACCGCCCGTAATCCGAGTGGCCGTCGAGCCACACCAGCTCCGCCTCCGACATCATCCGCTTCATCGCATCGCCGGCGTCGACGGTCTCGAACAGGGCCGTGACCTCGTCCAGGGTGTCGATGAACGCGAAGGAGCGGACCTTCGTGAACTGCTCCTGGAGCGCGTGCACCAGCATCAGCGTGAACCGGGCGAAGGACGCGACCGACCCGGACACGTCACAGATCACGAACAGCTCGGGCTTGTGGGGCCGCCGCGGCCGGAAGGACGGCTCGAAGGGCACCCCACCCGTCGACAGCGAGCGCCGCACGGTCCGCCGCACGTCCAGCCGCCCCTGCTTGCCGTGCCGCCGCTTGACCGCGACCCGCGTCGCGAGCTTGCGGGCCAACGGCGCGATCTGTGCCCGCAGCTGTGCCTGGTCCTCGGCCGAGAGGTGGAACAGATCCAGGTCCTCCACCGGCGGGCGGGTCATGCGATCCGCGACCTGGTCCACCCCACGCTGGGCGGCCGCCCGACGCCGGATCTCCGCCTCGACCTCCTGCCGGAAGGCCCGGAGCCGCGCCTCGAACTCGTCCCGGTACAGCCGCTCCTGCAGCGTGGAGAGCTCCCCGTCGCCGTCGTCCTGCACCCGGGACATGAGGTCGCGCAGCAGCTGCTGGAGGTCGACCTCGCGGAACACCTTGTACTGGAAGTAGGACGCGCCGCCGTCGCGACCCTCGACCCGCCCGAACCGTTCCACGGCCAGGCGCGCGAGGTCGCGGATCGCCTCACCCGAGCCACCCATCAGGGTCTCGATCAGCTCGGCGAGGTACTCCTGCGGATCGAGCTCCTCCCCCGGCTCGTCGTCGGTGACCATCGGCGTGTCGTCCCCGGGCGCGGGCCGGGCCGGGAAGTACAGGTCGAACAGCTCATCGAAGGCCTGCCGCTCCGACCGTGAGGTGATCATCACCGCCGCCAGCGCCTCGCGCAGCTGCGGCCGGTCGAGCAGGTCGAGGTGGGGCAGGGTGCGCACCGCGTCGATCGCCTCGGCCTGGGTCGCCTTCACTCCGGCCCGGCGCAGCGCCGCGGTGAGGTCGAGCACGCGCTGGAGCAAGCCGTTGACCGGCGGCGTCCCCTCGGCCCGCACCTGCGACACCCGCTCCGACACGTCCATCCTCTCGCAGCACCCGGGCACGTCGGTCCTCGACGGTACCGGCCACGACCGCACGCCTCACCGGAAGGTGAGCACGACCGCAGCACGCTCGGCGACGGGCACCGGCTCTCCCTCGCTGGTCCCCACCGTCACCAGCACGCTCGTCGTCCCCTGGGAGAACACGACGTCCTGGAGCACGAGCGGCGACGCCACCTCAGCCACCTCGTGGACCTGACCGGCCCCCGCGAGGGTGAGCACACGATCCCCCACCAGCGCGATGCCGTCGGCCAGCACAGCGGTCCTGCCTGGGACCCGCAACGATCCGAGCGTGGCACCGTCGCGAACGTCCAGGGCCGTCAGTTCCACCGCACCCTCGTCGTGCCACGCCACCCAGACCTGGCCGCCCTCGACGCGGACGGCCAACACCTCGGCGGCGCCCCCGCTCGGTGCGGCCCGCCACCGCACCGCCCCGTCCTCGAGGTCGAAGGCCACCAGCGTCGCGCGGTCCCGCGCCTGCTCGGGAGCGACCGCGACCACGGCCACGCTGTCGCTCACCCCGACGACCTCGAGCCACCTCGGCTCGTCATCGTCCGCGTCCGCCAGGACCGCCTCGGGACGCACGCGCCAGCGCTCCTCACCGTCGTCGCGATCCACCGCCATCACGGCCGCCTGTGGCTCACCGGCGATCACCCGCCGGGCGCTGACCACGACGTCCGGGCCGAGACCGGCCGTCACCCGCTCAGCCAGGATCCCGGGCGGCGCGATCGGCACCTCCAGGTCCGCCGTCCACCGACGCCCCTCGACGGCGTCCCGCAGTTCCAGCTCCGGCGTGTCGGAGTCCTCCTCGACGCGGAACAGCAGCAGCTCGCCTCCACCGGCGGCGAGGTGGAAGGCGAAGGGCTCGCCCACGACGGCGGTGTCCACGCAGGTGCCAGGGTCGAGAACCGGACCCAGCGGCAGCAGTGCGTCGACCTGCCCGGTGAGCGGGTTCACGTACGCGAGGGAGTACAGGCGCCCGCCGTCCCCGACGAGGAGCGAGGGCTCGTCGAAGGCCGCGGCCGCCACCACGTCGTCACCGGTCAGATCCAGCACCGTGGTGGTCGGGCCCGTCGCGACGATCGAGTTCCACGCGGTCGTCAGGGCCGTCGCACCGCTCACGTCGGCGATGCCCGTCAGTGGGCCCAGGGCCCGCGCGAGGTCGCGGACCGCCACCTCGAGGTGGTCCCCGGCCGCCGCCAGCTCGGGCGACGGCGTCGTCGCAAGGACCGTGGACAGCTCCGCGGCCGCGGGCCCCGCTGTCACCGACCCGGGGCCGATGTCCCGGCACGCCGAGGCCGTGAACAGCGCCGCGGTGACCACCCCCACGCCGACCAGCACGAGCATCACGACCAGCCCGATGATCAGCACCCGGCGGTCGGCGGCCATCGGATCCTCGTGCCCGGAACCGCCGTGACCGGATGCCGGCGTCCCCGGTGCGTCGGGGGGAGCCTCGCGTTCGCTCACGGGGTCAGTTCATCTCCGGGCGCGGCGGCAGGCGCAGGTGTCCCGTCGCCTTGGCCACGTCCTGCTGGTACTTGAGCAGCACGTTCATCGTGCCCTTCGCGACGTCCTCGTCGACGTGGTCGAACCCGAGCTCCAGCAGGGTGCGGGCCCAGTCGAGGGTCTCGGAGATCGACGGCGGCTTCTTCAGCTCGAGCTGGCGCAGCGACCGGACGATCCGCACCAGCTGGTCGGCGAGCTGCTCCGGCGCCTCGGGCACCCGCGACAGCACGATCCGCTTCTCGCGCTCGACGCTCGGGTAGTCGAGGTGGAGGTACAGGCACCGCCGCTTGAGCGCCTCGGAGAGCTCGCGGGTCGCGTTCGAGGTCAGCACCACGAAGGGATGGTGGGTCCCGGTGACGGTCCCGAGCTCGGGGATCGTCACCTGGAAGTCCGACAGGATCTCCAGCAGCAACGCCTCGAACTCGAAGTCGACCTTGTCGACCTCGTCGACGAGCAGCACCACCTCGCCGGGATGGCGCAGCGCCCGCAGGAGGGGTCGTTCGAGCAGGTACTCCTCACCGAAGAGGTCGTCCTCGACCTCCTCCCAGTCCTCGCCGCCGGTGGCGTCACCGCCGCGGGCGTGGGTGATCCGCAGGAGTTGCTTCTTGTAGTTCCACTCGTACAGCGCCTTGGCCTCGTCGAGCCCCTCGTAGCACTGCAGCCGCACGAGCTCGGCATCACGCGCCTCCGCGACCGCCTTGGCGAGCTCGGTCTTGCCCACACCGGCAGGGCCCTCGACCAGGATCGGCTTGCGCAGCCGGTCGGCGAGGTAGACGACCGTCTCGATCGCCTCGTCGGGGAGGTAGCCGGCAGCGTCGAGCCGGGCACGGACGTCGGTGACGCCGCTGAACTCGCTGGTCACGCGTGGTCTCCTCGCGCCGTGGACGGTCCGACCGACGCGCGGACACGAGGCTACGCCACCTCGGGCTGGACCGACCAACCGGCCCCGGCACCACCACACCCACCGCGGGACCCGACGGCCCACGGCACCCGCACGTCAGCCGGTCACGCCCCGGCCGCACCCGCGTCGAGATGTCGCACCAGCCCGCCGCGGCTGACGGCGAGGTTCCTGCACGCTCCGGCCCGCCGACGGACTACCGTCGTGCTCCCGTGCACGTCGTCGAGGAGGGAGCCACGTGGAGACGATCCGGTTCGAACACACCGGCGGACCCGAGGTGCTGACCCTGACCGAGGCCCCGGACCCGTCCCCCGGTCCCGGCGAGGTCCTGGTCGAGGTGGCCGCGGCCGGCGTCAACTTCATCGACACCTACCACCGCACCGGCCTGTACCCGCTGGAGCTACCGAGCGGGCTCGGCCTCGAGGGTGCCGGGACGGTGGTCGCCGCCGGCGACGGCGTGGAGCTCCCGGTCGGCACGCGGGTCGCCTGGGCGAACACGATGGGCTCCTACGCCACCCGGGTGACGATCCCGGTGGACCAGGCGGTGGAGGTCCCCGACAGCGTCGACCTGGACGTCGCCGCCGCCGTGATGCTCCAGGGCATGACCGCCCACTTCCTGTCCCACTCGACCATGCCGCTCGACGGCGAGGACACGGTGCTGGTCTACGCCGCGGCTGGCGGGGTCGGCCGGCTGCTGGTCCAGCTCGCCAAGCGACGCGGCGCCCGCGTGCTCGCGTGCACATCCACGGAGGAGAAGGCCGCCGAGGTGCGTGCCCTCGGCGCCGACGAGATCGTGTTCTACCGCGACGTGGACGTGCCGACACGCGTCCGAGAGCTGACCGATGGCCAGGGCGTCGACGTCGTGTACGACTCGGTCGGGGCCGACACGTGGGAGGGATCGCTGGACTCGCTGCGGCCCCGCGGGCTGTGCGTGTTCTTCGGCAACGCCTCCGGGCCGGTGCCCCCGCTGGACGTGCGCATCCTGGCGCAGAAGGGTTCGCTGTTCACCACCCGTCCCACCCTCGGCCACTACGTGGCCACCCACGACGAGCTGGCGTGGCGGGCCGGCTCGCTGTTCGACCTGATCGAGGCCGGCAAGCTCGACGTCCGGATCCATGAGCGCTACCCGCTGGCCGATGCCGGGCGTGCCCACACCGACCTCCAGTCGGGCACGACCACCGGCAAGCTGCTGCTGGTGCCGTGACCGCCGACACCCCCGACACGCCCGCCACCCGGGCAGCCGCCGCCCTCGGACTCTCACACGAGGTCCGGGTCATCGCCCCGGCTCGCAGCGCCGAGGAGGCCGCCGAGCGCCTCGGTGTCCCGGCGCAGCGGCTGCTCAAGACGATGGTGGTGCGCCGTGGCGAGGACGACCACCTGCTGGTGCTGGTCCCCGGACCCCGGCAGATCGACTGGCCCAAGCTGCGCACCCACCTCGGCGTCTCCCGCCTGTCGATGCCCGACGCCGAGGTGGCACGGGAGGCCACCGGCTACGAGCGCGGCACGATCACGCCCCTCGGGGCCCGTGGGGGGTGGCCGGTGCTGATCGACGCCTCCGTCGCGGGTGGCGGGACCGTCTCCGTCGGGGGTGGTGCCCCGGGCGTCGCGGTCCTCACCGACGCCGACGAGCTCATCACGGCGCTCGACGCCGAGGTGGTCGATCTCACCTGATCCCGGTCCCCCATCCCCTGGGAGTGCCATGCGCGCGATCCGCATCACCGAGTTCGGCGGACCGGAGGTCCTCCGCCTCGTCGACGACCAGCCCGAACCGGAGGCGGGGCCCGGCACCGTCGTCCTCGACGTCCACCACGCCGGCATCAACTACGCCGACACCCACCAGGCCGAGAACAGCTACCTCGCCCCGGCACGTCTGCCGCTGGTCCCGGGAGCCGAGGCGGTCGGCACGACACCGGAGGGCCGGCGGGTCGTCGCCCTGCTCCCCGGGGGCGGGTACGCCGAACGGGCCGCAGCACCCGAGGCGCTGTGCTTCCCCGTGCCCGACGAGGTGGATGACGGCGCGGCGCTGGCGCTGGTGTTGCAGGGGTTGACGGCCTGGCACCTGCTGCGGACCTCCGCGAAGCTCGCCGAGGGCGAGTCGGTGGTGGTGCACGCTGCCGCCGGCGGGGTCGGATCGCTGGCGGTGCAGCTGGCGCGGCGGTACGGCGCCGGGCGGGTCATCGCGGTCGCGTCCACCGAGGAGAAGCGGCGGCTCGCGCAGGATCTGGGCGCCGACGAGACCGTCGACGCCGGTGAGGAGGACCTCAAGGCCGCGCTGGAGGCCGCCAACGGCGACCGCAAGGTCGACGTGGTCCTGGAGATGGTGGGCGGGCGCACCACCGACCAGAGCCTGGCTGCGCTCGCGCCCTTCGGGCGGCTGGTGTACTACGGCATGGCCTCACGGCAGGCGCCCTCCCCCGTCGACCTGGGCGCGCTGCTGCGACGCTCCCGCGGGGTGATCGGGTTCTGGCTCGTGCACGCGATGGCCGACCCGGCCCGCCACCTCGCCGCGCCGATGCGCGAACTGCTCGCCCTCACCGCGTCCGGGGACCTGCGCCCCGTCGTCGGCGCGACCTACGGCCTGTCGGAGGCCGCCCAGGCCCACCGTGACCTGCGCGCCCGACGCACCATCGGCAAGCTGCTGCTCGACCCGACCCGCTGACCCGCCCGCGGTGGAGCCAGCCGGCTCCGCCAGGGCGGGGTCAGTCGAGCACGACCAGGTCGTCGCGGTGGATCACCTCGCGCGCGTAGCCGACCCCGAAGGCCTCGGCGGCGTCGCCGGTGGTGCGGCCCGCGATGCGCACGACGTCGCTGACGTCGTAGTTCGACAGGCCGCGCGCCACGACCCGACCCTGCGGGTCCACCACCTCGACGGGGTCACCCGTGGTGAAGCTGCCGTCGGCACGCGTCACACCGACGCTCAGCAGCGACACCCCGCGGGTGCGCAGCGCGTCGGCAGCGCCCGCGTCGACGTGGATCCGGCCATGCGCCGTCAGCGCGAACCCGATCCACAGGCGGCGGGCGTCGATGCGTTGCGGCCGGGCGACGAACCAGGTGCCGACCTCCTCGCCGTCGAGCACCTCGGCGACCACCCGCGGCCGTCGCGCGTCGGCGACCACGACGTCCGCGGCCGAGCGCACGGCGACCCGTGCCGCCTCCACCTTGGTGCGCATCCCGCCCGACCCCACGTAGGAGCCCACGCCGCCGATGCGTGCCAGGTCGAGCGCGTCGATGTCGTCCACCCGCGGGATCATCCGTGCCCCCGGCTCGGTCCGCGGATCCGCGTCGAACAGGCCGGGCACGTCGGACAGCAGCGCCAGCAGGTCGGCCTCCACCATCGAGGTGACGAGGGAGGCGAGGTGGTCGTTGTCGCCGTAGGCGAGCTCGTCGGTTGCGACGGCGTCGTTCTCGTTGATGATCGGGATCGCGCCCAGCTCGAGGAGCCGCCGCACGGAGGTGCGGGCGTTGAGGTACCGCGTGCGCCGGACGAAGTCGTCCTGGGTGAGCAGGATCTGGGCGGCGGTCAGCCCGTGGCCCGACAGGACCCGCTGGTAGGCCTGGATGAGCTCACCCTGGCCGACGGCCGCAGCCGCCTGCAACGTCGGCAGGTCCATGGGGCGTCGCGCCAGGCCGAGCAGGCCCATCCCGGCCGCGACCGCGCCCGACGACACCAGCACCACCTGGATGCCCGACGCACGGGCGGCAGCGAGCTCCTCGGCCAGCCGCTCGACCTGCGGTCGATCGAGGCGTCCGTCCGGACCCCGCAGGCTCGACGAGCCGACCTTGACCACCACCACCCGTGGCCGCGCGAACCGGCTCACCGTTGCTCCTCCCCCTCGACTCCCCACCCCGGCAGCGCCCCGTCCCCGAGGTCGGTGGCGAGGTCATCGGTCTCGTCCGGCTCCTCCTCCGCGGCCAGCACCGCCGCGCGTTCCTCGGGCGGCAGGTCCTCGAGCTCCGGGTCGAAGTCGAACACCGCGTCGCCGATCACCACCTCGTCGCCTGCGCGGGCGCCCGCGTCGACCAGGGCGCGTTCCACCCCGGCGCGCCGCAACCGTCCCTGCAGGTAACGGGCCGCCTCCCAGTCCTCGAGGGGCAGCATCTGGACCCACCGCTCGATCCGCCGGCCGACAACGACGTACCGGCCGTCGGGATCCTGCCGGATCGCGAAGTCGGGGCCGGTCGGTTCGAGGCGGATCACGACCTCCTCGTCCTCGTCGCGGACGAGGCTGCGCACGGCGCCGAGTCGTTCGCGTTCGGCCGCCACCAGCTCACCGAGCCGGAAGCGCAACGCGTCGAGACCCACGCCGCTCACCGCGGAGACCTCCAGCACCTCTTCGCCGCGTTCGCGCAGCTGGTCACCGGCGAGCTGCGCCATCGCCTGGCCGTCCGGGAGGTCCACCTTGGTGATCACGGTCAACTGGGGGCGGTCCAGCAGCGCCGGGTCGTGCTGACGGAGCTCCTCGCGGAGCACCTGCAGGTCCTGCACCGGGTCGCGGTCCGGCTCGTAGGGCATCCCGTCGAGCACGTGCAGCAGCACCAGGCACCGCTCGATATGGCGCAGGAAGCGCAGGCCGAGCCCCTTCCCCTGCGCCGCGCCCTCGATCAGTCCGGGCACGTCGGCGAGCACGACGTCGATCGGGGTGCCGTCGGGACGGTTCCCGGCACGCATCACACCCAGATGGGGGGTGAGCGTCGTGAAGGGCCACGCCTCCACGCGTGGCTGGGCCGCTGAGAGCCGTCCGACCAGCGAGGACTTGCCGGCGGAGGGGAAGCCCACCAGCCCGACGTCGGCGATCAGCTTCAGCTCGAGCCGCAGGCTGACCTCCTCGGTGCGCTCGCCCCGCTCGGCGAAGCGCGGGAGGCGCCGCCGGTGCGAGGCGAAGGACGCGTTGCCGCGACCGCCCCGGCCACCGGGCGCGGCGACGAACCGCTGTGCGTCCCGGACGAGATCGGCGCGGATCCGGCCGGTGTCACGCGTACGGACCACGGTGCCGATGGGAACGGGAACGAGCAGATCCTCGCCGTCGCGACCGGTGCGGGTCATCCCCGCGCCGTGCTCGCCGTCGGGGGCGCGTCGATGCGGCGCGCGGTGCAGGTCCAGCAGGGAGGTGACGTTGCGGTCGGCCACGAGCACGACGTCACCACCGCGCCCGCCGTCGCCGCCGTCGGGGCCGCCACGCGGCACGTGCGCCTCGCGACGGAAGGACACCGAGCCGTTGCCGCCGGCGCCACCGCGCACGTGCACGGTGCACTCGTCGATGAAGCTCGGGGCCTCCACGGGCTCGCTCCTCGGTGGTCGGACCGGTCGGGTCACCCGCCCGGACGGGACGAGGGCGGCCATCGCGGGCCGCCCTCGTCTCGTCGTACGGGGGTCGTCAGGCGTCGATCGGGTCCACGTTCGCGGTGGTGCGCTTGCCGATCCGGCGGAAGCGCACGGCGCCGTCGGCGAGCGCGAACAGGGTGTCGTCCCCGCCGCGGCCGACGTTGTCGCCCGGGTGGATCTTGGTGCCGCGCTGGCGCACGATGATGCTGCCGGCGGTCACGTGCTGGCCGCCGTAGCGCTTGACGCCGAGGCGCTTGGCGTTGGAATCGCGGCCGTTGTTGGACGAGCCGCCGCCCTTCTTGGTCGCCATGTCGGTCCTCCTGCTGCCCGCCTCGGGCCTCGGTCGGCCCCCGGGGGCCGGCGGTGGTCAGATCTCGTCGATGCGGATGCTGGTGCGGTGCTGGCGGTGGCCGCGCCGCTTGTGCTGCCGCGACTTGTTCTTGTAGGTGAAGACGCGGATCTTCGGGCCACGGTCGTGTCCGACGATCGTGGCCTTCACGGTCCGCTCCGCCACGTCCTTGCCGGCGCTGACATCGTCACCGTCGACGACCATGACGGTCGGCAGTTCGAGGCGGTCACCGACCTCGCCGGTGAGCTTCTCGACGGTGAGCTCCTGCCCGGGCTCGACCCGGTACTGCTTGCCGCCCGTGGCGATGACCGCGTACACGGTGGCCTCCTCAAGGTCTCGGTGCGGACCGGACGGGTCCGTCGCGCTGGCGCTGGTGGTCGGTGGTGTCCGCCCGGGGCCGGAGGGATGCGGTGGGTCAGGCGGGGCGGTCGACCGTGGGTGCGAGCGACACGGCACCAGCACGGCACAGCGCAGGGCCCGAGCAGGAACGTGCGGGAGCGCCGTGGGCGCCCCACGCATCAGGAGGAAGGTACCGTCCGCGCGCGCGTCCGGTCAACCGCACGCGGCAGCTGCGCGCCCGGTGGCGCGTCCGCCCGGCGCGAGGCGGCCGGATCACCCTCGCAGCGTCGCGAGCGCGAGGCGCGGTAGCCCACGCAGCGAGCCCCGGCCGACCAGCTCGAGGACCTCGGGGCCCGCCTCCGCCAGCACCCGGCTCGACTGGAACCAGATGAGCTTGGTCGGGGTGCGGAAGGGCCCGCGGACCACGGTCTTCTGCACGTCCTCGAGCAGGGAGGTGTTGTGAACGAAGCCGGTCCCCGACTGGATGTCGGTCGGCGGCGCGCCCGGGTAGGCGCCCCACGGTGGGGAGACGAGGAAGTAGTTGGCTGCGGCAGCCTGGTTGACGACGACGCTGCCGTACTCGAGGCGGTCGATCGCCCGCTCGACGGCGTCGGCGACCAGCGGGTCGGTGAGGGACCGCGGATGCACGATGATCGACGCGGTCAGCGTCCCCCAGAGCCGCTCGTTGCACAGTTCGACGGCCGCGTCGAGGAACTCGGGGATCGATCGCGGTGCATCGAGGGCGACCTCGGACATGACCCCGCAGAACGGTTCGGTGGTGAACGCGAGGTCCGGGTCACGCTCGGGGTCGAGGTCGGGGATGAGGGTGAACGGCACGTCCTGCTCACCGTCCGGACCGAACACCTCGGCATGACCGTAGGTGTCCATGAACCAGGTCCAGCGCTCGCGTGCGCCCGGGTAGTAGGGCACGCGCGGGTCGGCCCCCCGCAGCTCCGCGCGGATCGCCTCGAGCAGCGCGCGACGCTTCGCCCACGCCCGGTGCTGCACCACGACCCGGGTGGCGTTGCAGTTGAAGCCGGCGTTGTTGGTCAGCATCGACGCGATGCTCTCACCGTGGTAGGCGAGGTCACGCTCGCTCCACGGGCCCGGCACGACGATCACCGGCGTGACGTTGGACAGCTCGGCGGTCACCGGCTTGTCCAGACGTGGTTCCCCCCGCTCGAGCCGCTCGCGGCCCTCGTCGCCCGTGCCGAACACGATCGCCTCGTAGGTCTTGTCGGACCCGGTGACGTGGATCGCGTCCACCTCGTCGTGGTCGGTGAGGTAGCGACCGGTCTCACGTCCGCCGTACACGATCCGGAGCAAGCCGTCCCGCACGAGCGGCGCGAACGCCTCCCCCAGGTGCGGGCCGAGGTGCTCGTTGACCGGGTTCATCTTCATCAGCACGACCCGATCGAGGGCGAACAGCTGGTACAGCGCGTCCATCGGGGCGATCGACGACACGTTTCCTGCGCTGAGCACCAGCGCCACCTCGGGCCGTGGGACGTACCCCTCGCGGTAGATCCGCCCCATCCGCGCCTCCGCCTCGACGCGGGACACCCCCGGCTGCAGGCGGACCTCGGCGTCGAAGCCGGGGAACAGCAGGCGGTCGATCGGGCCGGCTGGCAACACGCGCACCCTCACCTGGCCATCGGGCCCCACGTCGATCCCCGGCGGCTGGGGGCGGCCGGTGTCGTGGATGTCGGCGAGGGTGCGGCGCAGCAGCGCGAGGTTGCGCAGCACGAGCGTCGGACCGTTGCCCCAGTCCTCCCCACGCGCCAGCGTGCCTGGCGCGATGCCCTTCGCGTCCACGGCGACGGTGGCCCACGCAGGGGCGGCGTCGAGCGTGCTCTCGATCAGCTCGTCGATGAGCGCGATCCGATCGGGCAGATCGGTGAGCGTCCAGGTGACCGCGCGCTCGCGGAGCGTCGTCAGGGCCGCGTCCATGTCCGCCCGCGAGGTGGGTGGGATCGCCTCCAGAGGTTCGGGCATCACGAAGCTGCCGTGGTCCACCGCGCCGCCGCGCTCGTCCCCCGTCAGCTCGCCCGGCACCTGATCGCTCGTGCTCACGCGCATCCCTTCCGACCTTGACCGGCGAGGGTAGACGCCCCGGCCGACCACGACGCTGGTGGTATCAGCGGCCCGGACGGTCGGCCCGGGCGACCTCGCTGGCGGTGCCACGGACCCAGCTCGCGTGCAGCTCGCCGTAGACACCGCCGTCGGCCACCAGCTGCTCGTGCGTCCCGCGCTGCACCAACCGGCCCTGGTCGAACACCAGCACGACGTCGGCTGCCTCGGCCGTCGACAGACGGTGAGCGATCGTGACGGTGGTGCGCCCGCGGGTGAGACCCGCCAGTGCCCGCTGCAGGCGCACCTCCGTGGCGGGGTCGACCGCGGAGGTCGCCTCGTCCAGGACCAGCAGGTCCGGGTTCGCGACGTATGCACGGGCGAGCGCGACCAGCTGCCGTTCCCCCGCGGACAGGGCGCTGCCCCGCTCGCCCGCACGGGTGTCGAGGTGGTCGGGCAGCTCCTGGACCCAGTCGGCGAGCCCCAGCTCGATGAACGCCAGCTCGAGGTCCTCCGGGGTGATGTCGGGGTGCCCCATGCGGACGTTGTCGGCGATCGACCCATCGAACAGCGCACCGTCCTGGGGCACCATCACCACGCGTCGCCGCAGGGAGGCGAACCGGACCCGGTCGATCGGCACCTCGGCGAGCAGCACCCGCCCCTCGACGGGATCCATCAGGCGGGTCAACAGCTTCGCGAAGGTGGTCTTGCCCGAACCGGTCTCGCCCACCACCGCGACCCGGGACTGCGGGGTGATCGTGACGTCCACGTCCCGGAGGACCAGCGGTCCCGACGCGTTGCGGGCGGTCTCATCGGGCGCTGGGTAACGGAAGGAGACGTGCTCGAAGCGCACGCCGATCGGGCCGTCGGGGAGATCGACACCGTCGTCGCCCGGATCTGCGACGTCGGGCGGGATGTCGAGCACGTCCAGTACCCGCCGCCAGCCAGCCACGGCGTTCTGGCCCTCGTTGATGACCTCGGCGGCGATCAGCACCGGGTCGACGAACAGGGTGATCAGGAACAGGAACGCCACGACCGTGCCGGGGGTGACCTCCCCGCCGACACCCAGCCACACCCCCACCCCCAGCGCACCCGCGGCGGCGAGCGCGCCGAACAGTTCGCCGGTACCCGAGAACACGGAGGACAGTCGCCCGGCCCGGACGGCGGAGCTGCGGTGGCGCTCGATCGCCTCGTCGAGCCTCGCCTGGGTCCGCGCCTCGACGCCGTAGGCCCGCACGACCTGGGCGCCGACCACGGCCTCCGCGATGGCGCCGAGCAGCCGACCGACGTTCTCCCGGACCGTCAGGTACGCGCGCGTCAGCCGTCGCTGGAACCACCGCGCCGCGGCCACGAAGGGCACGAATGTCAGCAGCACCACCAGGGCCAGCTGCCAGGAGTAGACGAACATCACCAGGGTCGCGACGGTCAGCTGCCCGGTCGCGGTGATCAGGTGCAGACCACCCCACTGCATGAACCGGCTGATCTCGTCGACGTCGGAGGTGACCCGGCTGACCAGCGAGCCGCGCTGCTGGGCCGCCTGGTGCAGCATCGACAGGTCGTGGATGTGACGGAAGGCGCGCACGCGCAGGTTCGACAGCGCCGTCTCGACCACGGCGGCCAGGCGGTAGTTCATCCAGCCACTGGCCAGCGCGGTGAGGAGCACCGCCAGCCCGGCGAGCGCGACGATGCGCATCACCAGGTCCAGGTTGACGCCGTCGGCGGTGATGCCGTGGTCGAGGGTCTGCTGGATCACCACCGGGACGATCGCGCGCCCGGCGGTCGCGAACAGCGCCAGCACCAAGGTGCCGGGCAGGCCAACGCGCAGCTCCGGGCTCAGGGAGACCCCGCGGACCACCGTCCGCCAGGCCCCTTCGGCGGGGCGGGTGACGTCCTCGGTCGCCGGAGCGGTGGGGACCGGGCTCACGTCATCCCCCTCCCCTCGCCGCTGCGGGCCTCCCGCTCGTAGGCGGTCACGAGGTCCCGGTACGCCGGCACGTCGACGAGCAGCTCCTCGTGGGTGCCGCGCGCCGCCACCGCACCGTCCCGCAGGAAGAGCACCTCGTCGGCCAGGGCGATCGAGCTCTGGCGGTAGGCGACGAGCACCACCGTTGAGGGCAGGTCGGCCTCGGCCAGCCCCCGCAGGATCTCCGACTCGACCGCCGGGTCGACCGCGCTGGTCGCGTCATCGAGCACCAGCAGCCGCGGCTGACGCACCAGGGCCCGCGCCAGCGCGATGCGTTGCCGCTGCCCGCCGGACAGGGTCGCCCCCCGCTCCCCGACCATCGTGTCGTAGCCGTCGGGCAGCTCCATGATGAAGTCGTGGGCGCGGGCGAGGGTCGCGGCCGCGACCACCTCCTCGTCGGGGAACTCCCCGCCGAGGGTGATGTTGCCACGCACCGTGTCGTCGAACAGGAACGCCTCCTGGAACACGATCGCCGCGTTGCGGGAGAGTTCGTCGCGCCGCAGCTCACGCAGGTCCAGCCCGTCGAGGCGGATCTCGCCGGTGTCCGGGTCGAACAGTCGCACCAGCAGCGCCGCGACCGTCGACTTGCCCGAGCCGGTGGCACCGACCAGGGCCACCGTGCGACCCGGGTCGACGTCGAAGGACACCGAGGCGACGCCACGCCGATGCTGCTCGGAGAGCACCTCGTCGGCGGCCGCAGGCCCCGAGAGGTCCTCGCGTGCGGTGGACGGGTGGTAGAAGGCCACCTGCTGGGAGGTCACGGCGGCGGCACCCTCGGCCTGCGGCGCACGCGCCCCGTGTTCCATGCGGCCCTCGGCGGTGAGCACGCGCTGGACCCGATCCCAGCCGACCACGGCGCGGGGCAACTCCCCCAGGAGCCACCCGAAGACGCGGATCGGCAGCGCGACCAGACGGAACAGGTACGCGAAGGTCACCAGGTCGCCGGGGGTGAGCACCCCGTCGCGCACCCGGTAGGCGCCGACCAGCAGCACCAGCAGGATCCCCACGTTGGGCAGCGCCTCGATCACCGGGTCGAAGAAGGCCCGCAGGCGGCCCACCACGATCATCTTGTCGCGGAGGTCCTCGGTCGTGGTGCGGAACCGCGCCGTCTCCTCGTTCTCGCGGCCCATCGTCTTGACGACCAGGGCGCCGTCGAAGGACTCGTGGGCGACCTCGGCGACGTCCGCGCGAGCCTGCTGGGCGACGGTCGCGGCGTGCCGCATCCGCCGCTGGTAGAACCAGTTGGCGAAGCCCAGCAGCGGCCCGACGCTGAACCCGATCGCGGCGAGGAAGGCGTCGGTGACGATCAGCAGGACGGCGGTGATCACCACGAGCAGGGTCGCGCCCAGCGCCATCGGAAGGGGTGCCGCGACGAAGAAGGCGGACTCGACATCCGCGTTGGCGTTCGAGAGCAGTTCACCCGTGGGGTGCCGTCGATGCCAGGACAGCGGCAGTTCGAGGTAGCGACGGGTGACCTTGCGGCGGTACAGCGACTGCAGGCGGAACTGCGCGAAGTACGCACCGAGCCGGCGTCCGACCACGCCGACCGCCTTGAACAGCGCCACCCCGACGATCGCGATCAGCGCGAGCGCCAGCAGGGCCGCGTCGATCTCCCCGGCCTCCACGAGGGGGTAGAGCACCTCGTCGGTGGCCCAGCCGAGCACCAGCGACGACGCCACGGTCGCGGCCGCGAACAGGACCGACCCGCTGAGTCCGAGGGTGAAGGGTCCCTTCGCGTTGCGCAGCGCGACGCCGATGACGCGGGCACCACGACGGAGCAACCCGCGGGAGGACGGGTCGCGAGGGGTGGGGCGCACGGAGACGGTCACGGCTCACCACCGTACCCGCTCCGGGCGACCTCTCGATGTCGAGACAACGGACGCCCGGCCAGGGTCGGGACACGAGGTCTCCCACGGCGACCGTCAGCGGACGCGTCACCTCGTCGCGAGGTCGGTGGCTCTGCGGTGGGCCGCGCCGCCGGCACGCTTCGCTGCGTACATCGCCCCGTCCGCCGCGCGGAGCAGCGCGTCCGGGCTCGTCCCGTCCTCCGGCAGCATCGCGACGCCAACGCTGGCGCCGATCTCGACCGTCGCACCGACGACGTCGTAGGGTCGGCCGAGGTCGCGCACGAGCGCCGCGGCGATCCGGTCGGCGTCATCACGACCACCGAGTTCGCGCAGGAGCAGTGCGAACTCGTCGCCCGCCATGCGCGCCACCGTGTCGACCTCACGCACCGCACGCCGCAGGCGGGTCGCCACCTCGCGCAGCAGCGCGTCACCGGCGGCGTGGCCGTGGGTGTCGTTGACCTGTTTGAAGCCGTCGAGGTCGACGAAGCAGATCGCGGCCCGCCGTCCGACCCGGCGGTGCTCCGCAAGGGCCTGCTCGACGTGCTCGTGGAACAGCACGCGCCCCGCGAGTCCGGTCAGGTGGTCGTGGGTCGCGGTGTGCACCGCGCTCTCCAGGAGCCGGATCCGGGCCAGGGCGATGCCGGCCTGGTCAGCCAGGCTGGCGAGCGCGTCGAGCTGACGCTCAGGACGTTCCGGCGCCTGCGCGCCATGGATCCGCAGCCCCACCACGAGCCCGAGCAGCTCGTCGTCCGCGACGATCGGCGCCACGGACGCCGCCGTGTGCCCGTAGCGCACCAGCGCCTCGTCGATGAAGGGGTCCCCACAGCCCAGCTCGTACCGACGCGGCGCGGGGTCGGCGACCAGGCCGGCCAGCTCTGGGGTCGCGTCGAAGGGGATCGCGAAGGGTCCCGACAGGTCGGCCGGTTCGTCGAACCCGCGCGCGGCCACCGTGATCATCCGCTGCCCGTCGGGGTCCCACCGCATCACCACGACCCTCTGGGCACCGACCACCGCCGGCGCGGCCTCCGCTACCCGTCGGACGATGCCGTCCTCGTCGCGCTCCTGGGCGAGCCGGCGCGCGAGGGCGAGCAGTGCCGTCTTGCTCCGTTCGCTGCGCCGGGCGGAGGCGAGCGCGGCGGTGATCTCGAGCGCACCCGCGACCAGCCCGGCGTACGCCTCGAGATGCTCCTCCTCGCCAGCGAGGAACCCACCTCCCTCCGGGACGAACGCGGCCAGCCAGCCGTAGCGCTCCCGGGCCGACGCCACCGGGACGATCATCGCGGTCGCACCGTGCAGGTGGACCTGTCCCGTCTCCAGCAGCTCCGCTCCGAGCGCCTGCTCCTGCGCGGCCGTCAGCCCGGCGCCGTGGAGGGAGGTGCGTCCCCGGACGGTCACCGCCAGCAGGTGCCGGTGGGCGTGGACGGCGACGCCTGCCCGGGTCGCGACGCGGTCGAGCACCGCGTCGAGGTCCTCGAGGGTGAGCAGCTCCGCCACCGTGCTCTCGAGCTCGCTGATCCGGCCATGGAGCACGTCGAGGTCGCGCTCCGCGAGACGGCGCCCGCGACCGGACCACCACCGCCACCGCGGCCACCGCACCTCGTACACGCACTCGGGCGCCCCGTCCACCTGGCAGCGGGGATGCCGGATCCGCGCGGGGGGCAGGCCGAAGAGCACCGACACCTGGCTCAGCAGCCCCTGGTTGTAGGCACAGTCGTGGACGCTCGGGTCGTGCTCGTCGTGGAGCCGGTACGCGACCACCGCACGACCCGAGGCGGTCTCGATCGTCCGCATCGTGGCGCTGGTGGAGAAGCGGACGTTCGCGCGGGCGACGCGACGCAGCACCTGCCGTGGCGAGCCCAGGGCGGTGAGCGCCAGCCGAACGGTCCGCCCGATCCGATGGTCGAGCACCGACGCCCCGATCCGGTACGCCACCCAAGGGTCGTTGGTCAGCTCGCTCGCCGCCTCGAACAACGCGATCTTCTGCCGGTAGGTCGACCAGGTGCGCTCGTCGTCGAGGTCCTCGACCGGACGGGTCTCGCCGGCGAGCTCGAGGAGCCTGCCCACCGCGTCGTCGCCGCCCTGACGGCGGACGTAGGCGACGATGAGCCGGGTGGTGATCCCGGCGGTCTCACGTGCGTCCACGTCCTCGTCCTCGCGGCGCCGCTGACCCGGACCGGTGCAGGCCGCCCGGTGGTGCCGACACCCCCGGTATCGGCGCGTCGGGCCCCGGACCTGACCGGGCGCACGTGGGCACACCGCTGACCGCGAGCGGGTGCACCACGGGCACCCTCGTCAGTCCAGCTCGGAGAGGATCCCCCGGCCGTCACACGCCTCGCAGGTGTGGCTGAAGGACTCGAGCAGACCCTGGCTGACGTTCTTCCGGGTCATCTGCACCAGCCCCAGGCGGGACACCTCGGACACACGGGTCTTGGTGCGGTCACGCAGGAGCTCGCGCTTGAGCCGGCGGACCACCTGGTCCTGGTTGGCCTTGAGCAGCATGTCGATGAAGTCGATCACGATGATGCCGCCCATGTCCCGCAGGCGCAGCTGCCGGACGATCTCGTCGGCCGCCTCCAGGTTGGTCTTGAGCACCACCTCCTCGAGGTTGGTGTCCGCGCCACCGGTGAACTTCCCGGTGTTGACATCGATCACCTTCATCGCCTCGGTGGTCTCGATGATCAGGTAGCCGCCGGAGGGCAACCAGACCTTGCGGCTCATGGCCTTGCGCAGCTGATCGGTGACGTCGTACGCGTCGAACAACGGCGGCAGCTCGGCCCGCCGCGCGGCCGCGGCCTGCAGGTCGACGGGGATCGCACCCCGCGGCGGTGCGGCCGCCTCGTCCTCCGCCTGTGCGCCGTCGCCGCCCTCCTCACCCGCCGCATCCCCGGACGCGCCCTCCTGGTCCCCGTTGG
>SKNO01000086.1 GCA_007120465.1 Nitriliruptoraceae bacterium
CACCCAACGGAAGGAGGACCGCCCCCACGACACCGCCAGCGGCGCTGTCACAGCCGCCGCATAGCATGCCCATCAGAAGCTGCGTCCAGTGGAGCTGTTACACCGCATCTGGGACGCGACCACTGCTCGGTTCCGCACGCACCAGGGAGGTAGCCGGACAGCCGCTCTGATGCCTGCGCTGTGTCAAGGGTGATGGGCAGCGTCTACTCGGCTACGGTCCCGCGTGCTCGTCCAGGGGAGGCAGGGGATGGCGCGAACCATCGAACTCGTGGCGGTCACCGGCACCAACGGCAAGACCTCGGTCGTGTCCTACGCCCAGCAGCTCCTGACGGCCTGTGGGCGACCGGCAGCGAGCTACGGGTCCCTCGGGGTCGTGACCCCGACCTCGACGGACCCGGAACCCGAGCTCCCGCCCGACGATCGCACGATCCCCGCCCTCATCGAGGAACTCGACGACGAGGTTGAGGTTCTCGTCTTCGAGGCCACCTCCTTCGCACTGGCTCGCGGGGTGCTCGATCGTCTGCGGCTGCGGGCCGGAGTGTTCACGAACCTCGCCCAGGACCACCTCGACGTCCACGGGGGGTCGATGTCGGTCTACCTCGGTGCGAAGAGTCGCCTGTTCACCGAACTCCTGCCAGCGTCCGCGACCGCGATCCTCGGCGATGACGATGCGTCGGGGTTGATCGCCGAGTACCTGGCGCAGCGCGGGATGAGGCGGGTCCGTGTCGGTGGCGATGGCGACCTGCTCCTCCGCAACCGCACCAAGGGCGGTGAGGCGAGCTCCAGGCTCCGCCTGGAGCTGTTCGGAGAGGCGGTCGACATCGAGGCCCCGGTCGTGACCGACTTCCAGGTAACGAACCTGCTGTTCGCCCTCGCGATCGCCCTGGACCTCGGTATCGACCCGGAGCAGGCGATCGAGGCGTCCGCGGTCGTGAAGCATCCCCCCGGCAGGTTCGAGGTGGTGGGGGACGCCGACGGTGTGGCGCTCGTCGTCGACTACGCCCACAATCCGCATGCGCTTGCGACCGTCCTGCGGTCTGCACGCGAACTGACCGACGGCCGGGTCGGGGTGGTCTTCGGGTGTGGAGGGGAGCGGGACCGCGACAAGCGCGCGCCGATGGGTCGGATCGCACGCGAACTCGCCGACGTGGTGGTCGTGACGGACGACAACGCACGTCGGGAGGACCCGGCGGTGATCCGACGGACGATCCTCGACGCGTGCCCCGGCGCTGTGGAGGTGGCGGACCGGGCGAAGGCGGTCGAGGCTGCGCTCGCGGACCTCTCTCGCGGTGACGTGCTCGTCCTCGCCGGTCGCGGGGATGAACGCGTCCAGGAGATCGGCGATGTCCACGTACCGCGGTCGGACCGTGACCTCCTCCACGAACTCGCGCAGGGCGAGCGCTGAACAGCTGGCAGTGAGCGATATGCGCGCGCAAAGGCCGGCCGCCGAGGTGTTCTGTCGCCGGTGCCGGTGGTTCGGCTCGGTCACCGCCTAGAGTGCGCGCGCGGCCGTGGGGAACCACGTGTACGCAGCCGAAGGGGCCGAGCACCGCGATACCTGTTCCTCCAGGTGGATCAGGCACGCGTCCGAGAAGGGGTTGTGATGTCGTCGGAGAACCGCCTGTCCGAACTCGAAGCGCGTCTCGAGCAGTTGGCGCGCGAGAACCAGCACCTCGCGGCCGAGGTCGCATCCCTGAAGGGGAGCGGGCCTGACGCGGGATCCGAGCCCTCCGCTGGCACCGCTCTCGCGGTGGCCACCCGCCCGGTCGAAGAGATCGACGAGGTGGTCGAAGTCGATGACCGCGGCGTTGCCAAACTCGATCGGCGCAAGGCGCTGCGCAACCTCGGCGGTCTGGCCGCCGCCAGCGTCGGGATCCTCGCGGCTGGCGGGATGATGCGTCCCGCTCCTGCGGCGGCGGAGGCGTTCACTGCTCTCATCATCGGCGAGTTGCAGGGTGGGGCGCAGCACTCCACCCGACTGACGGCAACGCCCGGTGGAGCATCGCAGGGTTGGACCTTCGACTCCGCGACCTTCGCAGCCGAGAACACGGGGAGCGGCGAGGTCGGTGGACGCATCGGACTGTACGGACGTTCGACCGATCGAGGGGTGGGCGTCTACGGCGAAGGGCTCAACGGTGACTCCTCGTACCCCTCGTACGGGGTCCGGGGAACGACGAACGCGCAGGTCACGAGCTTCTTCGACGGGGTCCGCGGAGCTGGCGTCTTCGGCATCGGGACCGGAAGCAACGGCCTCGGCGTGCACGGGCGGTCGAACGGCACCGCCATCTACGCCGAAGGCGGCGACACGAGCACCCACGCGGTCGGGCTCCGTGCCAGCGCGCCCGGTGGGGCGCCGATCGTCATCGCCAACAGTTCCATCGCCGTTCCGCCCGTGGAGGACTCATGGGAGCGGGGCTCGCTCGTCCACAAGGACGGCGAACTGTGGTTCTGTGTGGCAGGTGGGGCGGGGACGAACAGCCGTTGGTCCCCGCTCTCGGCCAACAACCTCGTCACGCTGGCCACGCCGGCGCGGGTGTACGATTCTCGGCCGGGCGAACCACCGTTCGTCGGCACGCAGGATCCGATCGCGAACGGCGACCTTCGCACCGTCGATATCGCCGAGACCGGCGACATCCCCACCTCGGCGAAGGCGATCCTTGCCAACATCACGGTGGTTCCCACGACCAGCGCGCGAGGCTTCCTGACCCTCTGGAAGGAGGGGGAGACCCAGCCGACCGCGTCGAACGCGAACTTCAACGGTGAACTTCCGATGGCCTTCGCGAACAACGCCACCGTCGCGCTGAACGACGGCAAGCTCTCGGCGACCGTCGGTGGCCAGGCATCCGCCACCGTGAACCTCATCATCGATGTGGTGGGCTACTACCTCTGACGCTCTCGGGCCTGGCGTCGCTCGAGCACTCGTTCGAGGCGGCGCCAGGCCTCGTCCGTCGGGACGTAGAAGGGGCGCGCGTCGGCGTGCGGGACGCGTCGAGACGCGGGGAGCCCGGCGCGGATGACGGTGCCTACAGCCGAACTCCGTTCGAGCACGTCCACCTGCTCCTCGTAGCTCCACGGGAGCGGTCGGCCCGGTTGCAGGCCACGGTGGAGCACGGTTGCCAGGGTCACGGCCCGAACCTCCTCGGAACCGGGCAAGGTCGCGGCCAGCTCGCCGGCGGTCTCGATCCTTGCGGTGGCAAGCACCGCACCGTCGGTCGACCACCGCAACGACGCCTCGACGAAGGGGCGAGCGTCGATCACGCGGGGGTCGTACGCGGGCGCGAGCCCCTGGCCGGCCTTGAGTCGCTCGTGGTAGTCCATGCGGTGAACGACCCACATCTCGGCGATCCCCCAGTCCGCCCCCGCCGGAAGCGCCGCGGCGCTGATCAACTGGTGCAGCAGCCGGGCGGTCCGCCCGTTGCCGTCCTCGAAGGGGTGCAGGGTCATCCAGGCGAACGCGAACCAGGGAGCGATCACGGCAGGCGGATCACCCGATCCGGCCAACCGTGCGAGCGTGGCAGCGAGCAGTTCGGGGAGCTCCTCCGGTCGAGGCGGCTGGAACGGGTGCTCGCGGTCGCGCCATCCCGTCGCGGCCCTGCGGAGCAGACTCACGCGATCACCGGGCTCCGCCGTCGCTGCCGCAGCGAGCGCGTGGATGACGAAGGGCGTCTCCCAGGAGATCACGGGGGAGAGTTCGCCATCGGCGAGCGCGCTGAGGCGTGACTCGATGTGATCGAGTGCTCGACGTGTCCCCGCCAGTCGCTCGACGGACGCTCTCCCGAGGTACCCGCGTGGGACTGGGAGCAGCAGTGGACCCTCGGGACCGAAGTAGCTCGCTCGGAGGCCAGCGAGTGCCTCGACCGCACGTTCGCGAAGCCACCTCGTCGTCACCTCTCGGATCGACGGTTCCAGGCGGTCCAGCGTCGCTGCCACCTGCTGATGGGCTTCGTTGTGCGCGTCCAGGATGGCCGGAGCCACCTGCGGGATCCGGAGGGCGCGATCAGCTGCCGAGGTCACAGGGCTGGAGTGGCGTCGTCGGCCGACATGAAGGTCAGGACCGGCGCGTCACCGAACAGATCCTGCACCATCGTGCGTGCGAGGTGGAGCTCACGCGGGCCGTCGTCAGAGACGGACGCCCCTGTCGCGACGAGCCGCTGGCGCATCGCCTCGAAGCCGCCTTCGCCGGGCACGTCGAACACGAGTTGGATCATGCACGGGAGTGGTTCCCGTATCGGCTGGCCCACACCCGTGCTCGTGGGTCGGACGAGCAGGAGTTCCAGCTCGTTCGCGCCGATGACGGCTACCTCGGCGTCCAGAGTCTCGTGACGCTCGCGGGACACGAGCGCGAAGCCGATCGCGTCACAGAGCAGTTCGATCGGTGCGTCGAGATCCTCGACGATCCACTCCATGCGCTTCAGTCTGGGTGCGGTCACCACGTCTCGTCTCCTCACCGTCACGTCTCGGGCGGCGGCCCCTGCGGTGGGCGCCGTCATCAGCACATCAGTCGAGGTACCCCGCAGCGGCAAGGGTCTCCGTCGCGTGCTCCTCGACGCGCGCGCGCTGCGAGGCGTCGAGTTCCTCGCGCCACCGTCCCACGGACGCGTCGTGGATCCCGCCCATCCCCGTTGCCAGGAACCGGTCGATGTCCGGGTGCCAATCCAGGCCGAGGTGATCGATGCATGCGGCCACGACGGCGCGCCCGTCGGTGGCGAGATCCTCGTAGCGGACGAGCAGGACCTGGTCCGATGTCGCCTTGAGCGCCTGGCCGACCTGTTCCGCCCACTGCCTGGCGATCACGTCCAGGAGCTCGCCTTCCTTGGGCACCCACGGAGGGCGACCCCAACGCTGCTCCCAGGTCAGACCGGAGCAGACGACGTCGCGCCCATCACGGACGATGTGGATCACCTTCGCCCGAGGGAACCAGCGGGCGATGCGATCGGCCACGGTGATCTCTCTCGGGGTCTTCTCCAGGAGAACGGATCCGCCGGAGCGCTGGAGGAAGTCACTTCGGAGACTCTCCACGAGGCTGCGGATGGCGC
Source organism: Nitriliruptoraceae bacterium (assembly GCA_007120465.1). GTDB lineage: Bacteria > Actinomycetota > Nitriliruptoria > Nitriliruptorales > Nitriliruptoraceae > CSSed11-175R1. The sequence continues at coordinate 5,037 of SKNO01000086.1, forward strand.
GGAGCCGGACCCCTTCCACCTCCCGCTCGTTCACGTCGAGTTCGTCCGCGAACTGCTCGCGGAGGTTGCCGTCACGGTGGGTCCGTGACAGGTCCGAGACCCCTGCGTCCGCGACGAGATGTCGAGCGAGCTGCTCCAGCCAGTTGAACTTCGTGTCGATCCGGGTCAGCAGCGCAGGCTCCTCCCAGTACCCGACCTCCGGGTGGCTCCCGATCGCCCGCGCCAGGACGGTCGTCCCGGAGCGGGCATGGCCGATCAGGACAGCGAACCCCTCGCCCAGCCAGTCCTCGCTGGTGCGCTGCTGCGCCTGCCACAAGCGGGCCACCACGCGCCTCATGATCGTCGCAGGCGCCGACGGATCGCCGCCGGTCCCCCGACGATCCATCGGCCGGCCCTCCACGTGTGACTGCGGTACGCCTCGTCGAGACGTCGTTCGAGTTCGGTGACGGTCGCTCGGAGTTCGTCGGACTCCTCTCGAGCGCGCGCGCGGCCGTTCTGCGCGCGGCGGAGCCGGCGTCGCAGATCCTCGAGCTCCTCCTCCTGCACCGGCGCCTGCGTCGCTTGCAGTGACCTGGCCCGGAGGACGAACTGGTAGGTGTCGCTCTCGTCGTGCTGGCTCTCGAGCCGGTGGATCAGTTCGGGGTCGAGGCGTCGGGTGACATCGTGGAGCTCCGTCTCATCGATCCGGCGGATGGTGCGGTGGATCTCGTCGATACCGAACCCGTTGGACTCGAGAAGGCGTCGCATGCTCCGGAGCGTGAAGAACCGGAGGTGGGTCTCGTCGAGGAGTCCGGCCGGTCGGTAGGGGAAGTCGCCCGTAGCCAGCACGCCCACGATCGAGATGTGGGAGGCGTTCGGGATCGAGATGATGAGGTAGCCGTCGTCCTCCAGGAGGTCGAGCCTTCGGATCCGGGCGAGGACCGCACCAGGATCGACCAGGTGCTCGAGCACGTCGGCGAGGACGATCACGTCGAACCGCTCCCCGGCGAGCGGATCGGCCCACGTCGGGTCGGCGAGATCGGCACGAACCACCCGTTGGACCCCGCGCTGCGCGGCCGACTCGAGGTGGTCGTCCTCGAGGTCGAGACAGGTCACGTGCTTGTCGGCGAGGTGGACAAGCGCTCCCGAGACCACGCCGGGACCCGAGCCGACATCCAGGACCCGGGCCCCGCCCCTGCGGGCGACCCTGAAGATGGTTGCGGCGGTGTTGTTCGCAACGTCGGGGTCGAACGGGTAGTCGTAGCGGGAGCCTGCCAAGGTGATCCTCTGCGTCGTCTTGCGAGGAATCTAGTCGCGTGAGCGGCGGGTCAGGATCACGGCAGCAGGGACCACGGAGCGGTGTGTGGGGAGGCGGCCGAAGTAGGGTCTGCCCTCGGACCGAAAGGGGATCGAGATCAAGACGTCGGTGCGCCAAGTTGCGGACATCGTGGTGCCTGTCTACGAGAGCCTGCGCCATGTACGGAGCTGCATCGCGGCGCTCGCACGCTGGACCGAGCCCGAGACGGCTCGACTCATCGTCGTCGACGACGGCTCCTCGATCGAAGCACACCGGGCCGTCCGGGAACTGCTCGATGAGCAGTGGCATGGTGAGATGAGCCTGCTCCGCAACGAGGCGAACCTCGGGTTCCTGCGAACCGCGAACCGCGGGATGCAGGCAGGATCGGCTCCGGCGGTCGTCCTGCTCAACAGCGACGCCCTCGTCAGCCCCGGGTGGCTCGAGGGTCTGTTGACCTGCCTGTACAGCTCGTCGGACGTCGGGATCGCTTCGCCCTTGTCCAACCACGGCAACCTCACGAGCCTGCGGGCGTACTACGGAGCCGACTACCTCGACATCGCTGCTGCCGTCCGTCGCTGCTCGCTGCGTCGTTATCCGGAGATCAGGCTCGCGACCGGGTTCTGCATGGTGGTTCGACGCGAGCTCGTCGAGTCGTTGGACTACTTCGACGAACGCTATGGCCGTGGCTACTTCGAGGAGTCTGATCTGTGTCTACGTGCGGCAGAGCTCGGGTGGCGCACCGTCGCTGACGACACCACCTATGTGCATCATCATGGCTGGGGAAGCTTCGGTGTCACCGAGCGGGACGAACTCATGGCTCGCAACCGGGAGCTGTTCGAGGAACGGTGGGGGGACGATGCGCACGGACGGCTACGTCGAGAGGTACGTCGTCAGCACCAGTTCGTTGAGCTCGAGCGGCGCGTCGCTGCGGCGCTCTCGAGCGCGGCACAGGTCCAGCCGCAGCGCGAGCTGCCGCGCAAGGCGTCGCGTCACGCGGCGAGGAACGGGCCGACGCACGGCCGCGTGAGTGAGGCAACACAGCGCGAACCGACCTTCGTGCGTCTGCCCCTGGAACGGTGGCGGGCGATCAGCGCCGCCGCGTCTTGCGTGCCGTCGGATGGGTGGATCCGCGATGTGCTCTTCCTGGCACCGGATCTCGTCCTGAACCCGTCGATGACGCACCTCCTGCAGGTGATCGATCGGTTGTCACAGTCCGGCGTCGCAGTCTCGCTCGCGACCTCCGGACGGTTCGATCCAGCGTTGTTCGCCGAGCCCTGCCGACTGCGTCCCTTCGTTCTCTCCGGTCCTGACGAGATGATCGCCGAGGTCCCCCCGCACCGGATCGTGGTGGCCCTCGGTCCCAATACGGTGTACGACGCTCTGCTGCTACGTGAACGGGACGGCAACCCCGTGGCGACCTGGTTCGACCCGCAAGCGGGGTCGACGGTACTCGGATGGCCAGATGAGGCCTGGGCCATGGCGTTCGCCCCCACGTTGACGAGCGATCACTTCGGCCCTATCGCACCGACCGGCCACGTTTCCGGCCGGTTCCACAGGGTGCCGTTCGGGGTGTGCCTCGACACCTTCGGGAGGTTCCCGATGGAGCAGCCACGGGTCGGCGTGCTGATCCCGCATGATGCGTCAGCGGGCGCGGTAGCGACCGCTGACGTCCGTCGCGCGGTCGGCTGCTTGATCGATCTCGGATGCTCGGTTCGGCTCTACGGGGACGGCGTGTCGGACATCGAGGTGGACGTGACCCCGTTCCTTCCCCAGGCAGACGAGGCGCAGCTGCTCGCGCGTGCGGCCGTCCTCCTGGAGGTTGCGCCGGTCGCGGGGCTGGAACGTCTGCGACTACGCGGCGCCGCCTCCGGCACGCCGATGATCGCGTCCGGTCCTGTGTCCAGCGCCAGCCCGTTGGAGGGGCTCGAGCATCTTCCCGTCGTCCCCCGCGGTGACGTGCCAAGGGCCGCTGAATCCGCGGCCCGCATGGCCCGCGATCCCTCGACGGAGTCCAGGCGTGTTGCATCGGCTCACGAGCATGCTCGGCGGTTCCCGATAGACAGGGAGGTCGATGCCCTGGTCGAGGCGATCGAAAGGGTCTCCGCGACCTGATGAGGGCGAGGTACATCACCCTCCGCCGAGGACGGTGCCAGCGTCGCGCTAGTCACGTCTGGGTAGCCTGCACCGCACCCCACAGCAGCGGGCCGAGACCTGAGGGATGGTGGAGAGGGATGAGGACACCGCGGCTTGGCCGCCGCGCGTGGCGGGCTGCGATCGGTCGGCTGGCCTACCTGGCAGGGACCGTCGCGTCCACGGTCGGTCTCACTCGGGCGGAGGAACGTCTGGCCACGGCTGCGCGAGGCCGGGGGTACGACCGGTCGATCCGGCCACGACTGCACGCGATCCAGGCGCTCGTCGATGCAGAACGCCCGCCCGAGGACGAGCACTCCACCTACCTGCGCCGGTGCCTCGAGGCCGACCGGGAGTTGGACGCCTATCTGCAGGATGGCAACGGGGTCCACAACGCGTTGCGGCTGCACGCGCATCTGGCGGAGAAGCTCGACAACCAGAACCATGCCAGGGAGCGCTGGGAGCGTGTCCTGGCTCAGGAAGGCGACTCTCCGCGCATCGAGACGGCCTTCCACCTGTTGCTCACCTACCGCAAGTTGGGACGCTTCCAGGACGCGGTGGACCTCCTCGAATCGCTGGAACCCCGGGTGCGCAGCTCCGATCGGGTGCAGAAGGTCGAACGGTCCATCCGCCGTCGCGTCGCCATGCAACAAGGTGCTGCCCGCGTCCGACGGGTGATCATGGAGCCCGTGGACGGACGTGTGCAGACGCCCGACCTCCACGGCGCACTCGGACAGCTCGGCACTCCTGCGGGGTTGCGTGAACGACTCGTCCCCGTCCTCGAGCGCTGCGCGATGCTGACCGGGAGGGGAGTGATCGACCTCCGTCAGCAGCGGCACGACGCTGAGTTCCAGCGTGTTCTCGACCAACAGTGGCCCGCCAACCCGCCCACGATCATCTCCTGCGTCGGCTTCGGTTGGTCGGGATCCGGTGCGGTCAGCGATCTTCTACGTGACCGCCTCCGTGTACAGGAGCCGTACCCCCCACCCGAACTCCTGCTGTTCCGAGCCGGGTGGGGGAACACGCCGCTCACGAAGGTTGTCCACGATGTACAGGGCGGGACCCTGAACCTCGCCGACGTCGTGGACGCACTACTCACCAGCGTCCTGGGGCTCGCCCCTCACGGGATCGACGGTCACCGTTTCGAGTTCGCGCGGAGGAAGTCGGCGCTGGGCCACCTGCAGCACAACCTGGACGAGGCGTACCGGCTTGTCGCGGCCTGTGACCGTCTGGTGGATGGCCTTGCAGCGGCGGTGTCGCAGGGCCGTGCCTCGACTCGCATCGTCGAGACGATGGTGTCGTTGTTCCTCCAGCGGTCGCTGTGCCTCGGGACACTGGGCGAGGGGGGTGGCGTCATGCTCGACAATGCCGTCCACCCTCGTGCGGTACGGGTGCTCGATGTCGTGCCCTCGTCTCTCGTCATCGCGGTCACGCGAGATCCCCGTGACCAGTTCGCCTCGAGATACCTCGCGCGGAGGACGGCGATGGGAACGCTCGAGAAGGAGGCTGGGCGGTTCGTCGACAGTCAGAGGCAGATACTGGAGGGGTTCCTTACGGTGCTGGAGGCTCCGTCCCGGGCCATCCGCTCCGTCAGGTTCGAGGACATCGTGCTGGATGACTCCGCGAGGCAGGACCTGCTCGACTGGGTCGGTGTTGAACCAGCAGAGCCGACCCCGCAAGGGGACGCACGCGCCTTCCGGCCCGAGGTCTCGGCCCGGAACGTCGGCATCCACCGGGACCTCGCGGATGGCGGCGAACTGGACCGGATCCTCGAGGCCTTGCAGCCCCTCCACGAGGCGATCGCGGCACGGTCTCGCGGGTCAGCGACGGCGCACTGACCCGTTGGGACGATGAGGTGCGGTGACGCCATCCGGTGACCTCCTCCTGTACGTCTGACCGTGACCGAACCGGCTGACGGAGCTACGGTGCCGGGTTCCGGTGGGTGACGGTCCGCCGTCCCCATCCGGTCAAACGCGAGGGAGAGGGGACTCCGATCCTCAGGTCACCAACCGCCCGTTGGGTCGTCGGCGTGGGCGCCGCGGTGCTCGTCATCGCCGGCGCGGGGGTCGCGGTGGCACAGTGGCACCTCGACGGTTTCGACCGCGTCGGCCTCGACCTCGACACGGCCCGCGACCGGCTCGACGCAGCGACCGTCCAGACCCACGACGGTCCGGGGGACGTTCCCTTCCACGAGCTCGATCTCGACGTCGAGATCGACGGGCTCCTGACCACCCTCATCCTCGGCAGCGACGCCACCTCGCCCGATGAGGGCGACGTGCGCGCCGACGCGATCCTGCTGGTCGTCGTGCCCCCGGATGGCACCGACCCGGTCCTCGCGTCGATCCCGCGGGACCTGTGGGTCGAGAACCCGTGCACCGGGGAGATGAGCCGCATCAACGAGGGGCTGTCGGGCTGTGGCGACGACGTCTCCGGCCCGGAGCTGATGGCGATCATGGTCGAGGACCTCGCCGGCGTGCGGGTCGACCACTACGCCGAGGTGGACTTCGACGGGTTCGTGCGGATCGTCGACGCCTTCGGTGGGGTGGAGATCTGCACCGAGCACCCCGTCCGGGATGCGCGGGCCGAACTGGAGTTGCCGGGCGGCTGCGTGGACGCCAGCGGCGAAGACGCGTTGGCCTGGGCCCGGTCGCGTCGGACCCAGGAGTACGTCGACGGGCGTTGGCGGATGCAGCCCGGCGTCAACGCGCTCAGCCGCGACGAGCGCCAGCAGGACATCCTGCTGCGGGTCGCTGACCGGATCTCGAGCTTCGAGTCCGCCGGGCGGCTGCGCGCGGTCGCGTTCGGGCTTCAGGATGCCGTGGTGCTCGACGACGGGATGAGCTTGACCCGCGCCGTCGCTCTCGCGTGGAAGTACCGCTCCATCGACCCGGACGACGTGCGGCGGGTGACGATCCCGGTCGTGGACCACACCACCTCGGGCGGCGCCGCGGTACTGCGTCCCCAGGCGTCGCTCGCGGAACTCCTCACCGAGGAGCTCGGCAAGGATCCCGAGGAGCTGGCTGGGAACGGGTGACCCGGCGATCGTGACCGGGGTTCAAGGGGGGCGGCGCCCCTGCCGATACCCCGGCCATGCGTGCTGTAGCCCTGCCTGGACCGTGGTCGAAACTCGTTCGGATCGTCACCATCTCGCTGGCCACGTTGCTCGCCGTCGCACTGGTGGTCGTCCAGCCGCACGAGGTGCGGGCAGCATCCTCCTACGACGACGTGGTCGACATCACCTTCCCGGTGAACAGCTACCAGCGGTACACCGACGACTTCGATCACAGCCGCAGCGGCGGGCGCACGCACCAGGCGACCGACATCATGACCGTGTACGGGGAGCCGGTGTACGCCACGGTCAGCGGGGTGATCGACCGCGCCTGGGGGATCGACGGCGACCCTCCGAGCTGGGGGTACGCCATCTACCTCCGCGGCGACGACGGGCGGACCTACGTCTACATCCACCTCGGACGGCAGGACGGTCCGCCGAGCGAGGCCTTCGCGCCTGGGATCGACAACGGTGTCCGCGTCGAGCGCGGGCAGCACCTCGGGTACGCCGGCCACTCGGGGAACGCCTCCGAGTCGGCGCCCCACCTGCACCTCGAGATCCACGATCCGAGCATCACCAACCCGTACGGTGAGCACCGGATGAACCCGTATCCGAGCCTGAAGGATGCGGAGCGGCGCGGTGACTATCCCGCGACCCGCCAGGAGGTCACACGGGAGGTCACCTGTACCGGCGACGCTTACGCCTTCGCCGGGGACTGGGATGCCAGTGGCCGCGACGGCCAGGGCTGGTGGTGCGACGGCATGGTGCGGCTGCGGACCGCGTCAGGGCAGGTCATCACCTACAACTACGGTCGGGCGGGTGACATCCCGATCGTCGCGGACTGGAACGGCAATGGGCAGGACACCGTCTCGATCGTCCGCGACGGCACCTGGCACCTGCGGAACCGCCTGTCCAGCGGGCACGCCGACCGCACCTTCGTGTTCGGCCGCGTGACCCAGGGCGACGTGCCGATCGCGGGGGACTGGAACGGCGATGGCCGCGACACGGTCGGGATCATCCGCGACGGCGAGTGGCACCTGCGCCACGACCAGTCGGGCGGACCCGGCCAGATCGTGTTCACCTACGGACGCATCACCCGTGGTGACCGGCCGCTCATCGGCGACTGGGACGGCAACGGCCGGGACACGGTCGGGATCGTGCGGGAGCGTGAGTGGCACCTCCGCTACAGCCTGTCGGGTGGACCCGGCGAGACCGTCTACATCTACGGCCGGGTGCTGCAGGGCGACACGCCGGTGATGGGCGATTGGACCGGGAACGGGGTGACCACGCCTGGCATCGTCCGCGACCGGGAGTGGCACCTGCGCAACCAGCATCGCGGTGGCGCCGCGGACCAGGTGGTGCTGTTCAGCGCGCCGTGAGACGGGCCGGGTGTGCTCCTGCCCGGCGCAGCGCTGGGCGAGTAGGCTAAGTGCGACCGTCCGCGCACGACCGCGCGGCTTACCGTTGGGGAGGAAGCGCACGTGCTCGCCTTCATCATCATCCTGCTGGTCCTCGTCGTGGCCGTCGTTGGCTGGGTCGTCGCCGGCTACAACCGCCTGGTCCGTGCGCGCGTCCGGATCGACGAGGCGTGGGCGCAGATCGACGCCCAGCTGCAGCGTCGCCACGACCTGATCCCGAACCTGGTCAACACCGTCAAGGGCTACGCCAGCCACGAGCGCGAGACCCTCGAGGAGGTGACCGCCGCCCGGGCCAAGGCGATCTCGGTCCAAGGGCCCGCCGACCTCGCCGAGGCGGAGAACGGCCTGACCCAGGCGCTCGGCAAGCTGCTCGCCATCTCGGAGAACTACCCCCAGCTGAAGGCGGACGCGAACTTCCGTCAGCTGCAGGAGGAGCTCGCCCACACCGAGAACATGGTCGCCGGCTCCCGCGGCCACTACAACGCCTCGGTCCGCGCGTACGACACCGCGCGCAAGGTGTTCCCCACCTCGGTGATCGCCAGCATGTTCAACTTCGAGGACCGCGACTACTTCGAGGTGGAGACCGTCGAGGTGCGCGCGGCCCCCAACGTCTCCTTCGAGTGACCTAGCCGGTGCCCTCAGGCGGCCTGTACGACGAGCTCCAGCGGCAGAACAAGCGGTCCACCCGCCTGTTGCTGGCCGGCGGCGTGCTCATCATCGCGGTGCTGATCTGGATCATCGCCGGTTGGATCATCGGACCCGCCGCCCTCGATCCGGTGATCGGCGTGTCGGTCACCGCGATCGGCACCGCGATCGGGCTGCTGTTCACCTTCATCGCCTACCGGTCCGGCCCGTCGATCGCGCTGCGCGCGTCCAAGGCCCGGCCGGTCAGCCGCCACGAGGCGCCGGAGCTGCACAACCTCCTCGACGAGGTGTGCGTCTCCGCCGGCATCTCGGGCACCAAGCCCAAGCTCTACATCGTCGACGACCCGGCACCCAACGCCTTCGCGACGGGGCTCAAGCTCGAAGACAGCCACATCGCGGTCACGACCGGGCTGGTCGAGCGCCTGCCTCGCTACGAGTTGCGCGCCGTGCTCGCCCACGAGGTCGCCCACATCCTCAACGACGACATCCGGGCGGTGACCGTGGCGGTGGCGACCGCCGGGCTGGTGGCGCTGCTGGCCGACGTGATGGTGCGGATGCTGTGGTTCGGCGGGGCCCGTGGGGGACGTCGAGGTGGCGGCAACCAGGGCGGCGGCGCACAGGTGATCTTCCTCGTGCTCGGGCTGGTCGCGCTGGTGCTCGCACCGTTGGCGGCCCAGCTGATCCGGTTCGCGGTGTCGCGGCAGCGCGAGTACCTCGCCGACGCGACCGCCGCCGACGTGCTGCGCGACCCCCAGTCGATGGTCAACGCCCTGCGCCGCATCGGCGGGGACCAGACCAACCTGCGCAACTTCGAGGTGGCGACCGCACACCTGTGGTTCGAGGAGCCCAACGAGACCCGCAGCGGCGGGGACAAGCGGCAGGCCAAGGCGGCGAAGATGGCCCGCCGGTTCGCGACGCACCCGTCGATGAAGGAGCGGATCGAGCGGCTCGCGACCTTGAACGCCGGGATGGTGCGGGTCGATGCGCCGCTGCCGCCTCCGCCAGCTCCGCGGCAGATCCCCCGGCCGCCGGACCACGGCCAGACACCCGGCTCCGGACAGCGCCCCGGCCAACCGCCACCTCCGCCGGGCGGCGGCGGTGCGCCGGGGCAGCAACCACCGCCCGGGTCCCCGCGCCAGGGGCCAGGCGGTCTGCCGCCATTCCCGGGCCGCTGAACCGCCTGGTTCAGCGGACGATCGCCGGGGTGTCCCGGCCGTCGCCGGTCCAGTCGCCGGTCAGCGGCACGTCGCCCTTCGTGACCCGGCCGTAGGTGAACACGATCTGTCCGGGTCCGCCGGAGAGCCGGTTGCGGAGGTGCCACTCGCCCTCGCGCACGATGCCGGGTGTGTCGCGCCCGTCACCGTTCCAGTCCCCGACCAGCGCCAGGTCCCCGCGGGTCAGACGTCCGTACGTGAAGACGATCTGGCCCGGCCCGCCCGAGTGGCTGTTGCGCAGGTGCCACTCGCCGTCGCGGATGATGCCCGGCGTGTCGATCCCGTTGCGGTTCCAGTCCCCGACGATCGGGATGTCCCCGCGGGTCACGCGACCGTAGTGGAAGCTGCGGTCGGCGTACCCACTGGTCAGGCTGTTGCGCAGGTGCCAGGTGCCGTCGCGGACGACCGCGATGGTGTCCCGACCGTTGCCGTTCCAGTCCCCGCACAGCGGGAGGTCACCAGCTCGACCGTACGTGAAGGTGACGTACGGTCCGCCACCGCCGCGTCGGTTCGACAGTTGCCACCGGCCGTCCTCGAACACCCCGGGGGTGTCGCGCCCGTTGCCGTTCCAGTCGCAGGCGAGCACCGTGGCGCCGGCTCGACCGAGGTACGCGTAGGCGTCGGCGTACCCGCCCCGGTTGGCGAAGCGCAGGTGCCAGGTGCGTTGGGTGGCCGCGTCTGTCGGGTAGCCGTGGTAGCTCAAGGCATTGCGGTAGACCCGCAGGATCCCCGTGCTGTAGTTCGGGTCGGTTGCCCAGCGGCCGTTGCCGAAGTCCTCCCAGATCTGCGCGGACGCGTGGTAGGGCACGCCGTTGGCGTCGGTGCCGTTCCGGATCGTCCGCCACCGATCCGGGTAGTTCCAGTCGGCGGTCGCATCGACGTTCATGACCAGGTCGACGCCGAGGTTCGTCCCGGTGGTGTTCACGCCCGGGTCGGCGTAGATACGCAGGTGCTGCATCTGGGCGCGGACGCCGCGGCGGACGTCGGGGAAGTGGAAGACGTAGTGGCCGCCCGAGCCGTCGAACGCGCCCATGCCGGCGAAGTTGTTCTGCCAGGGCCGCACCTGCCCGCCGTCGGGGTAGAAGAAGTACGCCGTCTCCCAGATGCCCTGCATGAACGCGATGTCGCCCGCGACGCCCTGGCGGCGTCCCTCCTCGAGGTAGATCCGGATCAGTTGCCGCGGGGTGACCGCACCGTCGCCAGCCCGGAACTCGTACGGCACCCACTCTTCGCAGGTCCATACGCCATCGATCCACGTGGCGCGGTTACAGACCGTCGATGGCACGCGCTGTCGCCACCAGGCGACCAGTTCGTCCTCCGAGAGGATCGACGAGGCCATGACCGGTGTCCCCCCACCGGTGGACCCGGTGGCGACCCCGCCGGCCGGCACGAGCGTCGCGAGCGTGAGCGCGATGACGAGGATCGAGGCTCGGGTGCGACCTCGCACGGGTGACCTCCAGGGCAGCGGGAGCGGACGATCGGCACAAGGCCCCCGTGGCGGGGCTGAGGCTAGGTCGCGCCACGGCGGCTGTCACCGACCCGTATCGGCAGGTCGGTCGCTCCGCTGGAGTAGGACGCCCGTCCGCGAGGGAAGGGGCTGCGGCGGACCACCTCGACGTCGTGGGGGATGGGGAGGAGCGCTCTACCGTTGCGGGTGTTGCTGAAGTAGACTCGTGAGTCGTTCTCTCCGTCGTTCCTCGGACCGTGAGGTGCCGCCCGTGCGTCGTGTCCGGACCGTCGTCGCCGGCGTGGCCGTGGTGGCCCTCGCCGGCTCGGCGGTGTGGGCCCAGGAGCTCGACGAGGCCGAGCGTGAGGTCGAGCAGCTCCAGGAGGAGTTCTCCGACGCGGTCAGCTCCCTGGAGGAGCTCGGCGCGGCGATCGACCGGGCCGAACGCGAGCTGATCGCGGCACAGCGGCGGCTACGCGAGGCCAACCAGGCGCTCGCCGGCCTCGAGGACGAGATCGAAGCGGCGGAGGCGGCCGTCGTCGCCGCCGAACGTGACCACCGGGAGGCGATCGCCGCGCTGGAGCAGGCCGAAGCCGAGGTGGCGGCCGCCCGCGAGCGGCTGCGCGAGGCCGATGCCCGCCTGCACCGCCGTGCGATCGATGTGTACAAGTACGGCGCCGGCGCGCAGCAGCAGTCGTTCGTCACCGGGGTGGTCGGCGCGGCCGACTGGCACGAGGTCGCCGTCACCACCTCGGCGTTGTCGCGGGTGGTCGGCAACGACCGCGAGCTGCTCGACATCGCGCTGGCGATGCGGCAGGAGGCCCTGGCGGCCGAGGAGCAGGCGGCGCTGGCGCGCCACGAGGCGGCCGATGCCGAGGAGCGGGCCCGCGCGGAGCAGGCCGAGCTGCAGGTGCTGGTCGACGAGCAGCGCGACGCGGTCGCCGCGGTCGAACGGGAGACGCAGCGCCGCGCGGCGATCCTGCGCGCCTTCGAGGAGGACCAGGCGCTGATGGCCGAGCTCGCCTCTCGACTGGAGAGCGAGATCGCGCAGGCCCGCGCCAACGCCGAGCGGCTGCGCCAGGCGGCCGACGACCCCGACGTGGCGTTCCCGACCGACCTCGCGTGGGCCTCGCGCCTGCCGGCAGCCGGGCACCCGTGGGCGGAGACGATCTCCGACATCGCCATCTCCCACGGCGTGGACCCGCGGCTGATGGCTGCGCTGGTGTGGTCCGAGTCCCACTTCAACCCGAGCGCGGTGTCCTCCGCCGGCGCGATCGGGCTGGCGCAACTGATGCCCGGCACCGCCGGCTGGCTGGGCGTCGACCCGTGGGACCCCCACCAGAACCTCGACGGTGGGACGCGCTACCTGCGGATGCGCATCGACCAGTTCGGGTCGGTCGAGCTCGGCCTGGCGGCCTACAACGCGGGGGCGACCCGCGTCCAGGAGGCGGGCCCGGGCATCCCGAACATCGCCGAGACCCAGTTCTACGTGTACATCGTGATGAAGCGCTACAACGAGCTGGCGGCCTGACGGCACCGCTCCCGCATCGACGCCGTGGAACGGAGACGGCCCCGCGGGCGTGACCGGCGGGGCCGTCGGGTGTGGCGGGTACGGGGGGTCACCCGCCACGGTCGTGGTCGGGCTCAGCCGACCTTGATCACCTGGGTGCCGCCGAACTCGTCGTGCCAGCCTCGACGGGTCTGGGTGTTGTTGTTGATCGTGACCGCGATGTAGATCGTCGCGGCGAGCATGGCGAGCCCGGACAAGAGCCCACCGACCCACGGGATGATCCCGAGCAGGTACAGCCCGAGGTAGGCGTTGCGCTTGAGCGCCTCCTCCATCGACGGGTTGCTGCCGTCGGCGCTCTGGACCTTGAGCTTGATGAGCATCTTGCCGACGGTCTGTCCGCGGTTGGACTCCATGAAGGCGAAGTAGCCGAGGACGATCGCGGTCGAGATGATCGTGCTGACGAGGCCGTAGAGGAAGCCGCCGCCACCGCCCATGAACATCCCACCGCGGATCGCGGACCCGACGAAGATCGCGGTCATGATCGCCCAGACGATGCCGAGGACGATCGCGAGCAGCACCCAGTCGATCAGCTTCGCGAGGAAGCGGTTGGTCAGGTCGGCGGGCTGGCCGACCCCCGCCGCTGCGGGCTGTGGCTGCCCGGTCGGGAACTGCTGCTGCGGTGCCGGCTGCTGCGGCGGAGGCTGCTGCCCCGCCGGAGGCTGCTGCGGTGCCGGCTGTTGCGGTGGTGGCTGCTGAGCCGGCGGGGGCTGCTGGCCCGGCGGGGGCTGCTGGCCCGGCTGCGGTGGTGGCTGCTGCCCTTCGGGGGGCGGGACGTCGCTCATCGGGTGGTTCTCCTCCCAAGTGAGGATGGACGGTTGTGGGGCATACCGGGCATGCCACGGGGCATACCTCGGGTCTCGGTACGACCCCTGCCCGGGACCCACCATAGCCCTCATCGACGCCCCAGGGCCAGAACCTGAGCACATCGGTGCGTCACGGCCCCGATCCGCTGGGTGACGGGGCGCCGTCGGAGGTCCGACCTCCGACGGGGGCGCCCCGACGGCCGTGAGCGCACGCTGAACGCCGCGTGCGGAACGGATGCCGTCGGACCGTTCTACGACCGCCATCGTTGACGCGCGCGATCCCGCGGTCGTACCCTCCCGCTGATCGGTCGGTGCGGGTCGGCAACGGCCCTCGCCGGTCGACCGTTCGAGACGAGCGGGAATCAGCCGGACATCGGGTCCGGTCGACCGAGGGAGAGCTGTTGTGAGGACATCACTGCGCTGGGCCAGGGGACCGCGTCTGCGGCTGATCGCCCTGTTCACCGTGACGGCGCTGGTCGTGGCGGCCTGCGGGAACGGCGAGGAGCCGCCACCCGACGAGCCGCCCGCCGAGGAACCGCCTGCCGAGGAGCCGGACGACGCGGTCGAGGAGCCAGAGGAACCCACCGAGATCGCCGCCGACTTCGGCGTCGACGTGGAGAACCAGGTGCTGCGCATCGGGGCGTTGGACGACCTCGACGGCCCCGGGTCGGGCATCGGGGTGCCGTACGCGATCGGCAAGCAGATCCTGGTCGAGCAGGTCAACAGCGGCGCGCTCGACATCCTCCCCGAGGGGTGGACGATCGACCTGATCCAGCGTGACCACGAGTACAACCCGGCCGAGTCGGTCCGGGCGTTCAACGAGATCAAGGACGACGTCCTGTTCTTCGCGACGACCTTCGGCACGCCCAACACCCTGCCGCTGGTCGAGGACGCGACCCGCGAGGAGATCACGCTGTTCCCGGCGTCGCTGTCCAGCGAGCTCGCGGTCAACGACTACACCCCGCCGATCGGCGCGCCCTACAAGGTCGAGTCGCACCACGCGGTGCAGTTCGCGATCGAGGACGCCGAGGCGCGTGACGACATCGACGAGCCGGTCCTCGGGATCCTCTACCAGCTCGACGACTACGGCGAGGACGGCATCCAGGGGATCCGTGAGGCGGCCGAGTTCCACGGGATCGAACTCGACGAGTCGCTGCTGATCGGCCTGGCCCCCGGAGAGACCGACGTCGCCGGGGCGATCACCACCCTCCAGGGTGGCGGGGCGACCCACGTGCTCCTGACGATCCTGCCGAGCTCGACCGGCCCGGTGCTCGGGACCGCGGCCCAGCTCGAGTACTTCCCGATCTGGCTGGGGAACACGCCGGCGTGGCTCGACGTGTTCTTCAACCCCGAGGTGCTGCCCCCGCCCGTCTACCAGAACTTCCGGTGGGCGACCGGTCTGCCCCTGTGGGGTGAGGACATCGGGTGGATGGACGAGTTCCTCGCCGCCTACGACGAGTTCGGGTCGGACGCGCACCCGCCGGACTTCTACATCCTCGCGTCCTACGCGCAGGGGCTCCTGGAGCTCGAGGCCTTCTCGCGGGCGCTCGCCAACGGTGACGTCACCCGGGCCGGCTACCACGAGGCGCTGCGGTCGATCGACGACTTCGACGCCTTCGGCCTGTTCTACCAGCCGATCGATCTGACGAACGTTCCGTACGTGACCCAGACCGACACGCGGATCCTCGCACCCGGTGAGGACCTCACAGACTGGCAGGTGGTCCAGGACTTCCGCACGCCGGACAGCTGGGTCGGCCTCTAGGCTCCCGCGCAGTCGTCGGACGGGGTGGTCATCCGCGCAGGATGGCCACCCCGGTTCGACGAGGCGGCGTTTCGGTCGGTGCGGCCCCGTGCCGTACCGTGCGCGCTGAGGATGGACGGTGCCGGACCGATCCGCGGTCGGGTGCCCGGGAGACGGCTCCGGGAAGGGCGGGAGGCCCGTGCTCGAGATCAACAACCTCGAGGTGGTCTACAACCGTGCGGTGCTCGTGCTGCGCGGGGTGAGCCTCACGGTGCCCGACGGCGAGGTGATCGCCCTGCTGGGCGCCAACGGGGCCGGGAAGACCACGCTGCTGCGGGCGCTGACCGGGCTGCTCGACATCCACGACGGCGAGGTCACCAAGGGGCGCGCCACCTTCGAGGGCGAGGACCTCTTCGGGGAGGAGCCCGACGCGATCATCCGCAAGGGCATCGCCCAGGTGATGGAGCGCCGACGGATCCTCGCCGACCTCACCGTCGAGGAGAACCTGCTCGCCGGCGCGTACACGCGCAGGGACCCGGAGGTGCGCGACGACCTCGAGGCCCAGTACGCGCGCTTCCCGGTGCTCGGCGACCGCCGACGCTCGGTCGCCGGGTACCTCTCCGGCGGGGAGCAGCAGATGCTCGCCGTCGCCCGGGCGCTGATGTCGCGGCCGCGGCTGCTGCTGCTCGACGAACCGACCCTCGGGCTCGCGCCGATGCTCGTCGACGAGGTCGCCCGGGTGATCCAGGAGCTCAACCAGCAGGGCATCTCGGTGCTGCTCGTCGAGCAGAACGCCGCCACGGCCCTGGCGATCTCCTCCTACGGCTACGTGATGGAGACCGGCAAGATCGTCCACGACGGCCCCAGCGAGAAGCTGATGGAGGACGAGGACGTCCGCGAGTTCTACCTCGGCCTGGGTGGGGAGGGCCGTCGCAACTACCGGGAGGTGAAGCACTATCGCCGCCGCAAGCGCTGGCTCAGCTGAGCCCACCGTGGACACCACCGCACGGTCCGGGGACGACCAGGGCCGCGCGCCGCTGGTGACCTTCGAGGACGTCACCTTGTCCTTCGAGGGCCTCGTCGCGATCGACGACGTCAGCTTCGAGGTGTACCCGGGGCAGCTGTTCGCGATCATCGGCCCCAACGGGGCCGGCAAGACCTCCACCTTCAACTGCATCTCCGGCGTGTACCACCCGAGCGCCGGGCGGATCACCTTCGAGGGGCGGGACCTGCTCGGGCTGCCGCCGCACGCGATCACCGAGCTCGGGATCGCCCGCACCTTCCAGAACGTCGAGCTGTTCCCGATGCTCACGACCCTGGACAACCTGCTGGTCGGCCGGCACGTCCACTACCGCAGCAACTGGCTGCGTGACGGCATCTGGCTCGGCCGCGCCCGCCGCGAGGAGGTCGCCCACCGCGGCCGGGTCGAGGAGATCATCGACTTCCTCGACCTCGAGTCCTTCCGCGACAAGCCCGCGTCGTTCCTGCCCTACGGGGTCCAGAAGCGGATCGAGCTCGGGCGGGCACTGGTGATGGACCCCAAGCTGCTGCTGCTCGACGAACCGGCCGCGGGGATGAACCTCGAGGAGACCGAGGACGTCGCCCGCTACATCCTCGACGTCAAGGAGGAGCTGGGGATCACCCAGATCCTGGTGGAGCACGACATGGGCGTGGTGATGGACCTGGCCGACGAGGTGGCGGTCCTCGACTTCGGCCGGAAGATCGCCCAGGGGCGGCCCGCCGAGGTGCAGTCCCACCCCGAGGTGATCCGCGCCTACCTCGGCGCCTCCACGGACGTCGGCGGGGACGGTGGCGCGGCGGCGGGTGGCGACGCGGCGCGGACCGGGGAGGCGGCGATCGGCGACACGACCGACCGCGTGACCGACGGAGGCGCATCATGAGCACGACGACGACCCCCACCACCCTCGAGGAGCTGGCGGCGGGCATCACCCGCGACAGCCTGCCCGGCCGGCTCGTGCACCTGGCCAGGACGCGGCCCAACGACCGGGCGCTGCGGCAGAAGCGGCTGGGGATCTGGCAGGAGCGGACCTGGGCCGAGTACCTCCAGCAGGTCCAGGCGACCGCGCTCGCCCTCGTCGATGCGGGGGTGCAACCGGGCGACCACGTCGCGATCCTGAGCGAGAACCGCGAGGAGTGGGTGTTCGCCGACCTCGGCGCCCAGGCGGTCGGGGCACGCAGCGTCGGCGTGTACCCGACCAACCCCGAACCCGAGGTGGCATACATCCTCGACCACTCCAACTCGGTGGTCGTGGTGTGCGAGGACCAGGAGCAGGCCGACAAGGTCGTGGCGATCCGTGACGAGACCCCGACCGTGCGCCGGGTGGTGGTGATCGACCCGCGCGGCACCCACGACTACGCCGACGACCGGCTGGTCACCTGGGAGGCGTTCCTCGCCCGGGGGCGGGTCCTCGCCGACGAGCAGCCGGACACCTTCTACGAGCGGCTGCGCGCGTTGGACCCCGACGAACCGGCGATGATCGTCTACACCTCGGGGACCACCGGTCCGCCCAAGGGCGCGATGCTGACCTCGCGCAACGTCACCGAGTCCGCCGACGCCGGCGTCGAGGCGTTCGGGTACGGCGACGCGGAACAGATCCTCAGCTACCTGCCGCTGTGTCACGTCGCCGAGAAGATCTTCACGCTGTACTTGCCGCTGGCCACCGGCGCGGTGGTGCACTTCGGCGAGTCGATCGAGACCGTCACCGCCGACCTCCGGCAGGTGTCGCCGACGGTGTTCCTCGGGGTGCCCCGCATCTGGGAGAAGATGCACTCGTCGATCCTGGTGAAGGTGCAGGACGCCTCGCGGATCAAGCGGTGGCTGTTCCGGCGGTTCTCGACCCAGGGGCAGCGCATCGCCGCCAAGCGGCACGACACCGGCAGCGTGTCCCTCGCCGACCGGATCGTGTGGCGGATCGGGGACCTGCTGGTGTTCCGGCCGCTCCAGGAGCGGCTCGGGTTGCGCCGGTGCTGGTACCC
Source organism: Nitriliruptoraceae bacterium (assembly GCA_007120465.1). GTDB lineage: Bacteria > Actinomycetota > Nitriliruptoria > Nitriliruptorales > Nitriliruptoraceae > CSSed11-175R1. The sequence goes on from SKNO01000086.1 coordinate 23,327, forward strand.
GGTGAGCGGGGCCGCGCCGATCGCGCCGGAACTGATCCGGTGGTTCCACGGCGTCGGGATCCCGATCGCCGAGGGCTACGGCCAGACCGAGTGCGCCGGGGTCAGCCACGTGAACCGGCCCGACCGGGTGCGCGTCGGCACCGTGGGGGTCCCCCTGCCCGGCACGGAGTGCCGGATCGCCGCCGACGGCGAGATCCTGGTCCGCGGGCCGAGCGTGTTCGCCGGCTACCTCCACAACCCCGAGGCGACGCGCGAGACCGTCGACGAGGACGGCTGGCTGCACACCGGCGACGTCGGCGAGATCGACGAGGACGGTGCGCTGCGGATCACCGGGCGCAAGAAGGACATCATCATCACCGCGGGGGGCAAGAACCTCTCGCCGGAGCAGATCGAGAACGCGCTCAAGACCAGCCCCTACATCAAGGAGGCGGTGGTCATCGGCGACCAGCGCAAGTTCGTCAGCGCGCTGATCCAGATCGACGTGGACAACGTGGGCGACTGGGCCTCGCGGCGGTCGATCACCTACACGTCCTTCGGCGACCTGGCCGCCAAGCCCGAGGTGGTCGACCTGATCGACCAGGAGATCCGTGAGGCCAACAAGCAGCTCGCCCGGGTCGAGAACGTGCGGGCCTTCCGGTTGCTGCCGAAGGAGCTCCACCAGGACGACGAGGAGCTCACCGCGACCATGAAGGTCCGGCGCACCGTGTTCCACGACCGCTACGGGGACCTGATCGAGGAGATGTACGCGTGATCCGGGAGATGCGCTGACGTGCAGACCTTCCTGCAGCTGTTGTTCGCCGGGCTCGCGCTCGGGGCCATCTACGCGCTCGTCGCGTTGGGCTTCGTCGTGATCTACCGGTCCTCGCAGGTGTTCAACTTCGCCCACGGCGAGTTCCTGATGTTCGGGACCTTCCTGATGACCACCTTCCTCGCCGTCGGGCTGTGGTGGTGGGTCGCGCTGGTGCTTGCGATGCTGGCGACGGGTCTGCTCGGCGTCGGTGTCGAGCGGGCGATCCTGCGGCCGATGATCGGCCGGCCGGTGTTCGTCACGATCATCATGACGATCTTCATCGGGCTCGTGCTGCGCGTGGCGGTCATCACGTTCTGGGGCGTGGGCGAGCGCGGGATGCCGACGCCGTGGCGCACCGACGGCGGCATCCGTCTCCTTGACGCCCCGATGCTGTTCAACGCCCTGTGGGCGCTGGTGTTCGCCGGCGTGATGCTGGTCGGGTTCTACCTGCTGTTCCAGCGCTCCAAGCTCGGGGTCGCGATGCGGGCGACCGCGACCGACCAGGAGGTGGCACTCGGGCTCGGCATCCCCGTCGGACGGGTGTTCGCGGTGTCCTGGCTGATCGCCGGGATCCTGGCCGCGCTCGCGGGCATCTTCCTCGGAATGTTCCCGCGGTCGGTCAACATCAACATGAGCTTCGTGGCGCTCGCCGCGTTCCCCGCGGTGCTGATCGGCGGGCTGGAGTCGCCGCTCGGCGCGGTGATCGCCGGGCTCAGCCTCGGGGTGCTGCAACTGCTCACCCAGGGCTACGTCAACCCGATGCTCGGGTCCTTCGGACAGAACTTCCACCAGGTGCTGCCCTTCGTGCTGATGATCGGGTTCCTGGTGGTGCGCCCGTACGGGCTGTTCGGGACCAGAGAAGTGGAGCGCGTGTAGATGCCGACGACCCCGCTCTCGGTCCGCTACGAGGACGACCTGCGCCTGTTCGCGTCGGTGTGGCGGCGCATCGGCATCGTCCTGCTGGCGGTCGGCGTGGTGGCCTTCCCGTTCGTCGTCGACGGGCGGTGGGTCATGACGGCGAACTTCGCCCTGGTGGCCGTGGTCGGCGCCGTCGGCCTGATGATCCTCACCGGCTTCACCGGGCAGATCAGCCTCGGACACGCGGCGTTCCTCGCGATCGGTGCCTACACGGCGGCGGTCACCGGCGACACCTTCGGGTTGCCGTTCTGGCTGTCGATCCCCCTCGGGGGAGCGTTGGCGGCGCTAGTGGGCCTGGCGGTGGGCCCGTTCGCGCTGCGGCTACGCGGCCTGTACCTCGCGATCGTGACCCTGGGGCTGGTGTTCATCGTCAACCACCTGCTGCGGGCCTTCCCGGAGGTGACCGGCGGGCTGTCGGGCATCCGGGTCCCGATGCTGTGGTGGTTCGACGGACCGCGGGTCGGCGACGCCACGTGGGAGCTGGGGCCGTTGACGCTCGCCTCCCGCGAGCAGCTGTACTTCCTGTTCGTGCTCATCACGGTCGGGGTCGTGCTGTTCGCGACCAACCTGCGGCGCTCGCGGACCGGCCGGGCGATGAACGCGGTGCGCGACCGTGACGTCGCCGCCGCCGTGATGGGGGTCAACGTCGCCCGGACGAAGCTGGAGGCCTTCGGGATCTCGTCCTTCATCGCCGGGATGGCCGGCGCGATGTTCGGCTACGTGCAGACGTTCATCACGATCGACCCGCCGTTCAACCTGATCATGTCGATCGAGTACATCGCGATGATCGTGCTGGGCGGGGTCGGCACGGTGGTGGGCGCGGTGCTCGGCGGGCTCGCGTTCGTGGCGATCGGGCCGATCGCGGAGCACCTGCTGGGCGGGCTGCCGCTGCTCTCGGAGCTGAGCTCGAGCCAGCAGCAGCGGCTGATGTTCGCCGTGATCGTGGGGGCGTTCCTGCTCCTCGAGCCCCTCGGGCTGTACGGCGTGTGGATCCGCATCAAGATCTACTTCATGGCCTGGCCCTTCCGGTACTGACCGCGAGGTCGGTCGGCGGACGGGGTCCGGCCGCGAGCGGGAGGCGGCAGCGTTCGGGGGACGGCCGCGACCGGGCCCCGGTCGCTGTCGCCGGCGCGCTGCACCGGTGATCGTGTGGGTTCTGCGGCGTAATCGCCGCAGAACCCACACGATCCCGCGGTGGCGGTCCGTTGGCCGCCGGGTCGGGCGGGGCGTGGGCCCGGCGCACCGGGTCGGGCACCGTGGCCCCGGGGGACATCGGAACAGGTCAGGGTCGGACCAGGGAACTCCCCGATGGCGGAACCTGCCTCCGGTGTGGACCCTGAGAGGTGACAGCGTGCCACCTCGCCGTCCGCGCGTCCCCGGAGGCCCACCATGCCCGCCGACACCACCACCTGCCCGGTCTGCGGCGCTGCCCGCTGCGTCGGCCACACCCCGCCGACGATCGGCGCCGAGGCGCGCGGCTGGGCGATCGCTGCGCACCTCAGCGGTCTGGGCGTCGGGCTGCTGACCGCCGCCGCCCTCGGCTTCCTCGGCCCGCTGACGATCTGGCTCCTGCGCCGCGACGACCCCTACGCCGAGCATCACGCCAAGGAGGCGCTGAACTTCCAGCTCACGGTCCTGCTGGTGCTGATCGGCAGCGTCCTGCTGGTGATCCCGCTGGTGATCTTCAGCGTGCTGACCCTCGGGCTCGGCCTGATCGTCGCCGCGGTGGCGGCGCTCGCCGCGATCGTCGCGTGGTTCGTGCTGCCGATCGTCGGCGCGGTGCGTGCGTCGTCCAACCAGGGCTACCGCTACCCGGTCACGATCCGTTTCATCTCCTGATCCGGGCAGCCCGGACCGGTGCGGCCCCGGACCCGCTCCGGGAGCGCCGGTGCGGGCGTCCCGTCACCGCCCGAGCAGCATCACCGCCCGAGCAGCATCACAACCCGAGCAGCGACCGCAGGCGGTCCGCGTCCATCGGGCGTCCGGGCGACGACCACTGTTCGGCGTGACGCTCCACCTCGTCGAGCAGCCGCAGCAGGTCGTCCCGCCGGGTCGGGTCGGCCGCGGCCTCCCGGGGGGTCCGATCGCCGAGCCGCGGGATCGGCGTGTCCACCCACCCGTCCTCGTACTCGGTCATCATCGTGTCGAACCGACCCTCCAGCTCGCGTCGCGCCTCGGGATCCAGGGCGTCGAGGTCGAGGAAGGGACGGTCATCCTCCTCGTCGGCGTGTCCGGCGCCGCGCTCGCCTGCCGGGAGCCGGACCTCGTCGATGAGTTCGGCGTCCGGCACGACCTGCGCGATCAGCTCGGCGAACCACCGTGCCCGACGTGAGGAGAGGGTCTCGACGTGGAGCCGGTCGTCCTCGACCCTGACGCTGCCCTTGAGCCACCGGCGCCCGTCGCGCTCCTCGTGGGCCACCAACGTGTCGTCCCCCTCCACCTCGAGGTGTCCGGAGAGGTCACGGAAGGCGGCATCCGGATCGGCGGTCCGGTAGATCTGTGTGGTGGTGACGAGCGGATCGCCTGCGGTGGTCGCGATCCGCGGTGGCGCGTACAGCGCTGCGTACCAGCTCGCGAGCTCGAACGCATCGGGGTCCTCGTCGAGGAGCTCGAGGGCGTTGGAGCGCTGTGGCTCCGGGATCCGTACCACACCCTGGGAGGGCTTGAGGCCCTGCGGCTCCGGGACCAGCCAGGCCAGCACGGCGGTGCCCTCGTCGAGCTGGCGTGCGAGCGAGTGGTCGGTGAAGCTCGCCCGGTCCCCACTGGTCAGGTCGAGGAAGGTGATCGTGGACCTCGGCCCGACCGAGACCACCTCGTAGGCCCGCACCCGCACCTGCGACCACTCGCGCAGCAGTGCCAGCTCGTCCGCCGGAAGCAGGCTGCCGCGACGGTCGCACAGCTCCTCGAGGAGCCCGCCCTCGTACAACGCGAGGTTGAGGACCGCCACGTCGTCGAGCGCCTCCGTGGGGTCGTCGTGACCGGCGACGCGCGCGAGTGGGCCGAGCGTGGGTTCGGCGGTAGCGCTGCCGACGAACCGGAGCACCTTGCCCCACACCCAGTCGATGCGGTCCTGGAGCGGCCACCCGCCGTGCTGCTGACAGCACACCTTGTGCTTCCGGCCGGAACCGCACGGGCACGGGTCGTTGCGTCCAGCGGAGGCCGGACCTGGCCGTGCGTAGGGAGCGAGCAGCTCGGAGAGGGTCTCGACGCCCGGACCCTCCAGCCGGTGGAGGAGCCCCAGCGCCGCCCCCGCCTGCCCGCGGTCCGCGACGTAGTTGGCGAGCGCGAAGGTGGCCGGAGCGTGGTCGTCGTCGAGCTCGACCGCCGTCCGCAGTGCACGCTCCACCTCGGCGTGGTCGGCAGCGAACAGCTCCAGCGCCTTGGCCCGCAACCAGGCCGCGTTGGCCCGCTGGCGCGTGCCGAGCCGCAGCTGCCGCTGGGCGAGTTCGAGCAGCACGGTGAGGCAGCGGCCGTCGAGCTGGTGGTCGAGAACGTCCTCGATCACCGCGGCGGCTAGCTCGGTGTCGCTGAGCACCCGGTCGAACGCGTCGAACGTCTCCTCCAGGTCGACCTGTTCCAGTGCATGGCGGGCGAGGTCCGCGGTCGCAGCGGCGTCGCGGGGCAGCTCGTCCAGCGGGTCGGTGCGGTCGGCGTTGCGGAGGCGCTCCAGGGTCTCGCGGAGGATCTCGGTGGCCAGGGTGTTGGTCGCCTCCAGGACCCTGAGGACCGCACGTGACTCCTCGTTGTTGAACCCGTGGTCGTCCCGCAGGTGCTCGAGCAGCTCGTCGACGGGGTCCGCAGGGTCGGGCTCGTCCCGGTGGCGGATGCCCTGTGGCGTCGAGCGCAATCCGGTGGCATCGAGCAGCTGCGACAGCGGTGCGCTGACAGTGCGCAGCAGTTGCGGGTAGCGGGCACGCGACTCGACCAGCAGCTCGATCGCGTCGATCCCGCCCCGGTCCTCCCGGAGGATCTCGAGCGTCTGGGCGAGACGGTCGGCCACGGTCTCGTCCACCGGCGGTGGCGCCGGGAGCCCGCGGAGGATCGCGCGTCCCGCGCGGAGCTCGACGGCGACGACCGGTTCGCTGGGGAGCCAGCCGTCGGGGAGCTCCAGTCGGTCGTCGTGGAGCGTCGCGGTGGCGGTCGCGCGCGCGTCGGAGCCCGCATCCGAACCCGTCGTGGGGGCGGTCGCCACCGTGATCGCGGTGGGGTCGTCGGCCAACAGGTGGAGGACCAGCAGGTCCTCGTCGATCTCGAGGTCGCCGGTCGCGCGCTCGTCGTCAGAGATCACGTGGGTCAGCGTGAGCCCGTCGATCATGGCCTGGAGATCGCACAGCCTCCCGTCGGAGAGCGGGAAGGCGGCGAAGGCTTCCTCGTCCCGGTCGTCGAGGAGGAGGCGGCGCAGCTCCGCAGGGTCGAGCCGGTCGACTCCGGGGTCGTCGACCTCGCGATCGCCCGCCCCGCCGGCGTCGGCGGCGGGCATCTCTCCGCTGTCGTCGGTCAGGAGCTGCGCCAACTCGAGGCTGGTCAGCGGCCCGTAGGACCGCAGCAGCATCCGCGCGCGCTCCCGGACTTCGTCCTCATCCACCGGATCCTCGCGGGGGTCCTCGGCCATCGCGTCCTCGTGGGGGCCCTGGTCCATCGTGTCCTCGGGAGGTCGTTGCCGACCGCGTCCTCGTGGGGTCGTTGCCGATCGCGTCCTCGTGGGGTCGCGGTCGATCGCGCCGTCGAGCCGGCCGGGC
>SKNO01000189.1 GCA_007120465.1 Nitriliruptoraceae bacterium
CGGAAGTGCTCGTCGGCGGTGAGCAGGTCGACGACGCCGGGCTCCTGCGGGCAGTAGCCGACCGCGCCGGCACGCTGCACGCTCCCCGCATCGGGGGAGAGGATCCCGCCGCAGAGCCGCAGCAGCGTGGTCTTGCCCGCGCCGTTCTCCCCGATGAGCGCGAGGGCCTCGCCCCGGGCGACGGACAGCGAGACGTCGTCGAGGACCCGACGACGGCCGAATCGCTTGGTGAGGCCGCGGGCGAGCAGTGCCGGGCCGGAGGCTGCGGCGTCGGAGGTGGCGGGGTGGGAGGTCATGCCGGCGACGCTACGGAGCGCCTCCCCGGCCGCCCACGGGGTTGGCCGCCGACCTGGCTGCGGCTATCCCCCAGGAGCGCGTGCAACCATCCCCCTGTCCGCGGGGACGGCGATCTTCCCACGGTGGCGATCCTCGTCTGACGACGTCGTCTCGACCGGCCCGTCGCACGCTGGTTCGCGCTCGTGGCCGGGACCGCGGGGCTCGCCTGCCTCCTGAAGCAGCGGGTCGGCGATCGCCGAGCAGTTGCACCTCTCCGAGTCGTCGATCGAGAGGTACGCCACCTCGACCTTCGCGAAGCTCGGCCTCCGCGACGAGCCGCAGACCCTCGGTCGGGTCGCGGCCGTCCTCACCGACCTCCGCGACGCCGGCCGGGCGCAACCCCTCTGACCCACGGATCGGGCTCGCAGGCTGGAGGCCGGCCATCCGGGGAGGCGTCCGGGACGCCGCGGCTCGCTGCACGGGATGACAGAGAATCCGTCATGTCGCTAGTATTCTGTCTCCGCGGTTGGTGGTGACGGTTGGCGGTCATGGCTGACGGTGGTGGCGGGCGGACGTGGCTGACGGCAGTGAGGTGTGCGGTGCTTGGCGATCGGATCCGCGCGTTGCGGCTGGCTCGCGGGCTGACCCAGGTGCAGCTCGCCGAGCTCGCCCAGGTGAGTCGCCAACTCGTGGGTGCGGTCGAGGCGGACCGGCACCTGCCGAGGGTGGATGCCGCGGTCCGTCTGGCGGCAGCACTGTCGACCACCGTGGAGGAGCTGCTCGCCGCCGACACGCGTGAGGTCGTCGGCGTCGTCGAGGAGCCGGCGGAGGGTGCGCTGGTGCGGATCGCTCGGGTCGGTGACCGGCTGGTGTGCGTGCCTGCGGCCGGGTCGGGCGAGGGGTGGGCCACGGCGGACGCGCAGATCCACGACGGCGTCGTCGAGCTGTTCGACGTGGAGCGCCCCGCGGTCGTCGTGGCCGGCTGCGACCCCATCGTCGGCCTGGCATCCCGCCTGCTGGAGGCGGCCAGCGGCCCACGGGTGATGCCGGTGGCGACCTCGAGCGCCACGGCGGCAGCGGTGCTCGCGGCCGGACGCAGCCATGCCGTCACGGTGCACGGACCCGACCCCCACCGCGCCGACGGACCTGGGGAGGTGCGCCGGTGGCACATCGCGCGGTGGCGGGTCGGTCTGGCGGCCCCAGCCGATCTGCCGGACGGGTGGGTCGAGGACGCCCTGGCCGGGCGCATCGAGGTGGTGCACCGCGAGCCCGGGGCAGGGGCCCAGGCGGCGTTCGAGCGGGCACGGGCGGCTGACGCCGCGGCGCCGACGCCGCTCCGGGGTCCCCGTGTCGGCGGGCATGCGGAGGCTGCGTGGCGGGCGGTGACCGATCGGATGGTCGCGGTCACGATCGAGCCGGCCGCGTTGGCGAACGGCCTCGCGTTCCACCCGCTCGAGACCCACACCTCCGAGCTGTGGGTCGCCGCGGACCATACCGACAACCCGCTGCTGCACACGTTCATGAACGAGCTCGTCGGCGAGCGCGTCCACCGACGCCTCGCGGCGATCGGGGGCTACGACCTGACCTACAACGGCACGGAGGTCGCTGCGTGAGCCGCGCCGTGCCCCCGACCGCGCGTGGTCTGACCCCTCTGGACCCCCGGAGGGGAGGTGTGCGGACGGACGGACGTGTGCGGGGATGGCTGGCCGGGATCGCCGTGGCGGTGGCGGTGGCCGCGTGCGGGTCGGCGGAGGTCGAGGGGGACGGTGAGGCGGCGGGAGAGGTGTCGGGGGAGCTGATCGTGTTCGCCACGGCGTCGTTGACCGACGCGTTCGACGGGTTGAGCGAGGCGTTCGTCGATGCCAACCCGGACGTCGAGGTGGTGTTCAACCACGCCGGCAGTCAGACGCTGGCGAGCCAGATCAACGAGGGGGCCCCGGCAGACGTGTTCGCGTCGGCGAACCTCGCACAGATGGAGGTGGTCGCCGGCGCGGGCAACCTCGCGGGCGAGGCGGAGGTCTTCACCGCGAACCTCCTGGAGATCGCGGTGGAGCCGGGGAACCCGCTGGGTATCGGCGGGCTCGAGGACCTCGCCGACCCCGATCTCGTGCTGGTGCTGCCGGCCGAGGAGGTCCCTGCCGGTCAGTACGCCCGCGAGGCACTGGAGGCGGCCGGGGTGGGGGTGACGCCGGCGTCGCTGGAGCGGGACGTGCGCGCCGCGTTGTCCAAGGTCGAGCTGGGTGAGGCGGACGCATCGATCGTCTACGCCAGCGACATCGTGGCCTCCGACGGCCGCGCCGACGGGGTGGCGATCCCGGCCGAGCACAACGTGGTGGCCAGCTACCCGATCGCGGTGCTCGGCGACGCGCCGAACCCGGCGGCGGGAGAGGCGTTCGTCGCGTTCGTCCTCAGCGGCACCGGTCAGGACATCCTCGCTGCCCACGGGTTCGCGACGCCGTGAGCGAGACCACCGCCCCGACGACATCCGGCACCGCAGCCGGTGTCGCTCCGCCGCGCTCCGCGGTCGTGCTGGGCCTGCTCGGGCTCACCGTGCTCGTGCTCCCCCTGCTCGGCCTGACCGTGCGCACCCCGTGGGGTCGGTTCGGCGCGTTGGTGACCGACCCCGTGGTGCTCCAGGCCCTGCGGCTGTCCGTGGTGTCCTCGCTGGCAGCGCTCGCGGTGTCCGTGGTCCTCGGTGTGCCGTTGGCTCTGGTGTTCGCCCGCTACGACTTCCCCGGCAAACCGTTCGTGCGGGCGCTCGCGGTCCTCCCCATGGTGCTGCCACCCGTCGTGGGTGGGGTCGGGCTGCTCGCGGCGTTCGGACGGCGCGGGCTGGTGGGACGCCCGCTCGCTGAGGCCACTGGCATCACGCTGCCGTTCACCCCGGTTGCCGTGGTGATCGCCGCGACCTTCGTCGCGATGCCGTTCCTCATCGTCACCGTCGAGTCCGGGCTGCGGATGGTGGATCGCCGCCTCGAGGATGCAGCCGCAACGCTGGGTGCCGACCGCTGGACGATCCTGCGACGGGTGGTCCTCCCTGCCCTGTGGCCGTCGCTGGCGGCCGGGATGGCGCTCTGTTGGGCGCGCGCGTTGGGTGAGTTCGGTGCGACCATCACCTTCGCGGGCAACATGCCGGGCCGGACCCAGACGATGCCGCTGGCGGTCTACCTCGAACTCGAACGCAACCCGGAGGCCGCCTACCTGATCAGCTTCATCCTGCTCGCGGTGTCCGTCGCCGTCCTGGTCGCGCTGCGCGACCGGTTCCTGCACACGACATGAGCGCCTCCGCTCCCGCGCCGTCCACCTCGACGTCCACCGCGGTCGGGTTGCGGGCCGAGGTGGCACTGCGGCTCGGCACGCTCGACCTCGCCGTCGCCTTCGACGCTGCCCCCGGCGAGGTCGTCGCCATCCTGGGGCCCAACGGTGCGGGGAAGACCACGCTGTTGCGGGCGCTCGCCGGCCTGTTGCCGATCGAACGCGGCCAGGTGTCGCTCGGCACCCAGCTCCTCGAGTCGCCCGCCCACGGTGTGCGGGTGAGCCCGCAGCAGCGTTCGGTCGGCGTGGTGTTCCAGCACCACCTGCTGTTCCCCAACCTCACCGCGATCGAGAACGTCGCGTTCGGTCTCCGGTCTCGTGGCGTCGGGCGGCAGGAGGCGCGCACCCGGGCGCGGGCGTGGCTCGAACGGGTCGAGCTCGACGACCACGCCAACGCGAGGCCGGGCGCGCTCTCCGGTGGGCAAGCACAGCGGGTCGCGTTGGCCCGTGCCTTGGCGCCCGACCCGGCACTGCTGCTGCTCGACGAACCGCTGGCCGCGCTCGACGTCGACACCCGTCGCAGCGTCCGCCAGCAGCTGCGCCGCCACCTCGACGCGTTCGCCGGTCCGGTGCTGCTGATCACCCACGAGCCGCTCGAGGCCATCACGCTGGCTGACCGCCTCGTCATCCTGGAGGGCGGACGGATCGTGCAGGACGACCCGCCCGACGTGGTCGCCCGCCGTCCCCGCTCGACGTGGGCTGCACGGCTGGTCGGTCTCAACCACTACCGGGGCCGCGCCGACGGGCACACGCTCACCCTCGCCACCGGCGCGACCCTCACCGTGGCCGACCCCGCAGCGCAACCGGGCGAGGTCCTGGTCGCGATCCATCCCCGCGCGGTCGCCCTCCACGCCCGTCCGCCCGATGGCTCACCCCGCAACACCTGGCAGGGCACCGTGGACGCGCTCGACATCCATGCCGACCAGGTCCGCGTCCACCTCGACGGCCCGATCCCGATCGTCGCGCAGATCACCGGTGCGGCGCTCGCCGACCTCGATATCGCCGAGGGCAGCCCCCTCTGGGTCGCCGTGAAGGCCACCGAGATCGACCACTGGCCCGCCTGATCCTGGTGGTGGCGTCGGCGTCGAGGCGGTCGGGCAGGACGACGTGGCACCGCTGCCGCAGCCTCCCGGCCCGACGGTGCGCCCCGGCGGTACGGTGCCGATATGGGTACGCCGCTCGAAGGGCTCGAACGGCTCCGCGCCGCGACGGCGACGGGCGAACTCGAGCGCGTCTGTGAACGTCTCGGGATCACCATGCTGGTGGTGTTCGGGAGCGCCGTCGATCCCGACCGAACGCGTGCGCCCGGTGACCTCGACATCGCGGTCCGCCTGCGGGACGGGGCGGCGGGCGACCTCGTCGACGTCGTCAACGCCCTGATCGACCTGACGAGCACGTCCGAGGTCGACGTGCTCGATCTCGCCGCGGCGGGCGTGGTCGCACGCGCCCGCGCACTAGGTCCGCCGTCCGAGCCGCTGTACGAGGCAACGCCCGGCGACGTGGCACGGGCGCAGATGGCGGCGCTGACGTACGCGATGGAGACCGCACCGTTGCGCCGCCGTGATCTCGAACCGCTGGCGGACCGGTGACACCTCGACGTCTCGAGCCGGACGTCGTCCGCAACGAACTGGACGCGATCGAGGACACCGACCGCGCGGTCTGCTGCCTGGCTTGACCGACCTTCTGCGGCGCGTTGGTTCTGGCCGCTGCCGCGCGGTCGAGGAGGAGACCCTCAGGACGGTGAGTGGCGTGGATCCGGCCCGATCCAGCATCGAGCCACAGGTCGGTCGACCGGCGTGGTTGCCGGCTGGCCTCTTCGTGCTGCTGACCTTCGTCTGCTCCTGGGTGCCGTGGCTGGTGCTGGTGGCCACCTCGGCAGATCCGTTCACGGGCCCAGGATCGATGGCGCTGTGGGTTGCCGGTGGGTACGGCCCGACCGTCGCAGCCGTCCTTGCCGCCGGGATCCTCGGCGGACGAGGAGGTCTCCGGGAACTGTTCGGCGGGCTTCGACGATGGCGACTGGGTCGCTGGTATCTGGTGCTGGTCCTGCCGCTGCTCGTTGCCGTCGTCGCGGTCCTCGCGACGGTCGCGCTCGGTCCAGCGAGCCTCGAGGTCGCCGGCATCGGACACTGGATGCTGTTTCCGGCCATGCTGCTCGGCGGGGTCCTGCTCGGCGGGCTCGAGGAGATCGGCTGGCGCGGCTACCTGCTTCCGCGCCTGCAGTCCAGGATCGGGCCCATCGCCGCCAGTGTCGTGATCGGGCTGGTGTGGTCGCTGTGGCACGCGCCGCTGTTCTTGCTGACCTCGACCTCCCAAGCATCGATGTCGCCCACCTGGTTCACCCTGCATGCGGTCGCGCTGTCGCTGGTGCTGACCTGGATCTACAACGGCTCGGGTGGGAGCGTGCTGCTTGCGGTGCTGTTCCACGGTGTGGTCAATGGCGCCTACGACGCCGTGGTCGGCGGTGTGGCGCCGGAGACGCTCGAAGGCTTCCTGGCGCCTGCCACCCTCGCTCTTGCCGCGATCGCAGCTGTTGGGCTCCTTCGGCACCGATAGCGTCGGATACTGGTCGAGCTCGACCACGACGAATCGTGCACCGTGACTCGGTGTCCGCACTTCCCGGAGAGCTTTCGAACCGATCTTGAGGTCGCGACAGTGTGTGCGTGTCGCAGGGTCAGGGGTCAGTCTCCCTCTGCTCGGGCCTGTTCCATGGCGAGGTCGCGGCCCTCACCCCCCGCACCGGCCCTTCCATGACCCCCACCGCCACCACGATCAGCGTCGCCCACGTCGGTCTACAGCACCCTCTCGCCGTTCCCGACGCAGGCTCCTAGGTGAACACGACGGTCCGGGCGCCGCTCACCAGCACCCGGTCCTCGGCGTGCAGGCGTACGGCGCGGGCGAGGACGACCCGTTCGACGTCGCGGCCTACCGCGGCCAGCGCGGCAGGGTCGTCGGCGTGGGTCACCCGCACCACGTCCTGCTCGATGATCGGGCCCTCGTCGAGGTCGGCGGTGACGTAGTGGGCGGTGGCGCCGATGAGCTTCACGCCGCGGTCGAACGCCTGCTGGTAGGGCTTGGCGCCCTTGAAGCCGGGCAGGAACGAGTGGTGGATGTTGATGACCCGGCCTGGTAGCCGCGCGCACACCTCGTCGGACAGGATCTGCATGTAGCGCGCCAGGACGACGAAGTCGACGTCGTGCTCGCCCACGAGTTCGAGCATGCGTGCCTCGGCGGCGGACCTGGTCGCGGGCGTCACGGGGACGTGCTCGAACGGCACACCGTGGCGCTCCGCGATCGGTCGGCAGTCGTCGTGGTTGGAGACCACGACCTCGACGTCGATGGGGAGCTCACCGATCTCCCAGCGGTAGAGCAGGTCGACGAGGCAGTGGTTGAACCTGGACACCATGATCATCGCGCGCCGGCGCCGGCCCTCGGACCGGAGCATCAAGGCGGGGTCGAAGGGGGTAACCCGCTCGGCGATGGTCGCCCGGACGGCCGTGACGTCGTCCTCGGGGCTCTCGAAGTTCGTGCGCATGAAGAAGCGTCCCGTGGCCGTGTCGGAGAACTGAGAGCTCTCGAGGATGTTGCCCTCGGCCTCGAAGATGCCGTCGGCCAGGCTGCGCACGATGCCCGGCCGATCGTCGCACTGCAGGGTCAGGACGTACGGTCGCATGGTCATCTCCGTCGGTCGAGTGCGGGAGGTCGCACCGGTGTTCGGGGCGGGCGCCGCACCGAGCCGGGCTGGCGCCGCGGGGCATCGTTAGACCCGGTCACGTCCGAGTCCGGACTCGTCGCCGGGCCGGATCTGCGAGGTGCGCGGGCTGCGCCCCGAGAAGCGCCGGCGGTGCGGCAGGTAGGAGGGGCTGTGGGCGCAGTCGTCGCGGGCGACGTCGACGACGAGACCCGCCAGCGGGTGGCACGCGAGATGGACGCGGAGTTGCCGGTCGGTGTGCCGTTTCACCGCGAGTAGGTGCCGGTTCCGAGGGGTCACCCGCGCGGCCGTTGCGATCTCGGGTCGTAGAAGGACCGCAGGGATGCCGTCGCCGGGACGGGTTCGCCCGCCACCTCGATCTCCCAGGAACCGTCGGCGACGTACGCGGCATCCACCGCGTCTGCTGCCTCGACGTAGCCCATCGCGAGGGCGCGATCCTCGGTGTAGCTCCACATCCCCGACGAGGTGCGCCCGACGAGCTTCGCGTCGCGCAGGATCGGTTCGTCGTGGTAGAGCAGCCGCTCCGGATCCTCGAGTCGGAACTGCACGAGCCGCCTCGTGCGCGGTCGGTCACGCTGGCTGAGCAGCGCGTCGCGACCGATGAACCCCCGTGGCTTGTCGAAGGCGACGGCGAAGCCGAGGCCCGCCTCGAGCGGGGTGTCCTGGTCGGTGAGGTCGTCACCCCAGTGCCGGTAGCCCGCCTCCAGCCGCAGCGAGTTCATGGCGTGGAACCCGGCGTGGCGCAGCCCGGATCCCGCACCCGCGGTGACGACGGCGTCGTAGACGGCGGTTGCGTCGCCGGCTGGGACGTAGAGCTCCCACCCGAGCTCGCCGACGTAGCTCATCCGCAAGGCCAGCGTGTCGGCTCCGGCGAGTTCGATCTGCCGGGCCGATCCGAACGGGAAGCTGTCGTTGGTCAGGTCCGACGACGTCAGCTTGGAGAGCAGTTCGCGAGACCGTGGCCCCATCACGCCGAGGACGGCGAGCTCCCCGGTGATGTCGTCGATCTCGACCCGATGCCCCTGTACGTGCCGGCGTAGCCAGGCCAGGTCGCGGGTCCGCGTCGCTGCTGCGGTCACCACCAGGAAGTCCTGTTCGCCACGCCGGGTGATGGTGAGATCGGCCTCGATCCCGCCCCGTTCGTTGCACCACTGGGTGTAGACCACCCGGCCGGGTTCGACGTCGATCGCGTTGGCGCTGAGCCGGTCGAGCACCTCCAGCGCGTCGGGGCCCGTGACCGAGAACTTCGCGAACGAGCTCTGATCGAACAGCCCGACGGTGTTGCGCACCGCCTCGCACTCGAGCCCGGACGCGTCGAACCAGTTCTGCCTGCCGTACGAGTAGCGGTACTCCCGTTCCTGGCCGGGCAGGGCGAACCAGTTGGGACGTTCCCACCCCGAGACGCTGCCGAACACCGCTCCGGCTTCGGCGAGCCGCTCGTGCAGCGGCGAGGTGAAGACCCCCCGGGCGCTCTCGTACTGGCGGAACGGCCAGTGCATGGCGTACAGCAGACCGAGGCTCTCGGAGATGCGCTCACCGAGGAAGCCGGGGTCCGACTCGAACGGGAACGTGCGGCGGATGTCCACCGGCCACAGGTCCATCGGCGGATGACCGTCGATGATCCAGTCGGCGAGCACCAGACCGACGCCGCCCGCCGACTGGATCCCCACCGAGTTGAACCCGGCAGCGACGAAGCAGCGATCGAGCTCGGGCGCCTCACCGAGGTGGTACAGGCCATCGGGCGTGAAGGCCTCGGGCCCGTTGAAGAACAGCTGGAGGCCGGCCTCGGCCAGCGCCGGGACCCGATGGATCGCCTTCTCGAAGACGGGCCCGACGTGGTCCCAGTCCTCGGGCAGCGACGCGAAGGAGAACTCGCTCGGGATCCCGTCGAGGTTCCAGACCTTGCCGCGCGGCTCGAAGAAGCCGACCATGAGCTTGCCGGTCTCCTCCTTGAAGTAGGTGTACCCGCCGGGGTCACGCACCGTCGGCATCCCAGGCGAGACGCCTTCGATGGGCTCCGTGACGATGTAGAAGTGCTCACACGCCTGCAGGGGGACGTTCACCCCGGCGGTCGCGGCCAGCTGCCGGGTCCACATGCCGCTACAGAGCACCACCGTCTCGGCCTCGACCGGTCCGAACTCGGTTTCGACCCCTGTGGCACGCTCACCGTCACGAAGCAGCTTGATCACCTCGACGCCCTCGAGGATACGAACCCCCCGCTGCTGCGCCCCCTTGGCCAGAGCCATCGTCGTGTCCACGGGGCTGGTCTGCCCGTCCCGGGGGATGTAGACCGCGCCGACCAGGTCGTCGGTCCGCAGCAGCGGCCACAACCCACGGGCCTCGTCGAGGTCCAGGATGCGCGCGTCCACCCCGACCGTCCTGGCCATCGACAGGCCCCGCAGGATCTCCTCCCAACGTTCGTCATCAGCCGCGACCGAGATCGACCCGCAGGTCCGGTAGCCCGTCGCTTGCCCGGTCTCCTCCTCGAGCGACTCGAACAGCCGCGCCGAGTAGGTGGCCAGACTCGTCAAGCTGTGGTTCGACTTCAGCTGCGACACCAACCCGGCGGCATGCCAGGTGGTTCCACCCGTCAGCTCCCCCTGTTCGAGGACCAGTACATCGGTCACACCACGCTTCGCGAGGTGATAGGCGACGCTGCACCCGATGATGCCGCCACCAACCACCACCACCTGCGCTCGCTCGGGCAGATCCACGAGCTCCCTCCCATGACTGCGAGCCGCAGCGCCCTCACCTCCCGGAGCCGTGACTGCCGCATCGGGAGGATGGCCGTGCGGCGGGGTCGCCGAACCTGAGCACTCGATGCCACCGAGAGAACCGAGGGTAGACGAGGGCGTCGCGGCCACGGTGATCCCGCTCGTCGGGGCACGACGGAACACCGGCGAGCGGCCGCACCGTGGCCGCCGCGCATGCGGTCCTGACGTCCTCGACGGCGAGCACATCCTTGCTCGCACGCTCGCCGCCGGCACTACCCTGCGCTGGGGGACCGCAGCGTGCCGTCACGCTTCCCTTCGGTGGGTGACGTGCGCGGCATCGGCCTGGCCACCGGAGTCGACCCCGTGACGGACCCGGCGTCGAGGGAACCGAACCCACTGCTGGCCGCGCAGGTGGCCGAGGAGCAGCGATGACGCGCGATCCCCGATTCGATGTCCTGTTCGAACCCGTCCGCATCGGACCTGTGGTGGCGCCGAACCGGTTCTATCAGGTTCCCCATTGCACGGGTATGGGCTACCGGCGCGCCAGGTCGGTCGCGGCGATGCGAGGGGTCAAGGCCGAGGGAGGCTGGGGAACCGTCTGCACGGAGTACACCTCGATCCATCCGTCGTCGGACGACGAGCCCTAC
>SKNO01000148.1 GCA_007120465.1 Nitriliruptoraceae bacterium
AGGGGGCCCCGTGCCGTCCCATTGGGGCAGACTTCACTGGTATGTCGCCAGCGCGACGCTGGTCGGCGTCGGCGCGTTCGTATGGGCGCTTCCACAAGTGTCGCTTCGCGTGGGACTGGCTGTCATCGTTGCAGTTGCAGTGGCTGAGTGGTTCTCGGTCACGATTCGTGACGACATGACGGTCTCACTCACGAACTTCGTCATCATCGTCGTCTACGTTGTGATGGGGCCAGCAGCGGCGATTGTTGCCGCCTTGGGCGCTGTTCCGGTCATCCTGATCCAAGCGTCCGATCAGCGTGCCCTCCGATTGTTCTTCAACGTGTCCCAGTTCGCGCTGAGCGCAGGTGCTGCCGGTCTTGCGTACGAGTTCCTGCTGCGCACGTTCGACGCAGGGTTCCCATCGGCACTTGGCCTCCTTGCGGTCACCTTGTCGGCGTGCGTGTACTCACTTGTGAACTACGCACTGGTTTCCGGAATCGTGTCGCTGACGTCGCCAGACACATTCTTCGCCACATTGTGGTCGACAGTTCCGGCAACGCTGGTTCAGATCCCCTCGTCGGTGGCCCTTTCAACGCTCGCCGCCCTCTTGTGGTTGCAGAGCCCGTGGGCGGTGCTGTTCATGGCCGTGCCGATCCTGGTCGCGCGGTATGCGTTGACGACGTTCCAGCAGTTGGAGAACGCGTACGACGAGATGGTGCGCGGGTTCGTCACCGCGATCGAGATCAAGGACCTCTACACCCGCGGTCACTCCGAGCGCGTCTCCGAACTGTCGGTGATGGTGGCCGAGGAACTCGGCGTCACCTACGAGCAGCGGCGGCTCACCGCCTACGCCGCGCTGCTCCACGACGTCGGCAAGGTCGGCGTCCCGCTGTGTGTGATCAACAAGCCCGGCCCCCTCGACGACGACGAGTTCGCGGAGATCAAGAAGCACCCCACCATCGGTGCAGAGATCCTGCGCGACATCGACTTCCTGGCTCCGGCGATCGACATCGTCCGCTACCACCACGAGCGCCTCGACGGGCGGGGCTACCCCCACGGGATCGGCGAGGAGGAGCTCTCCGACATCGTGCGGATCGTGACCGCTGTGGACGCCTTCGACGCGATGACCTCCACACGCTCCTACCGGCAAGCGCTGACGGTCGAGGCGGCCATCGCGGAGCTCCGCCGGTGCGCCGGGCGCCAGTTCGACCCGCGGATGGTGGAGGCGCTGGCGAGTGTCGTCGACCGCGTCGGCTGGATCCCCACCACGGACTTCGCCAGCCAGGCGCAGCTCGGCGGCCACACCATCCCGCTGGGGACGGCGCAGGAGCGGCTCGAGCGGGCACGCAGCGACCGTAGCGAGATGTCGTCGTGAGGTCGGTCGGTGCGCCCGTGCTCCGGGTGATCCTCGCGGTCCTCGGTCTGGCCATCGGGACGAGCTGGTGGCTGGTCGGCGACGCGGCTCACGACCTGACCGCCTGGGACCTGGCTTGGTTCGCGATCGCGGCTGCGGCCGTGGAACCCCTGTCGATCCGGCAGCCGGGCGGGTTACCGGTTGCCGCATCCCTCGCGGTGATCGGCACGGCGGCGATCCTCGGGGCGTCCCCGGTGGTCCTCGCGCTGATCGCGGCGATCGCGTGGTTGGCCGGCCGGCTGGTCAAGCGGCAGCCCCTCGAACCCCTCACGCTGCTCGGACGCGTGATCGGCAGCTGGACCCTCGCCGGCGTCGCCGGGCTCGGCACCGCAGCGGTGCCGCTGATCTGGGTCGGGGACGGCAGCGAGGTGGCGGCGGCGCTGCCCGTCGGCGGGGCACTGGCCGTCGGCCTCGGCATCGTCGTCGGGTTGCCGGCGTCCGAGACCCTCGCCCGCACGGTGGGACGCCGCCGGCACGTGATCCGACGTGCCCGTGAGGCGGTCGTCGCCACCTGGCTGGTCGCCCCGGCGGTCGCCGCCACCGCGGCGCTCGGCGCCCTGGTGCACCCGGTCCTCGGGGCGTGGACCCTGCCGATCATGCTGATCCCGCTGCTGGCCGCGCGGTTCGGCCTGGAGCAGCTGTTCGTCGCCGACCGCGCCTACGAGCAGACGATCCGGGCGATGTCGCGCCTGCCCGAGCACTTCAACGAGGGGCCCATCGGTCCCGTCCCGGCGGAGCACGGCGTCCGTGTGGGGGAGCTCGCCCGCGAGGTCGCCCTGGAGCTCGGCCTGTCCGAACGTGACATGACCGAGGTGGTCCGTGCCGCTCACCTCCACGAGCTCGGGCGGATCGATCTCGAGGGCGACGAGCCCGTCACCCGGAAGCACCTCGCCCACGCCGGCGGTCGGGTCGTCCGGCAGGTGTCGGGCCACCTCAAGGGTGTCGCCGCGATCGTCGAGGCGCACGGGGACCTGGCCGCGTCCGCGCGTCGGTCCGATCAGGTCAACCTCGCTGCCCGGATCGTCGCGGCGTGCTGCGAGCTGGACCTGTACTCGCCCGACCCGATCGAGCCGGGGCAGCGCGATGAGGTGGTGGTCCGCCTGGTCCGAGATGTCGGGGACCTCGCCGTGGTCAGCGCCCTGATGCGGGTGCTGGACCGTCGCCCGGTCGAGGCGTGACCGCACGCCGCCGCCGACGGCGTCGCCGGCGTTCGGATGGCGGCCGGTAGGTCATCAGGTAGTGCGTGATCGGGATCAGCCCGGCGGCCAGGACCACGTCACCGATCGAGATGACCGAGCGCAGGACCGGGACCGGCCAGATGTCGGCGAGCCAGGGCAGCCGCGTGTCCTCGTCGAGCAGCACGTGCTTGCCGCGGACGAGTTCGCTGCTGTCCCGGCCGATCGCCGCGATCGCCTCCGGATCGACCGGCATCGCCCCGTTGGCGGCCATGACCGTCGCGTTCAGGATGAGCCCGATCGCGACCAGCACCAGTCCCGGCAGCTGCCAGTTGGCGAGCACCCACGTGATGACCAGCACCTGACTGGCCAGGAGCAGGCCGTAGGTGAGCCTGCCGGTCACCTCCAGCACGCCCGCGATCACCAGCGCGTCCGCCGCGATCTGCAGCAGCACCCCGACGAACAGCAGCCACACCCACTGCAGCGGTGCGAGCGCCAGACGGCCGAAGCGTCCGCCACGCAGCAACGACGCGACCACCGCGATCGCGAGCACGAGCAGGACGAAGGACACGCAGGGCTCCGGGAGGCATCGCCCGTCGGGGGAGGGCCAGGGGGGATGGTGCCACGTTGCGGGTGCGAGGACACGCTCGTCGTCCGGGCGCGGCGGTCCCACCCGGCGTCGATAGGCTGGTCAGTGATGAACGATGGCACCCGCTCCGGTGACCGCGGCCAGCCCGGCCGCGGGACGCCGCATGCCGGTGGAACCGGTGGTGGGCGCGGCAAGGGCCAGCCCTCAGGCCAGGGCCGCGGGAAGGGACAGCCGTCTGGCAAGGGCCGGGGGAAGGGACAGTCGCCTCGCGGCAAGGGGCAGGGCAAGGGGCAGGGCAAGGGGCAGGTGCCGCGGGGGAAGGGACAGGCCCGTGGCAAGGCGGGCCGGCGTGAGCCCGACGACCCTGCGGCCAAGCTCGAACGGCCACTGGAGAAGGTCCTGGCCCGGCTTCCCGAGACACAACGGCGGGTGCTGGAGCTGCGGATGGGCCTGGCCGACGGCCACCCACACGACCTGGCCGACACCGCCCGTGAACTCGGCCTGTCGCTGAGCGAGGCCCGGGAGATCGAGAAGCGCGCCTTCGAGCACATCCGTGAGGCGGTGCCCCTGCACCAGCTCCAGCGGTTCCTCGAGCGCTGACG
The DNA here is from genome assembly GCA_007120465.1 of Nitriliruptoraceae bacterium. Taxonomy (GTDB): domain Bacteria; phylum Actinomycetota; class Nitriliruptoria; order Nitriliruptorales; family Nitriliruptoraceae; genus CSSed11-175R1. The sequence goes on from SKNO01000148.1 coordinate 3,760, forward strand.
CATGAGCGCGCTCCCACAGCTCGCTGAGGAACACGCGGGGCTCCACGACGCGGCCGTCGACACCCTCCAGTCGATCCTCGCGGACTGGCAGATCCTCGCCGACCTGTCCTTCTCCGACCTGCTGATGTTCTGCCGTGATCCGGAGTCCGGGCGGTTGATGGTGATCGCGCAGCTGCGGCCCTACACCACGCAGACCGTGTACACCGAGGACCTGATCGGTCAGGTGTACGAGGCCGACGAGCGCCCCGTGGTCACGCGTGCCTTCCTCGAGAACCGGATCGTGCGCGACGCCGACCCGGACTGGTCCACGGGCACGCCGGTGCGCGAGGAGGCGATCCCGGTCCCCTTCGACGGCGAGGTGATCGGTGTCGTCGCGCGCGAGGGCAACCTCGCCACGGTGCGGGCACCGTCCCAGCTCGAGCTGACCTACTACCAGACCGCCAACGACCTCTCCCTGATGCTCGCCGAGGGCACCTTCCCGTTCCCGGGCTACGAGCCGGAGCGCGAGCTCGCGCCCCGCGTCGGTGACGGGCTGGTCAGACTGGACGCCTCCGGACTGGTGATCTTCGCTTCCCCGAACGCGGTCAGCGCCTACCGCCGGCTCGGTGTCACCGAGAACGTGGTCGGGAGCAACCTCGCCGACTTCGACCTCGACCACCAGTCGCTCCTGGAAGCGCTGGCCGACGGGGAGCCCCTGGAGTCCGAGGTGGAGGCCCGCGGCACGGTCGTGCTGCGCAGGCTGCTCCCGCTGATCCGCCAGCACCACGTCCTCGGCGGGGTGCTGCTGCTGCGCGAGATCACCGACCTGCGCCGCCACGAGCGGCTGCTGATGTACAAGGACGCCACGATCCGGGAGATCCACCACCGGGTCAAGAACAACCTGCAGACCGTCGCCTCACTGCTCCGCCTCCAGTCGCGCCGGATGGTCTCACCCGAGGCGGTCGAGGCGCTGTCCGAGTCGGTGCGGCGCATCTCCTCGATCGCGCTGGTGCACGAGACCCTCTCCCAGGACTCCCGGCAGCGCGTCTCCTTCGACAAGGTCGCCCAGCGGCTGATCGACATGGTCGCGACCGGGCTGACCGACCCGACCCGGCCCGTCGAGATGTCCATCGCGGGATCGGCGGGGGAGTTGCCGGCAGAGGTGGCGACACCCCTGGCGCTGGTGCTCTCCGAGCTGCTGCAGAACGCCGTCGAGCACGCCTTCGACGAGGGAGGCGGCACGATCTCGGTGATGCTCGGCCGGCGGGAGAGCACCCTCCACCTCGAGGTCCACGACGACGGGGCGGGACTGCCCGACGGGTGGACGCTGGAGAGCGACGCCCACCTCGGTCTGCGGATCGCGCTCACCCTCGTCGAGTCGGAGCTCGGCGGGACGCTCGAGGTGCGACGCGCCGAGACCGGGACGGGCACCGTGTGCGAGGCGGTCCTGCCACTGCCAGGCTGAGCTGCTGGGCGCGCGAGGTGCGCCGGCGTGGGACCGCGGGCGCGCGTGCCGCCGACACCAACGGCGGACGCCGCCGCCCGGAGGCGACGGCGTCCGCCGTTGAACGGTGTGGGTCAGCTAGCCAGACGGCGTCGACGCTGACGGGCACGCTTCAGCGTGCGCCGCTCGTCCTCGGTCAGTCCACCCCAGACACCGGCGTCCTGGTTGGACGCCAGGGCGAACTCGAGGCACTGTTCGCGGACCTCGCAGCGCGCGCACACGCGCTTGGCGGCATCCGCCTGTTCGATCGCAGGGCCGGTCGTGCCGATCGGGAAGAACAGCTCGGGGTCTTCGTCGATGCACGCGGCGCGGCTACGCCAATCCATGGTGGAACTCTCCCTATGGGGGATCCTGGTCCCGAGCGCGCTCGGGACCGCCGGGGGGTGGGGTCGGGGCCGGACGGCTCCGTCCGGAAAGATGGGAGCGGCCGCCAGCCCGCTCCCGCTTGTGAAGCTTTTCTCGAACCACTCCGCACGGTAACGCCTGGTTGCAGGGTGTCAAGGGTTGCGTGAACAACCTCTCCGCTGGAATGTCCGGATATGCGTCTCGCGCACACCTGTGCGCGGGATCGCGCGAGGGCGTCCGGTGCTAGAGTAGGACGCGGAGGGCCTGTGGCGCCGCCGTGAACCGCACCTCCCGGTGCTCCCCGGCGTAGTCGCCGTCAACCATCAGCGGCAGCGGCTGCGGGCAACGCAGCGTGAACCCGGCGAGGTCGTGGAGGTAGCCCACACCCTCGAGTTCGGTGTGGTCGGCCTTGCGGAAGGACCGCAGCGCCACCTGGACCAGTTCGGCCGTGCCGATGTCCCCCACGGTGAGCAGGTCCAGCCCGGTGTCGAAGGACGCGCGGGGGTGCAGGCGCATCGCGCGCTCCCCTAAGTAGGTGTAGGGGGAGGCGTTGGCGATGATCGTGATCGCCACCGGGTCGAGCTCGCGACCGTCGTCGAGGGTGACGCTGATCGGCGGTCCGTCGCGGCCCGAACCGGCGGCCCACTCCCGGGCCACCGACCAGACGAACGCCGCCTGGCGGAACGTGCGCTTCATCCGGGCGTGCTGCTCGACGTGCCGCACCACGGCGGCATCGAACCCGAAGCCGGCGTTGAACCCGAAGTAGCGTCCGGCCGCCCGGCCGAGCCCGATCGTGCGCGTCCGATCCGACCGCACCGCCCGCAGCAGCTGCGAGGTGGCCTCGATCGCGTCGTTGGGCAGCCCGAGCGCCCGGGCCAGCACGTTCGCTCCGCCGCCGGGGATGATCCCGAGCCGGACGCCGGTGCCGGCGAGCGCCTGGATCACCTCGTTGGCGGTGCCATCACCACCCAGCGCGAACACCGCGTCCACCCCGTCGTGCACGGCACCGGCGACCAGGTGGGTCGCGTGTCCGCGCTGCTTGGTCGGGTGCACCTCGACGTCGATCGCGGAGGCCAGCGCCGACGCGATGACGTCACGGACGTGGTCGTCGGTGGTCGTCGCGTGGGGGTTGAACACCAGGATGGCGCGCACCAGGAGCTCCGCGGGGGCGGGACGGGGACGGGGACGCGGCGGGCCACCCGACCCGTGGCCGGACCCCGGAGGCTACCCGTCGTCCTCGTCGTCGCCGTTGCCCTCCTCAGGCTCCTCCGGTGGGGCCTCGTCCTCGGGGTCCTCGTCGGTGGCCTCCTCCGGGTCGGTGGCCTCCTCGGACCCGCCGTCCTCGCCGTCGGGCTCCTCGGCACCCTCCGCGGGTGGCTGCTCGTCGTCGGGCCCCTCACCGTCGGGATCCTCGGTCTCCTCCGGGACCTCCTCGGGCTCCTCGGGTTCCTCGGGCTCCTCCGGGGGTGGGGGTGGCGGTGGTGGCTGTGGACAGGTCTCCGTGGGCACGAGGATCCGCGGGATCCGTTCGGTCCGGCCCGGGCACCACGGCGCGGCCAGCAGCCCCGTCCGCGGGTCGATCTCCACGAGGGCGTACTCCGAGTCCGGCAGGGTGAACGGGACCGGTTCGGTGTCGGCGAGCGCCTGGGTCATCAGGTCGGAGAAGATCCGGGCCGGGATGCTGCCTCCGGTGACCCGGGCGACCCCCTGCACACCCCGCATCGGCACGCGTCCCTCCGCGTGTCCGACCCACACGGCCGCGGACAGCGTCGCGGTGGCGCCCATGAACCACGCGTCGGTGTGATCCGAGGTGGTGCCGGTCTTGCCGGCCACCTCCCAACCCTCGACCCGCGCGTTCCGGCCGGTGCCGCGCTCGACCACCCCCTGGAGCAGGTCGAGGGTGACGTAGGCGGCGGAGGGCGCCAGCACCTGACGCGCCGGTTCCGGCAGCCACACGGTGCGCCCGTCGTTGTCCTCGATCAGGGACACGACGGCCGTGGGGGCGTGGGCGCCGAGGTTCGCCAGGGTGGCCATCCCGGCGGCGAGGTCGAGGGTGGTCACGCCCAGCGTCCCGCCCCCGATCGTGAACTGCACGTCGTGCGCCGGGATCGGGGAGCGCACCCCCATGGCACCCGCCAGGCCGGCGACCCGCTCCAGACCGACGTCGACCCCCAACCGGGCGAAGGCCGTGTTGATCGACGCGCGGGTCGCGGCCGCGACCGAGATGTTGGGGTAGGAGCGGCGGTCGTAGTTGCGCACGTCCGCCCACACGCCGCCGTCGGCGAGTACGACGTTGCCCTGGCGGCCGTCGAGCCGGTCGTCCGGGTGCCACCCGTCGGCGATCGCCGCCGCCAGCACGAAGGTCTTGAAGGTCGAGCCCGGCTGCCGCCGTCCCTGGGTGGCCAGGTTGAACTGCAGCTCCTCGTAGGGCCGGCTACCCACCGCCGCCAGCACGTGTCCGGTCGCCGGGTCGACCACGGACACCGCGGCGTCCGGGTCCCCCTCGTCCGGCAGGTGGGCGGCGAGCACCTCCCGGGCGAGCGCCTGCAGCTCGGGGCGGACGGTGGTGTGGATGTGCAGTCCGCCGCCGTACAGCCGACGGGCCCGCTCCTCCTCGGTCGCCCCGAAGCGTGGGTCGCTGAGCAGCTCCCGGATCACCAGGTCCACGAGGTGGGGGTCGCGGGCCGACGGCAGCGACCGTCGACCGTGCACCTCGATCGGGGTACCGGTGGCCGCGTCGCGCTCCTCGGGGGTGAGGTGGCCGTCCTCGGACATCCGCCACAGCACGTCGTCGCGCCGACGCTGTGCCGCTGCCGGGTTGCGCGTCGGCGTGAGCGCCTCCGGCGCCCGGATGATCGCGGCGAGCAGGGCCGACTGGGCGACGTCCAGGTCGCGGGCCGAACGTCGGAAGTAGGTCTGGGCAGCCGCCTCGATGCCGTAGGCGCCCTCCCCGAAGTAGACGGCGTTGAGGTAGTCCTCGAGGATCCGCGCCTTGGTGCGCTCCTGCTCGAGCTCCCGTGCCAGCACCGCCTCCTGCAGCTTGGTCTCCATCGTGCGGGGTGCGTCGGGCATGTACAGGATCTTGATCAGCTGCTGGGTGATGGTCGATCCGCCCTGCCCCACCTCACCCGTCGCCAGGTTCATCAGCGCCGCGCGGGTCAGCGCTCGCCCATCGACCCCGCGGTGGTGGAAGAACCGTCGGTCCTCCGCCGTCAGGACCGCCTGCACCAGGTGGGTCGGCAGCTGCGCCAGCGTCACCGGCTCCCGGTACTCGTCGCGCAGGACCGCCAGCTCCTCACCGTGCACGTCGTAGATCACCGACTGGACCGGTGGCGTGCGGGGCGAGGTCTCCTCGAGCTGCGCGAGGGAGGGCAGTTCGAGCGTGACGATCTCCCCGCAGCCCGACAGCGTGAGGCCCGCGGCCAGCATCACCGCGGTGATCCAGCGTCCGGGCCGTCCGCTCACCTCGTGCTCGTCCTTCCCCCGTTCAGGTCATCGGCCGGTCGGTGGTCTCCCATGAAGCCCGCCGCGCCGGGTGCTCCGGTCGATCGTCGCCCACACGCGGTCGCGCGGCCACGGTCATCCGAGCGCCGTGCGCAGGTCGGCGATGAGGTCGTCGGCCGACTCGATCCCGACCGACAGCCGCAGCAGGTCGTCGGGGACCTCCAGGGCGGTGCCGGCGACCGAGGCGTGGGTCATGATCCCCGGGTGCTCGATCAGGCTCTCGACCCCGCCGAGGGACTCGGCGAGGAAGAACAGCTCCGTGCCCTCGGCCACCTGCTTGGCGGCGTCGATCCCGCCGGCGACCCGGAACGAGACCATGCCGCCGTAGCCGCGCATCTGCCGGCCGGCGAGCTCATGGCCCGGGTGGTCGGGCAGGCCCGGGTAGGCCACCTCGACGACCCTGGGGTGGTCCACCAGTGCCTCGGCGACCCGCTGGGCGTTGGCGCAGTGCCGGTCCATGCGCACCCCGAGGGTCTTGATCCCGCGTAGGGTCAGCCACGCGTCGAAGGGCCCGGGGACCGCGCCGACCGCGTTCTGCAGGAACGCGAGCTCCTCGGCGGTGGCCGCGTCGGTGCAGACCGCCCCGCCCACCACGTCGGAGTGCCCGCCGAGGTACTTGGTCGTCGAGTGCACGACCAGGTCCGCGCCCAGCGCGAGGGGCTGCTGCAGGTAGGGCGTGGCGAAGGTGTTGTCGGCGACGAGCCGCGCACCGTGCTCGTGGGCGAGCTCAGCCAGGGCGGCGAGGTCGAGGATCTTCAGCTTGGGGTTCGACGGGGTCTCGGCCCACACCAGCCGGGTCTCGGGCCGCAACGCGGCACGGGTCGCGTCGAGGTCGGCGAGGTCGACGGCGGTCACCGCGATACCGAACCGTCGGTGGACCTGCGCGATCTGTCGCCACGTGCCGCCGTAGACGTCGTCGGCCATCACCACGTGGTCGCCCGGCGAGAGCAGCCGGAACACCGCGTCCTCGGCGGCGAGCCCGGAGGCGAAGCACACCGCCTGTTCCGCACCCTCCAGCGACGCCAGGACCTCCTGCAGGGCGGTGCGGGTCGGGTTGCCGGTGCGGGCGTAGTCGTAGCCGATGGGCTCGCCGACCCGCGGCTGGACGAAGGTGGAGGTCTGGTAGATCGGGACGATCGCCGCGCCCGTCGTGGGGTCGGGGTCCTGTCCCACATGGATCGCGCGGGTCTCGAGGTCCACGGTCGCTCCTTCGCGCGGTGTCGTCCGCGCCGTCGGCCTAACGCTCGGCGAGGTAGGCGAGGACGTCGGCCCGGGTCAGGACGCCGATGATCCGTCCGTCGTCGTGGGCCAGCACCGCCGGAGCGCCACCCGACAGCTCGGCGAGGGCGCGGTCGAGCGCCTCGCCGGTGCCGATCATCGGTAGCGGCGGTTGCAGCACGTCGAGGATCGGCCGGCTCATGACCTGCGGGTCACGCAGGGCCGCGTCGAGCAGCGCGTTCTCCCGCACGGAGCCGAGCACGTCGTCGGGG
>SKNO01000199.1 GCA_007120465.1 Nitriliruptoraceae bacterium
CGCGGTGGCGGCCGCCGCGCCCGACGGCCCCGGGGACGACCCTGCCGGGGAGGTGCGTGCCGCCGCCGCACGCCTGGCCGAGCGTCCCCTCACCGCCGGGTGAGGTGCCGCCGCCGGTGGCGACGTCGACGGCGCGGATGCCATCGGTACACTGCCGGCGCGCCCAGACGCCTGCCCCGAAGTGGCCGGCGTCACCACGAGGGGCGACGGTCCGACGCGCCCCTCGATCACGAACCGACGAGGAGCCGAGCGTGAGCGCCGACACCGTCCACAGCGCCGAGCCCGCCACCGACGCGACCATCTCGCTGACCGAAACCGCCGCCGAGAAGGTCCGCAGCTTCCTCGCCGACCAGCCCGACGTGGACGACATCGCCCTGCGGGTCGCGGTCCAGGCCGGCGGCTGCGCGGGCTTCCGGTACGCCCTGTTCTTCGACGACCGGGAGCTCGAGGGCGACATCGAGGAGGTCCACCACGGCATCACGGTGCGCGTCGACAAGATGTCCTCGCCGTACCTGCTGGGCACCGTGATCGACTGGAAGGAGTCCCTCGAGGCGTCGGGCTTCTCGATCGAGAACCCCAACTCGTCGGGGTCCTGCGCCTGCGGCGACAGCGCCACCTTCTGAGGCTGCGCGGGACCGGCCGGCGGCGAGCGTGGACGACGACGGGACCGGCTGGAACGACGTCCTCCTCGCGCTGTGGTCGCCCGAGGTCCGCACCGCGGTCGTCGCGCGGCTCGAACGCGCCGCCGTCGGCCGCCACGGCTGGTTCGCCCGCGTGTTCGCCGACCCCGACGGTGTGACGCCCGCGGTGACCGAGACCGTCCACGCGTTGGTGCTCGCTGCGATCCGTGACGAGACCGGGGCCGACCTCGAGGCCCTCGGCAGCCAGGCCGCCTGGGAGTGCTACGAGGAGGTCTGGGCCGCGCTCCGCGAGCGGTGGCACGACGGGGGCGAGCTCGCCGTCGTCGCGCTCGGTCGGGAACCCGAGGTGGTCCGCGCGCTGCGCCGGCTCCCACCCGAAGCCGCGGCGAGCGCAGCGGCCGACGTGAGCGGCCCGGTGGCCGAGCCGCTGTGGGTGCGGGGCCGGTTGCGCATCGACGAGACGGGGTTGCGTCGCTACCTGCGGCTCGACGGTGGGCTGGTCCCCCCCGAGGTGCACGCCGCGGCGACCCGCATCCTCGCGGCGCTCACCTCCGTGGAGGAGTGACCCGGCGGGCGCCGCTCGGTCAGCGCCGTCGTTCGACCTCGAAGGACCACACGGTGCCGTCGAGCTCCTGCGCGTGCAGCCGGTGGCGCTGCATCCGGCACCACACGGGGACGTCCACCTTGGCGGCCGGGTCGGTCGCGAGCAGCCGCACGCGGGCGCCGACCTCGACGTCCTCGACCGCCCTGGCGAGCTCCAGCACCGGCATCGGGCAGGACAGCCCGCGGGCGTCGACGACCCGGGCCGTCGTCGGATCGGCGACGGCCGGCACGTCGGGCTCGCTCATCGTGGTCCTCGCGGGCGGGTCCGCTCGAGGCTACCGCGACGTCGCCGCCGGTCGGCCGTCGGCCAGCACCGCACGCTGACCCTGCCGCTACCGGGTCGCGGAGCGCTCCGCGGGTTCGACGGACCGGGGTGCTCCGCGGTCGAGGTCGTAGGTGATCTCCGCGCCCCGCAGGTCGGGTGCCTCGTGGACGGCGGTCATCACCCGGGCCATCGCCGCGTTGACGCTGTTGCCACGGACCGTGACGGTCGCGCCGACGTGGGCGCGGGTGTCGCTGGCCGGCCACCACGACATCAACAGGTCGGTCTCACCGGCGGTCCGCAGGATCTCCTCGATCCGGCTGGAGCTGGTGTCGTCGTCCTCGGGGAGCCGGACGGTCACCACGATCCGCACCTCCTCGGCCGGAGGTTCGACGACACGGGCCGGCGCGGGACGCCCCGCGTCCGCGACCGCCTCGACCAGCCCGGCGCCACGGGTGGGGCCGACATCGACCGCGACGAGCAGGGTCGCGTCCGGTGCCGCCCAGGCGAGGTGGGTCGTCGCACCGCGCAGGCCCGAGGCGGTCGGCGCGACCGCCGCGACGATCAGGTCCGAGGGGCGCGCGAAGGCCTCCACGGCCCGATGCGTGCGCCGCGGGTCGTGGTGGACCTGGTCGCCGAGCTCGGTGATCGCGGCCGGCAGTTCACCGGTGCGCGCGCCGGTCCGCAGGATCGTCGTGCGGTGTCCCGTGCGGTCGCGCAGCCGCCGGGTGAGGTCCGCTGCCAGGGACAGGCTGCCACCACCGCCCGGCAGCAGGTGCTCCTCGGACACCGGGAACACGATCCGGTCGGGGAGGGACAACCCGAGGCGGATCACGGCGAGAGGCACGCTGGAGCGACCCACGACCCGGTCGATCAGCCGGCCGAAGACGTCGGTGGTGGAGCTGCGACCACGCCATCCCAGCACGACCAGCCCCGGGTCGGTCTCGGCGATCGCGGCGAGGACGCCGGTCTCGACGTCACTCGCGGTGCGGACCTGGCCGCGGGCGTGGACACCCAGCTCGTGGGCGGTGCGCTCGGCCTCGGTCAGACCCTGCCAGGCGTGGGCGTGTGCGTCGGCGTCGGCACCCTCCCCGACGACGGTCAGCAGGTGAACCTCGCCGTCCCGGCCGGCGAGCGCCGCGGCGTGGCGGAGCAGCGGGCCGATCGACGACGGGTTGGCGACGGGGACGAGGATCGGGCGGTCGCGCTCAGGGGTGGGCATGGCGGTCTCCTCGTTCCCTCCGCGGACCTCGGGACCCCGGCGTGCTGCCCACGTCGTCGGAAGCAGCGCGGCCGCGCGGCACCTCGACCGTGCGTGCGGCTCCTCTCCCGGACGCGGGCCGGCTCCGGTGGGCGTGAGGATACCGGCGACCCCGGTGGCCGGGGGGCGAGACTGCGACATCGCAACCGGGTGCGGGACGGTCGCACGACCACGTCGTCGGGGCCGCGGCGGTGCGGTCAGCCGGTGACCGCTGGCCAGGGTGGCGTCCCGCGGTGACGCGACGACGGTGAGCACCGCCCCCCGGCCCGCTACCGTGCGTCCTCGACAGCAGGAGGTGTGACGTGCGGGTGCTGGTCGTCTCGGAGGACCCCAAGGAGCGGTTGCGGGCCGTCAGTGCCCTCGAGCTGCAGGCCGCTGCCGACGTCGAGGAGGCCGCCACTGCCGAGGAGGTGCGGCGACGGATCCTCCGTGAGGGTGCGACCTTCGACGTGCTGGTGGTGGACGGTGATCTCCAGCCGCGCGGCGGCTTCGCGATGCTCTACGACCTGCGCTCCCACGCGGAGCTCGTGGGCATCGACCCGACCCCGTCGCTGGTGATGGCCGCGCGGGAGCAGGACCTGTGGCTGGCCAACTGGGCCGGCGCGAACGCGTGCCTGCTCAAGCCCGTCGACCCCTTCGAGCTCGCACGGCAGGTGCAGGCCCTCGAGGGTACGCAGGTCCCCCCGTACGGTGACCACGGCGCCGCCGCGAAGCAGGTGGGGGCGGCGCTGCGCGAGATCCGATGACCGCGCCCAGCGTCGAAGCGCTCGACTGGCCAGGGATCCTCGAGCGGCTGGTCGGCGGAGGGGACCTCGACGAGGACCTCGCGGCGCGCGTGATGGGTGCCGTCATGGGCGGCCAGGTCGACCCGGCGAGGATCGCCGCCCTGCTCACCGCGTTGCGTGCGAAGGGCGAGGCGCCCGCGGAGATCGCCGGGTTCGTCCGTGCCATGACCGACGCGGCCGCACACGTCGAACTGCCCGAACCTCTCGCGTCGCAGGTCGTCGACGTGGTGGGGACCGGGGGCGACCGCGCGGACACCTTCAACATCTCGACGGTGGCGGCCGTGGTCGTGGCGGCGGCGGGACAGCCGGTCGCCAAGCACGGCAACCGTGCAGCGTCCAGCGCCTGCGGGAGCGCGGACCTGCTGGAGGGCTGGGGGATCGTCCTCGAGCTGTCCCCGGAGGGGGTTGCCGCGTGCATCGAGGAGGTCGGGATCGGCTTCCTGTACTCCCGGACCTTCCACCCGGCGATGCGGGTCGTGGGGCCGATCCGGCAGCAGCTCGGCATCCGCACCGTGTTCAACCTGCTCGGCCCGCTGTCGAACCCGGCGGGTACCCCGGTGATGGCGGTCGGCGTCTCCGACCCGCGGCTCGCCCCGGTCATGGCCGAGGCGCTGGCCCGGCTCGGCAAGCGGCACGTCCTGCTGTTCCGGGGGGAGGACGGCCTCGACGAACTGACCATCACCGGACCGTCGCAGCTGTGGGAGGTCCGTGACGGCCAGGTCTCCACGTCGCGGCTCGATCCGCGCGATCTGGGCCTGCCCCTGGCCCGGGCGGAGGAACTGGCCGGCGGGGACGTCGCCGAGAACGTCGCGATCGCCGACGCGATCCTCGAGGGAGAGCCGGGCCCCCGACGCGACATCGTCGTGCTGAACGCGGCCGCCGGCCTGTACGTCGCCGACGCGGTACCCGACCTCGCCGCCGGTATCACGCGGGCCGAGGCGGCGATCGACGGCGGCACCGCCCTCGCGCTCAAGCAACGGTGGGTCGCCCGGACCCAGGAGCTCGCGGAGCACCTCCATGGCTGATCAGCCCCGCCTCGATCCCGACGCCCGGGTCCACGCCCCGGAGTCCCACCCACGCAAGCCGGACGTCGGCATCGAGGGGTTCCTCGCCCTCGACCTGCGGCTCGGACGGATCACCGACGTCCAGCCCTTCCCCGAGGCCCGCGACCCGGCCTGGAAGCTCACGGTGGACTTCGGTCCGCTCGGCACGCTGCAGACCAGCGCGAAGATCACCAACTACCCACCGGAGGAGCTGCTGGGCCGTCAGATCGTCGGGGCCGTCAACCTCGGTCGCAAGCGGATCGCCGGGTTCGTCAGCGAGTTCCTGATCCTCGGCGGGCTGGAGCCCGACGGCACGGTCCGCCTGCTGGACGCCGACGCGGAGCTGGCGCCGGGGTCGGTCGTCGCGTGACGGACGGGCCGCCCGCCGACGGTCCCGGGGACGAGGCCCTCGTCGTCCCCCCGCTCGCCTTCGAGGGCTTCGATCTACAGGTGATGGTGGACCGTCCGGTCTACGCGCCGGGTGAGACGGTCCGGATCACCGTGACGGCCGCCAACCAGGGTCCCCGGTTCGTCGAGCACCGCTACCCGGGGTGGCAGCGGTTCGTCACCAGCGTCCGCGACGAGCACCACCGGGTCGTCGCCGACGACGAGGTGGTGCGCCATGCGGCCGGGCCGGCGGTCGACCGCTGGCTGCCCGGCCAGCTCGTCATCTGGCCGTTGTACTGGAACCAGCACCGCGGCCCGCTGGTTCCGGCCTGGGCCGACGACCCGCCGGGATCCCGGGTCGAGCCCGGCCGCTACCGGGTGCGGGTCGCCTGGCTCGGCCGCGAACCGGGGACCCGCGAGCAGCTCCCGGACGCCTGGAGCAGCTACTTCGAGGTGGCGTGACCTGTCCGCGTGCACGGGGCGCGGTCAGGCCGTGTCGGTCGTCGTGGTCGCGGTGCGCCGGCGGACCTTGTCGCCGGTCAGGGTCTGCCGGTCGCGGCGCACGGCGCGGGCGACGCGGCGCGACTCGGCCTCGAGGTCCGCGAGGGTGCGTCCGGCGGCCACCGGTTCGGCGAAGGTGCCGGTGCAGGACAGCAGCCGGACGGTCGGGTCGGCGAGGTAGGCGGCGATCAGCCCGAGCTCCTCACGGTGCTCGGGGCCCGGTGGCTCGGGATGCTGCTCCGGTGCCACCAGCGCGAGCTCGTGCGTGAGCGCCGGGGACGTCGCGGGGCCGGCGGTGCGAAGCGAGCCGGCGAACCGCCCGTGGCGGATCACCACCACCTCGACGTCCTCGTCGCGGTCACGGCGCACGATCAGCTCCCCGGCGGCCGCCAGGGCGGTGATGCGCCGCAGCGACGCCCACGCCTGGGCCGCGACGTGCAGCCGACGCCGTTCCTGCGCGGCCCGCTCGAACCGGCCCGACGCGGCGAGGTGGTCCATCCGGTCCCGCAGCTGGGACAGCACCTCGCTCGGGTCGGTCAGCGCCCGTTCGAGCCGGGCCACCTCGGCGTCGTAAGCGTGACGGGGCTGGGTGCCGTCGCAGGGTGCGCCGCACCGGCCGAGCTCCTTCATCACGCAGGCTGGGTGGTCCTGGGCCAGACGCAGCCGGTCGGTGCAGGTGCGGATCGGCAGCGTGGTCTGGAGCGCCTCGACGACCTGTTCGGCGACCCGGCGGGAGGGGAGGGGGCCGAGCGTCGCCCGGTGGGCTGCGCGGGGTGCGGACACGATCGACAGCCGCGGGAAGGGCTCCTGCGTCACCGCGACGTAGGCCGGGGGTGGGACCCGCTTGGAGCGACGGTTGTAGCGGGGGAGGTGGTGACGGATCTCGCGGAGCTCGCGGACCTCGGCCTCCAGCAGTGTCGGGGTCGGGGTCCAGGTGACCCGCGCCGTCTCGCGCACCAGGTCGTCGGTCCGGCGCCGCCGGTCCGCACCGAAGTAGGTGCGCAGCCGGCTGCGCAGGTCGGTCGCCTTACCGACGTACAGCACCTCCCCACGGGCATCGAGGAAGCGGTAGACGCCGGTGGCCGGTGGAGCGTCGCGCACCAGGGCCATGCGGCGGAAGCGGCGGTCCGAGGTCGAGCGGCCGAGTTCGCGCAGGTCCTCGAGGGTCGTGGCGCCGAGGGCGCCGGCCCGCTCGATCAACCCGTGCAGGACGTCGACGGTGGCGCGGGCGTCGGCCAGGGCCCGGTGCTCGGGGACGTGGCGGCTGCGCAGGTGCCGTGCCAGCGTGGGAAGGCGCACGTCGCGGACCTCGTCGCGCAGCAGCCGTCGCGCCAGCCGGGCGGTGTCGATCACGACGGGGTCGAACCGTCCGAGGCCCGCACGCGCGATCGCCGCCCGCAGGAAGCCGACGTCGAACCCGGCGTTGTGCGCGACCAGGACGGCCGTCCCGAGGAAGGCCGTGAGCGTCGGGAGCACCGTCTCGATCGGCGGTGCGTCGCGCACCATCACGTCGGTGATCCCGGTGACCGCCGTGACCGCCGCCGGGATCGGCCGACCGGGGTGCACGAACGTGCGCAGCTCACCGAGGATCTCCCCACCGCGGACCTTGACGGCACCGACCTCGGTGATGCGGTCCCGCTCCGCGGACAGCCCGGTCGTCTCGAGGTCGAGCACGACGAAGGTGGTCTCGAACAGCGTGGTCCCGAGCTCCTCGAAGCTCGGCTGGATCGCGGCCGCGTCCGTCGCTGCCCTCGTCACCGTCCCTCCTGCCACGTCCCGACCACCTCGCGGTGCCCGCCCAGCACATCCACCATGCCTCCACCACCGGGTGCATCCACCACCGGGTCGCCGAACGTACGTTCCCCCTTTGTAGCACCGGGGTGCGACCACGCGCACGCAGGTGCCACGTGGCGGATCGGTCGTGGCCAGCGGAACGGTCCACGTACTAGCGTTCCGTTCCTCGCTGAGCGGAGGCGGAGGAGAGGCCGTGGGCGAGGAGACGTCCGGTCGATCCGACCGTCGCGGTCGGCGTGAGGACCTGCTCGTCGCGGCGGCGCACCGGTTCGTGACGGCGGGGATCCGCCGCACCACGATGGAGGACATCGCCCGCGAAGCCCGGGCCGGCAAGGCGACGCTGTACCGGCACTTCCGCAACAAGGACGCCGTGATCGACGCGCTCCTGGAGCGCGAGGCCGGCCGGTTCGTCCACCGGCTGACCCGCGCCGCCGAGGGACGCACGGACGTGCCCGGCAAGCTCGAGGCGGCCTTCCTGGCCGGCGTGCGGTTCTTCGTCGAGCACCCGATGCTGACGCGCGGCCGCGACGAGGACCCCGGCCTGCTGCTGCCGCGGGTCACGGCCAACGGCGGTCCGGTGGTCACCCGGGGGCTCGCGCTGTTCCGGGACCTGATCGCCACCGGGGTGGCCGAGGGGCAGCTGCGACGTGTCGACCCCGACCTGGCGGCGGAGGTCGTCATGCGGCTGATCCTGTCCTACTTCACCTTCCCGCCGATGCACGTCCAGGTGGATGATCCCGACGAGGCCGCGAGCTTCGCCCACGCGCTGGTCGCCGGCGCCTTCCGCGCCCCCTCACCGTGACCACCGGCGTGCGTCGCCGGCGCGCTCACGGACGCTGGCAGAGCGGGCAGTAGGTGGTGCCGCGCTGGGCGATCACGGTCCGGCGCATCGCCGTCCCGCAGCGGCGGCACGGCAGGTCCCCCTGCCCGTAGGCGTCGAGGAGGTCGACGTACCGGCCGCTCTGCCCGTTGACCATCTGGTAGTCGCGGAAGGTGGTGCCTTCCCGTTCGATCGCGGCGGTGAGTACCTCGCGGATCGCCCGGTGCAGGGCGGCGGCACGCCGTCGGCCCACACGCCGCGACGCGGGGTGGATACGGGCGCGCCACAGCGCCTCATCGGCGTAGATGTTGCCGACCCCGGCGACGAGCCGCTGATCGAGCAGCTTGGCCTTCACCGGCGCGCTCGTCGCGGCGAGGGCGGCGGCGAAGCGGCCCACCTCGAACGCATCGGAGAGCGGTTCGGGGCCGAGCTGCGCGAGCGTCGGGATCCGGCCGCGGTACTCGCCGGCGGGGACCACCGACATCCGTCCGAAGCGACGCGGGTCGCGGAACAGCAGGACGCGGTCGTCGTCGAGGACCAGGCTGGCCCGGACGTGGGTCGGTGCGTCGGGATCGGCCCCGTCAGCGGCATCCTCGTCGGCGCGGTCCGGACCGGGCTCGTCGTCGGCGCCCGATCCGGGCTCCTCGTGGGCGTCCGGGGCCGGGAGCGGCACGAGGCGGAAGCTCCCGGTCATGCCGAGGTGCAGCACGAGCTCGAGGTCGGTGCGACCATCGGGCGGCGACAGGGGACACAGCAGGTACTTGCCCCGCCGGTGGACGTCCTCGAGCCGCCGGCCCTCCAGCAGGTGCAGGTCGGACAGCCGGGTGCGCGGGTACGGGTCCCACCAGACGCTCACCACCCGGCGACCGCGCAGCTCCGGGGCGAGCTGGCGGCGGACGGACTCGACCTCGGGGAGCTCGGGCATCCGCAGGAGCCTACCTCCGGCGCGCCGTTACCCTGCCGGTCACGACGACCGTGAGGACCCTGTGCCAGGCGACGAGCGTGACCGACGTGACCGACGTGACGACGGACGTCCGGAGCAGACGCGGCCCCGCGACCGCACCGGCCGTCCGCTGCCCTACGGCACCGACGACGTCCCACTCACCGAGGACCACGACCCCGCCACGGTCGAGGAGGCCCTGCAGCTCGGCGTCGTCCTGTGGGACCAGCAGCGCTTCTTCGAGGCGCACGAGTGCCTCGAGGCCGTCTGGCACGCCTCGCCCGAACCCGACCAGGACCTGTGGCAGGGGGTGATCCAGGTCGCGGTCGCGGGCGTCCACCTCCAGCGCGGCAACCCGGTCGGAGCCGCGACCCTGGCACGGCGTGCCCACGATCGGCTGGCCGAGTACCCCGAGCAGCACCGCGGCATCGACGTCGAGGTGGCCCGCCGGACCTGTCAGCGCATCGCCACGCAGGTGGAGGAGGTCGGGGTCGAGGGGACCGACCTGCCGGGCCCGTTCCCCGCCGCCCCCGGCGGCCCCTGGTTCACCCCCGACCCCAGCGCCCTCGAACCGCCGTCGACGCCGACGCCCGTCCCCGACGAGCCGGTGTGGTTGGCTGCCGGCAAGCCGCGCAGCCCCCGGCGCCCCTGAGCCCGGCACGTCGGCCACCCCACCGGCGGACTGCCCGTCCGCCCGACCTGGAGCTCCCATGCCAGAGATCCGCGAGCCCGACACGTCGACCCCCGCCGGTACCCAGGCGAGCTGGCAGCTCGCCCTCGGCCCCGGGCACCGGTTCCGCTGCGACGGCTGCGGCAACGTCACACGGTTCGACGTGGTCCTTACGGCCACCACCCGGCGGTTCCACCACTTCGACCTGGGAGGGGACAGCCGCATCGAGGAGGAGGAGGTCCTCGAGCAGACCGTGCGCTCGGTGACCTGCCGGTGGTGCGGCCGGGACGACGCGATCCAGGTCGAGCCCGCCCCGGCCGCAGGGGCCTAGATGCGTGAGGACGTCCCGCCGCCGCCGCGCGACCGACTGGACGCGCTGGAGGCGGATGCGTGGGCGCTGCTGCTGCCGCACGTCCGCGCCGCCCTCACCGAGCTCCCGGACGATCCCCGGTTCCCGGCACGTACCCGGCTGCGCGGGCGCCCGACGGGCCGGCTCGCGGGCGGGAAGGGCCGCGCACAGCTCGTCGTCCTGCTCGCGGAGGACGACACCCTGTGGTCGGCGGTCCGCGAGCGCCTGACACCTGGCGAGGAGGAGACCCTGACGGCGGCGCTCGCCGCGGCCAGCCCGCCGGCCCCGCACGCGGGGTCGCGGGACACCGAGCGGGCCCTCGTCGACCTGCGACGACGTGCGGAACGGGACCGCGCCCGGCTGCGCGAGGTCCGGGAGGAACGGGACCAGGCGCGTCGCCGCGCC
>SKNO01000085.1 GCA_007120465.1 Nitriliruptoraceae bacterium
ATGTGCACCGCCTCCTGTATCCGATTGCAGGGACGGCACCGCGAGGTCGGGTCTTCGGACAGCACTGCGATGAGACTCGTGACGGTCAGTCGCCTATCAGGTCACGGAGTCCCGGCCTCGCCGTGCCTCACGAGAGCCAGACCACCGGTCGACGGATCGGCTACAAGACACTTGGTCCAGTGACTACGCGAGTCAGACCGGGGGTCGGCTCCCGGACCACCACCCTTCCACGGTGAGCGGCCACTGTCAGCATCGCAGATCGCCTACAGCCGAGAATGCAGAATCCCGGCGTTTCCGCCGGGATTTCGCAGGTGCGCCGCCAGGGACTCGAACCCCGAACCTGCCGGTTAAGAGCCGGATGCTCTGCCAATTGAGCTAGCGGCGCGTGCGCGCGACCGCGGGACGGTACAGGACCGCCCATACGACCGCGAACGAGGGTGGATGAGGGGACTTGAACCCCCGGCCTCCTGGACCACAACCAGGCGCTCTAACCGGACTGAGCTACACCCACCGAGGCATGCCGGACGCCCCATCGGGACGCACAGCACGAACGCGGAGCGTACGCGAGCCCTCGGAAGGGGGCAAAGCAGCACGTCACCAACGCACGGCCCCGCGTGCGACCTCATCGTACCCGCACCGCATCGGCCACCCGCTGGCGTGCTCCCGCACCCGCGCGCGGGCCGCGTCAGCGCACGCCCAGCCGGTCCAGCACCGTGACCAGCGCCTGCCAGGCGAAGGGCTTGACCAGCACGGGACACCCGTCGAGTTCGGTGCCGGCACTGGGGCCGTCGGCGATGTAGGCGCACGCCGTCCGCTGTCCCGAACGGGCGGCGTTGATCCGTCGCAGGAGGTCGCGGCCACTGTGTCGGCCGAGCTCGAGACCGAGCAGCGCCACGTCGACCCCGCCACGGTCGATCACCCGGCGTGCCTCCGCCGCCGTGCCGACGCAGGAGACCTCCCAGCCATCGCGGCGCAGGAGCGCCTCCATGAGCCCCCGGAACGGAGCCTCCTCCTCGGCCACGAGCACGTGACCCCGACGCGCCGGCTCCGCCGCCGTGGCGATGGCGCTGTCGGCGACCTCCTGCTCGGCAGGTGGGGGTTCGGCCACCGGGTCCGTGCGCGCCCCCTCCTCCGTGGCCGTGGGGTCCGCGTGCACCGGCTCGTCCGTTGCCGCGAGGACCGTCGTGGACACCTCGTCGGGAGCCGCCGCCGCGACGCCGTCGGCCG
The DNA here is from genome assembly GCA_007120465.1 of Nitriliruptoraceae bacterium. Lineage (GTDB taxonomy): Bacteria > Actinomycetota > Nitriliruptoria > Nitriliruptorales > Nitriliruptoraceae > CSSed11-175R1. The sequence continues at coordinate 1,228 of SKNO01000085.1, forward strand.
GGCCATGCTCGACCATCGGTCCCGCCTGCTCGGCCGGGGACATCGCGACGGCGGGAGCCCCGTCGGTCCGCAGCCGGTTGGACGTTTCGGCCCAGCGCAGCCGGCTGGCCTCCAGCCGCTCGATCACCGCGTTGGCGAACCGCTGCTGGACGTGCGGGTCGGGAGCGACGGGTGGGAGCCGCTCGATCGCCTCCTGCACGGTCCGGGCAGCCTCGTCGGACACCGTTCGGGCCGCACCGTGCAGCGCTGCCAGCAGATCAGCGATCACCGCCGGCGTGAAGGTCCACACCGTGGCGAACCGCCGCTGCGGCTCGTCGGTCACCTCCTGGTCGGGCAGCTCCCGGGCGAACAGGGCCGCGGAGAACCGGGCGGTCAGCGCGAACAGGAACCACTCCTGTGCCAGCGGGTGGGCGCGTGTGAGCGTGAAGCGGTGGACATCGGTCGCCGAGCCGAGCCGCCCCTGGGCGAACACCGCGACCGTCCGGTGCTCCGGCGAGGCGAGCGCTTCGTACCGGGCCCGTTCGGCGTGCCAGTGCTGGCTCTCCTGGAACCCGGTCAGCACCGTGCCGGGTGCGTCGTCGCTGAGGACGAGCTCCTCCAGGGCGTGGCTGAGGTCGGTCAGCGTCGCCTTCGACAGCGTCGTGGGCACGACACGGTCGCCGGCCACCTCGAGGAAGGATCGGAACAGCGGCGGCACGGGCCTCGCTCCTCCCGCCTCGGATCCGGTCACCTCGCCGTCGCCCTCCACCCCGTCGCGGTCGCTCCCACGGTCGGCGCACTGTAGAGCGCGCCGGTCGACGGCGACCGTCGCGCGAGCCGGAGCTACTCGACGTCGAGGATGTCGAGGATCATGGTGATCGACGGGTCCTCCGGAGGGAGGGGCCGGGGCGCGCGGGCCTGCCCGGTCCGTTCGAGGACCAGCCGGACGTGTCCCTGCTCGGAGGCCAGCACCAGGTCGTCCAGCGCCGGCCGATCGGCCCCGTCGGGCAGCACCGTGTCGCGCTCCAGTTCGGCGAGAGCGATCACCGCCGGGCCCGACGGATGGCCGGGCTCCACCACCGCGACCTCCACGCGCTGGATCGCCGGCGCGACCGCGAAGGTCTCCGCGGCCACCGCCAGGGTCGCCGACCCGATCGCCTGGACGTACAGCTCGTGCCGGCGGGTCTTGGACATGATGGCCAGGGACAGGTTGCCCTTCTCGGTGAGGGTCGGTTCGCGCTTGCCGATCAGCCGCTCCGGGGTGTCGGCGGGGATGACGAGGTGGACGGTGTCGTCGGTGAGCCCGACCGGGGTGGCGGGCATCGCGTGGTCGGTGAACGCGCGCTCCAGCTGGCCGGTCACGACCTCCGCGTCGTTGTCGAGCAGTGCCTGCCACCACCGGTCGGCCTCCGCCTGCTGCGCGCCGTGCTCCCGCTGACGCTCCTGCTCGCGGCGGGCCACCTCGGCGTCGAGGTGGCCGTCAGCGCCACGGCGCGCGGCGAGCCGAGCGCCGACCCGCCACA
>SKNO01000142.1 GCA_007120465.1 Nitriliruptoraceae bacterium
AGCAGTTCCCGCTGGGTCCAGGTGCCCCCGGCGGCGCGGAGCGCCACCCGGTCGGCGTCGGCCTGGGGAGGCGGCGGCTGGTCGGGGAAGCCCTGCACCGCCCGCACCCACGGCTCGACGTCGACGTCTTCCACCGGTGCGCCGTCGATGCCGTCGCCCACCACCAGGACGTCCTCCGCTCCCGCCGGCGCCCGGTCGAGCCGCGACGCGTGCAGCACCGCCACCTCGGCGTCCCCGTCAAGCGTGATCGTGACCCCGGCCCACCACGCCGCGAGGCACACCGCCGCACTCGTCCAGGAGAGGGGCGCATCGAGGTGGAGGGCGTCCCCGGGGGCGAGCAGCAGGTCCGCCTCGACGAGGTGGGCCCCCTTCGCGGCCCACTGGGCGAGGGAGGTCATGCCCTGCTCCTGGCGGCCCGACGGGAACAGCACGGTGACGACCGGCCGCGCCCCGAGGATCGCCTGGGCCGCACGGACCGCGCCGGCCACGTCGTCGGCGGGGGGCGGGCGATCCGGCGACGCGAGCTGCACGACGGTGGTCCTCCGACCGCTGCCGGTGGGGTCGGGCGCGGGAGGCACGATGGTACCGTTGGAGGACGTCACCTCCGGCGCCCCGGCCGCCTCGGTGGACCGGCCGTTCGATCGCCGCCGCGACGTCACCGCCCGCCGTCGACCCGTGTCCCGTGAGGTCCGTCCACGTGTCCGACCTGTTCGCCTCCGCGCGTCGCGCACCCCGGCGGTGGGTCGGGCGTGGCGTCGGCACGGTCGTCACGGTCGCGGTCCTCGCGGTGGTCGCGTGGGCGCTGGTGATCGCGGCGCTGTGGGTCTACGCCTGGTTCCAGCTGGGTGGGCTCGACCTGCGGGCGACGGACCCCGAGGAGCCCGCCCTCGGCAGCCTCGGCGCGCAGGCGCCCGCCGACGCCACCACCGTGCTGGTGGCGCTGACCGGGCCACGCGACCCGACGGTGCCGCGGGAACCCGACCTCGTCGCGCCCGTGGCGCTGGTGCAGGTCGGCGCCGGTCGTGAGGTCCCCGCCGTGCTGCTGCTCCCCCCGGAGCTGCCCGTCGTCGTGGACGGCCTCGGGCAGGTGACCCTCGCGCAGGTGCACGAGGAGGGCGGGGAGGACCTGCTCGCCCGCGCGGTGATCGACTACGCCGAGGTGCGCATCGACCACGTCGTCAGTGTCACGGAGGAGTTCCTGCCCCGGATGGCGGAGCTGCTCGGCGACGTCGAGCTGTGCACCCCCACCGGCTGCACCCCGGCGACCACGCAGCTGATCCGCACCGCGCAGCGCAGTGGTGACGCCGAGGTGTTCGTGTCCACGCTCGTGGACGTGATCCGCGGTGTCGGACGGTCGATGGACCGGGCGTCGGTGATCCGTTCGCCCCTCACCGCGAAGCGCGCCGTCGACGTCGTCGCGGCGGAGGTCCGCACCGACGTGTCCCTGCGGGGGCGCACCCTGCTCGAGCTCGCGGAGGGCTTCGCGGCGCTCGGCCCCGTGGAGCACGATGAGATCCCGCTGCTGCGCAACCCGCGGTCGGGGGAGCTCCTTCCGCTCGAGGAGCCCGTGATGGTCCGGTTCCAGCGGTTGCGCGACGGCAGCGCGCTGGCCGCGGACGGGTCGCCCGAGGACGAGGTCGAGGGGCTCGTGATCGACCTGGTGGACGTCGCCGTGCTCAACGGGGCGGGGATCGCGGGGCTCGCGGCCGACACCCAGGTCCGCCTGGAGGCGGAGGGCTTCCGGGTCGTCGGGACCGGCAACGCCGCGACCTTCGGGCGTCCGACCACGGTCGTCGCGTACGGGCCGGAGCCCGCGACCACGGAGGCGGCGGCGGTTATCCTCGCGGAGCGTCTCGGGGACACCGTGGAGCTCGAAGCCCTCGACCGCGCACCCCTCTTCGAGGGTGAACCCGTCGACGTGCTGGTCACGGTCGGGACCGACCTGGATCCGGAAGGGCAGCAGGGATGAACGACCAGACCCCACCGGGTGCCGCGTCGGACCCCTCCGTCGGGTCCTGGGGACCGACCGTCCAGGGCTCCCGCGGGCTGCACCCCCTGGTACGGGTGCTGGCCGTGCTGGGGGTGGCGGCACTGGTCGGCATCACGGCGGTCACGACCACCGGGGTGCTGCTCGTCCAGCGCGCCGAGGCCAGCCTCACCCGGGTCCCGGTCCCGCAGCTCGACGAGGTGGACGAGGCGGACGGCCCGCTCCCACGGCACTTCCTGCTCGTCGGCTCGGACTCGCGGGCGGGGTTGACCGCCGAGGAGCGGCGGGAGCTGACCCTGGGGTCGTTCGAGGGACAGCGGGCCGACACGATCATCTACGTGACCTTCAGCGCGGACCGCGAGACCCTCTCGATGGTCAGCCTCCCGCGGGACCTGCTCGTGTACGACACCAACGACCGGCACCGCAAGATCACCGACGTGTTCGCCGGCGGGGCCGACGACCTCGTCGAGGTGATCCAGCGCAACTTCGGCCTGCCGATCAACCACTACGCGGCCATCTCGCTCGGCGGGTTCGTCGAGGTGGTCCACACCCTCGGCGAGGTCGAGATCTGCCTCGAGCAGCCGCTGCGTGACCGCAAGAGCGGCGCGGACTTCGACGCCGGCTGCCACCAGATGGACCCGACCGAGGCGCTTGCGTACGTGCGTTCCCGCAGCGGCCCCCGGGCCGACTTCGAGCGCATCGATCGGCAGCAACGGTTCATCCAGGCGGTGCTGCGTGAGCTGATGGACGCGCGGGTCCTGGCCGAGCCGGTCCGGCTGTTCCAGTTGGTCGAGGACGTCGCCGGCAACCTCGAGACCGACGATCGGCTCACGGTCAACCAGATGCGCCGGCTCGCCGAGCAGGCGCGGGGTGCGGTCACCGGCGACATCCCGATGACGGCGGTCCCCGCCTACCCCCAGACGATCGACGGGCTGTACTTCGTGGTGGCGTACGGCCCTGGCGCCCGGGCGCTGTTCGACGACCTGCGCGAGGGACGGCCGATCGAGCCGCGCGGGTCCCGCGAGGAGCGGGCCGACACGGTGGTGTCGGTGTGGTCCGGCGGCCGCGCCACCGAGCAGCGGATCGTGATCCAGACGCTGAGCTTCGCGGGGTTCGTGCCGGGCGGGGCCGGCGTCGGACCGGACGCGGTCGATGCGGGCGGGACCACCAGCGTCTACGCGGTGCCGGGCCACGAGGAGCAGGCCGGCTGGGTCGCGGCCACGCTCGGGACCACCGTCGCGGAGCTGCCCGACGACGTCACGCCGCCCGAGGGGGCGCACGTCGTCGTCGCCGTCGGTGACGACGCCAGCTCGTGATCTCCGAGGAGGCGACATGAAGGCGCTCGTGCTCGCTGGCGGGGCGGGGACCCGCCTGCGGCCGATCACGCACACCTCGGCGAAGCAGCTGGTGCCGGTGGCGAACCGTCCGATCCTGTTCTACGGGCTCGACCACCTCGCGGCGGCCGGTGTCACCGACGTCGGGATCGTCGTCGGGGAGACCCGCGCCGCGATCGAGCAGGCGGTCGGTGACGGCTCGCGCTGGGGGATCACCCCGACCTTCATCCACCAGCCGGAACCGTTGGGGCTTGCCCACGCCGTCCTCACCGCCGCCGGGTTCCTCGGGGACGACGACTTCGTGCTGATGCTGGGGGACAACCTGATCGAACGCGGGGTCGAGGACGTGCTCGCCGCCTTCGAGCGGGACCGGCCTGCCGCGCAGCTGCTGCTGAAGAAGGTGGCGGACCCGAGCCGGTTCGGGGTGGCCGAGCTCGGCCCCGACGGCGGGATCGTCCGGCTGGTGGAGAAGCCGGTCGACCCGCCCTCCGACCTCGCTCTCGTCGGCGTGTACCTGTTCACCCCGGCGATCCTGGACGCCGCCCGGCGGATCGAACCCTCCGCCCGTGGGGAGTACGAGATCACCGATGCGATCCAGCGGCTGCTCGACGACGGCGCCCGCGTGGACGCGTCGGTGCTCGACGGGTGGTGGCTCGACACCGGCAAGAAGGACGACCTGCTCGACGCCAACCGCATCGTGCTCGGGACGTTGCGCGGCCAGCTCGACGGGTCCGTCGACGCCGGCTCGCTCGTCACCGGGGACGTGCGGATCGAGGCCGGGGCGGAGGTGGTCGCGTCCACGATCCGTGGACCGGCGGTGATCGGGGCCGGCACCCGCATCGTCGAGAGCTTCGTCGGCCCCTTCACCTCGATCGCGGAGGACTGCGTGATCGAGCGGACCGAGATCGAGCACTCGGTGGTGCTGCCTCGGTGCCGTATCCGGGACGTCGGCCGGCTCGAAGGGTCGCTCCTCGGGCACGACGTGACCGTCGAGCGCACCGCCCGGCGACCCGCCGCACACCGCCTGCTGCTGGGGGACCACGCCGAGATCCAGATCGCGGAGGGCTGAGCCGTGCGCGTGCTCGTGACCGGCGGCGCGGGGTTCATCGGGTCCAACCTCGTGCGTCACCTGCTGCGCACCCGCGACGACCTGCAGGTGACCAACCTCGACGCCCTGACCTACGCGGGGACCCGCACCTCCCTCGCCGACGTCGAGGACGACCCCCGCTACCGCTTCGTCCACGGCGACATCGCCGACGAGGGCCTCCTCGCCGAGGTGGTGCCGGGGCACGACGTGATCGTCAACGTCGCCGCGGAGAGCCACAACAGCCTCGCGGTGGTCGACCCGCTGCTCTTCTTCCGCACCAACGTGCTCGGGACCGTGGCGCTCCTCGATGCCGCCCGGCGGGCCGAGGTGGATCGCTTCCACCACGTGTCGACCTGCGAGGTGTACGGCGACCTCGCCCTCGACGCCGAGGAGGCCTTCCACGAGGACAGCCCCTACCGGCCCCGCACCCCCTACAACGCCTCCAAGGCGGGGGCCGACCACGCGGTGCGCGCCTTCCACGAGACCTTCACCCTGCCGATCACGATCACCAACTGCGCGAACAACTACGGCCCCTACCAGTTCCCGGAGAAGGTCATCCCGCTGTTCACGACCAACGCGCTGGACGGGCGTCCGCTCCCCGTCTACGCCTCCAGCGACAACCGTCGCGAGTGGATCCACGTCGAGGACCACGTGCGGGCGATCGCGCTGGTCCTCGAACGGGGGCAGGTCGGGGCGACCTACCACGTCGGCACGGGGGAGGAGCGCAGCGTGGCGGACCTCGCCGACGCGATCCTCGCCCACACCGGCGCGGACCGGTCGCTGCTGCACACCGTGCCGGACCGGCCCGGCCACGACCGTCGCTACCTGCTCGACAGCACACGGATCCGCGACGAGCTCGGCTGGACCCCACGCCAGACCTTCGACGAAGGCCTGGCGGAGACGGTCGCGTGGTACCGCGACCGCCGCGACTGGTGGGAGCCGCTGCGCGACCGCGCCCCGGTCGACGAGGGCGCCGCGTGGACGTCGGGCGCGGCCGGGACCGGCACGTCGGACGGGGGGCGCCCGTGAGGGTGCTGGTGACGGGCGCCGGTGGGCAGCTCGGGTGCGATCTGCTCGACGCGTTCGCCGACGACGAGGTGACCGGTCGGACCCACGCCGAGCTGGATGTCGCCGACGAGGCGGCGGTGGTCGACGCCGTGACCGGGCTCGCCCCCGACCTGGTGGTCAACGCGGCGGCGTGGACCGACGTGGACGGCTGCGAGGGTGATCCGCTGCGCGCCCACGCCGTCAACGCCCTCGGACCGTGGTGGCTGGCACGCGCCTGCCGGCTGGTGGGCGCCACGCTGGTGACCGTCTCCACCGAGCACGTGTTCAGCGGACCGCCGCCCCACGAGAGCGACGGCACCCCGCGCGGATGGACGGAGTTCGACCCGGTCGCCCCCGCCAACGTCTACGGGCGCACCAAGGCCGCCGGTGAGGAGCTGGTGCGTCGCACCTTGCCCGAGCACCACATCGTGCGCACCTCCTGGGTGACCGGCGCCCGGGGCCGCAACTTCGTGACCGCGATCCTCGGGGCGGCGCGCACCCGCGACCACCTCGAGGTCGTCGACGACGAGGTCGGGGCACCGACCAGCACCCGGGACCTGAGCGTCGCGATCCGCGAGCTCGCCGTCTCCGGCCGCTTCGGGACGTGGCACCGCACAGGTGCCGGCACGGTCAGCCGGCTCGAGCAGGCCCGCGCGATCGTCGCGCTCGCCGGGCTGGACGTCGAGGTTCGGCCGATCAGCGCGGCCGAGCTGACCCGCCCCGCGGCACGGCCGAGCTGGTCGGTGCTGGACGCGACCCACGCGACGGCGGCGGGGCTGACCCCCCTGCCGCACTGGCGCGACGGGCTCGTCCGCCTCCTCGAGGAGCTGGGGGAGCTGGCCGATCCCGCCAGCTCCTCGGCGTCGTGACCGCCGCCGCTCCGTCCGACGAGGCCGCGATCGCCGTGGTCGTGGTCACCCACCAGACGCGCGACGAGGCGCTCGGCTGCCTCGCGTCGCTCGGGCCGGACGACGCCGACGAGGTGGTGGTCGTCGACACCGGATCGACCGACGGCAGCGCGGACGCGGTGCGGGCCAGCCACCCGGAGGTCCGGGTGCTGGAACTCGCCAACGCGGGGTTCGGTCGTGGCGCCAACGCGGGGGTGCGCGCCACCACCACGCCTCACGTGCTGGTGGTGAACGCCGACGTGCGCGTCACCCCCGGCAGCGTGCGCCGCCTGGCGGAGGAGCTCACCGCCGACCCGCGGCTCGGCGCCGTCGGTCCGGAGGTCCGGTACCCCGACGGGAGCCGCCAGGCCTCGGCGCGGCAGGTCCCGGACCTCGCCACGGCCGTCGGCCACGCACTGCTCGGCCGCGTGGCGCCCGACAACCGGTGGACCCGCCGCTACCGGCAGACGCACACCGACCCGGTGGAGCCCCGGGACGTCGAGTGGCTGTCGGGTTGCGCCCTCGCGCTGCGGCGCCGGGCGTTCGACGACGTCGACGGCTTCGACCCCGGCTACCACCTCTACGTCGAGGATCTGGACCTCGGGGTGCGGCTGCGCGCTGCTGGCTGGGCCCTGCGCTACCAGCCGGCCGCCCGGGTCGTGCACCGTGTGGGCGCGTCCACGGCGGGGCAGCGCGGACGCGCCCTCGCGAGCCACGCGGCCAGCGTGGACCGCTATCTCCGTCGCCACCACCGCAGCATGCTCGCGCGGCTCCTGCGCCCCGTCGTGCGGGTGGCGCTGGTCGGATGGGTCGCCGCGACCTGGTCGTGGGAGCGGGTGCTCGGCGGTCGGCGGAGCACGACCGGGGAGCGACGGGACGCGGCCGGGGAGCGACGGGACGCCACCGGGGAGGGGCGGCGGCCATGACCACGGTCCGTGACGCGATGATCGTCGCCGGCGGGCAGGGCACCCGGCTGCGGCCGTTGACCGCGACGACGCCGAAGCCCCTGCTGCCCCTGGTGGGCCTGCCCTTCCTCGAGGGGATGATCGCCCGCCTCGCCGACGCCGGCATCGAGCGCGTCTGGCTGGTGGTCGGCGCTGATCCCGCCCCGTTCGGTCCCCTGCGTGCCGCCGCGGCCGGTCGCGGGGTCCGCGTCGAGGTGGTGCCCGAACCGACGCCGCTCGACACGGCGGGTGGGGTGCGCACCGCGGTCGAGCGGGTCGCGGGCACCTTCCTCGTGCTGAACGGGGACGTGCTGCACGGGTTGGACCTCGCCGCCCTGGTGAACCACCACCGCGTCGCCGGAGCCGCCGCGACGTTGTCGCTGATCCGGGTCGCGGACACCTCCACCTTCGGTGTGTGCGTCCGCGACGGTGACCGGATCGTCGACTTCGTCGAGAAGCCACCTCCAGGCAGCCTCCCGGGCCAGGACGCCGTCAACGCGGGGACCTACGTGCTGGAGCCCGACGCGCTGACGCGCTTCCCGGTCGGGCGGCTCAGCTTCGAGCGGCAGGTGTTCCCCGGGCTGGTCGCCGACGGTGCGGTGGTCCACGGGGTGGTGTCCGACGCGGCCTGGGCGGACCTCGGCACGCCAGAGCGCTACCTCGCGGGCCACCGCCTGGTGCTCGACCGGGCGGTGGCCTGGCCGACCGTGACCGGCTCCGGTGACCGCCACCTCGGCGTCGACGTCGAGGTGGCGCCGTCGGCCACGCTGCAGGGACCGATCTGGCTCGGCGACGGCGTGATGGTGGCGGCGGACGCGCGGCTCGGGCCCTACACCGTGGTGGGTGCGGGCAGCCGGATCGCCGCGGACGCGGTGCTGCAGGGCAGCGTCCTGCACGACCGCGTGTCGGTCGGCGCGGGCGCGGTGCTCGAGGGGACGATCGTCGGCGCCGGCAGCCGTCTGGGGGCGGGGGTGCGGCTCGCTTCCGCCAGCGTGATCGGCGCGGAGGCCACCGTGGCCGCCGGGGTCCGCGTCCCGCGCGGTGGACGGGTGCCCGACGACGCGGCCGCACGCTCCTAGCGTCCGCGGCGGGGGTCGGCGCCGCGCTGTGCTACAAACGCCCGGTGGTCGCTCGGGCCGACCGTCCGTCGTCGGCGGTCCGAACGGGGTACACCAGGAGGAGTTCGGGTGTCGGTGATCGACGGTGACGCAGGACCGGGGGCGCTGCGGACCGTCGGTCGGCGGCTCGGTGAGCGCTGGCGCAGTCGCGAACTGCTCGCGCAGCTGGTGCGCAAGGAGCTGAAGGTCCGTTACCGCAACTCCTCGCTCGGGTTCCTGTGGTCGATGCTGACCCCGGTGCTGATGACGATCGTGTTCACCGTGATCTTCACGCAGGTCGTGCGGATCGACGTCGGCGGTCCCTTCCCGGCGTTCTTCATCGCGGGGTACCTGCTGTGGCAGTTCTTCCAGAACTCCTGCCAGGGCGCGATCCACTCGATCGTGGGCAACGCCGACCTGGTCAAGAAGGTGTACTTCCCGCGCGAGGTACTGCCCCTGTCTCACGTGCTGGCCCAGCTGATCCACCTGCTGCTGGCACTCGTGGTCATCTCCCCCTTCCTGGTCGCGACGCGGGGCGTCGAGGTGCTGTGGCACCTCCCGGCGACCCTGCTCGCCATCGCCCTGCTCGCGGTGTTCACCTCCGGGGTGGCGATGTGGCTCGCGGGCGTGAACGTCGTGTTCCGTGACCTGCAGGAGCTGTTCGTCGTGATGTTCCTGGTGTGGTTCTACGCGACGCCGGTGCTGTACCCGCTGGCGATGGTCCGGGCCAACGTGGGTGCCGGCCACCTGCTGGTCGCGCTCCTGCAGCTCAACCCGATGACCTGGTTCGTGGAGCTGTTCCGCATCCCTCTGTACGGGCCGGTGGTCGAGGACACGAGCGCCGGCGCCCTGACGTCGCTCGCGCCTGGGTGGCCGGGTCCGGGTACCGTCGGGATCGCGCTCGTGTGGGCGGTGGTGGTGTTCGCCGCCGGCTACCTCGTGTTCCTCCGGCGGGCGCGCACCTTCGCGAAGGAGGTGTGAGGTGCCCGAACGACGGTCCCTGGGGCAGCTGACCGGGCTGGAGGTCGACCCCTCCCGCCCCGCGGTGGTCGTGGACGGACTGACCGAACGCTTCCGCCTGTACCACCAGCGGCCCAGCGGGCTGAAGGAGCGGCTGTACCAGCTGCGGCGGTCCTCCTACACCGAGTTCAACGCTCTCGAGGCCGTGTCCTTCGCCGTCGATCACGGCGGGTCCGTCGCCGTGATCGGCCCCAACGGGTCGGGCAAGTCGACGCTGCTGCGGCTGCTCGCCCGGATCCTGCCGCCCGACGAGGGCACCGTCGAGACCAACGGCCGGGTCGCGTCCTTGCTCGAGCTCGGGGCCGGGTTCCACGGCGACCTGACCGGCCGGGAGAACATCTACCTCAACGGCGCGATCCTCGGGCTCCCCCGCGCGCAGATCGAGGAACGCTTCGACGAGATCGTCGACTTCGCCGGGGTGCGGCCCCTGCTCGACACGGCCGTGCGGACGTACTCCTCCGGGCTGTACGTGCGGCTCGGGTTCGCGATCGCGGTCACCCTCGATCCCGACATCCTGCTGGTCGACGAGGTCCTCGCGGTCGGGGACGCCGAGTTCCAGGCCCGTTCCCTGGACCGCATGCGGCGCTTCCACGAGGACGGCAAGACGATCCTGCTGGTGAGCCACGACCTCGACGCGGTGCTCGAGATGTGTGACCGTGCCATCGTGCTCGACCACGGCCGGATCGTGTTCGACGGCCCCGTCGAGGAGGGCGTCGATCACTACCGCGAACGGATCGCGCGGAGCGCCGCCGACGCCGCACCGACCGACGTCGACGAGCAGCCCGTCGTGGTGCGCGAGGCGGTCCTCGTGGACGCCCACGGTGCGCCCCTCGGCGAGGTGGCGCCCAACGGGACCGTCGCGCTCCGGATCCGGCTCGAGGCGGTCGCCCCGGTCAGGGCCGTGAGCGTCGGGGTGAGCGTGTCCGACGCCGCCGGCGCGCAGCTGTACGAGTTCCGCAGCGACCGGGAGGGCGTCGCCGTCGGGCCGCTGGATCGCGGCGAGCGGGCGACGATCCAGCTGCGTCTCGCGGCCC
>SKNO01000171.1 GCA_007120465.1 Nitriliruptoraceae bacterium
CCCGTCCAGGGCGGCTCCGGTCACAGACCCAGCCGAACCAGAGAACCGGTCTCAACGACTCACCCTACGAGCCCCCCGAACCCCGTCCGAGGAACCACGGCAGACGTTAGATGTCACACCCCGTCCCTACCGTCGACGACATGTTGGCCGGTCCGGGCTCGGCACCGATCAGGGCTCGGCTCGGCGCACCGCACCGGCACCTTCGACGGGGAGATGCACCATGTCCAACCAGCCGCCACCGCCACCGACCGGACCGCCGGTCGGCCCCCCACCCGATCGATCGTCGGAGCCGCCAGGCCCGCCCTCGGCGCCTCCACCGGCGGCACCGCCAGGGCAGCCCTCGGGGCCACCCCCGGCCACCTTCCCGTCGTCGACGGGCGTGACCACCGGCCGACCGCCCGCGACCACCCCGTGGTGGCGCCGGTGGTGGGGCATCACCGCGATCGTGTTCGTCGTCCTGATCGTCCTGGTGGCGGTCACCGGCGGTGACGACGCCGACGAACCCGCTGGCGCCGCCGATCTGGCGGAGGACCAGGCTCCGGAGGACGCCCCTGCCGCCGAGGAACCCGATACCCCCACCGAGGACGGCGTCGACGAACCGACCGGGGACGGCGCTGCCGACCGACCGACGGAGGAGCCGCAGCAGCCCGAGGACGCGGCTCCCGAGGAGGCTCCCGAACCCCAGCCGCAGCAGCCCGCCACCTTCGAGGCGGTCACGATCGAGGGCCACGGCGATGATGTGATCGACGTGCCCGCCATCGACGACCGCCCGCTGGTCGCGAGCTTCACGCACACCGGGGCGAGCAACTTCGCCGTCATCAGCTACACGCCCGACGGGGAGCGCGTCGATCTGCTCGTCAACGAGATCGGCGACTACACGGGCACCGTTCCGTACAACTTCTCCGAGGTGGTGGGCGAGCTCGAGATCACCGCCGACGGTCCGTGGACGGTGACCCTCCGCGACCTGGCCGACCAGCCGACCCTCGACCGCACCGCGGAAGGGCGGGGTGACGAGGTGCTCGTCCTCGAGGGTGCCAGCGGTCGGCTGTCCGCCACCCACGACGGGACGTCGAACTTCGCCCTGCTCGCCTGGGGCGAGCGGCGCCAGCTGCTGGTCAACGAGATCGGCGGCTACGGCGGCACCGTGCGGATGGAGCCGGCCATCGCCCTGGAGATCGTGGCCGACGGGTCGTGGACCCTCGAGCTGGAGTGACCGCGGGGGGCCGTCCGCCCCGGAGCCATCGCTGCTCCGGGGCGGACCGCGGCTGCCGGGCGAGCGGCCAGCGCACATCTCGGCGCGTTCCTGGCCGCCGCGCAATCGCGGGCGGTCCCACGACGTCTACACCCACGACGGGAGGCCCGGAGAGGCCCCATGTTCGCGATGCTCGAGGAACGCCGATGACCGAGAACGCACCGACCACACCTGTCGATCCTGACCGGCTCCGCAAGGAGGTCCAGGTCAAGTACCGCGAGGTGGCGCTCGAACCGGACGGGGAGCACCACTTCCACACCGGCCGCTACCTCGCTGCCCACCTCGGGTACGACCCCGCGTGGGTCGATCCGCTGCCCGACCGCGCCGTGGAGTCATTCGCCGGGATCGCCAACCCCTTCCAGATGCGGCCGTTGGAGCCGGGTGAGCAGGTGGTGGACGTCGGATCCGGCGCCGGCTTCGACAGCTTCGTCGCCGCCGGCCAGGTCGGCGACGACGGGCAGGTCGTCGGCGTCGACATGACCCCGGAGATGCTGGAGAAGTCCCGCCGTACCGCGCAGCTCATCGGGGCCGACAACGTCGAGTTCCGCGAGGGGTACGCCGAGGAGCTCCCGGTCGAGGACGGCTGGGCCGACGTCGTGATCTCCAACGGCGTGTTCAACCTCTGCCCAGACAAGCACGCCACCTTCCAGGAGGTGTTCCGCGTCCTGACGCCGGGCGGGCACCTGCAGTTCGGCGACATCGCCAACAACAACCCGGTGCCGCCGGAGGCCTTACGCGAGATCGATCTCTGGACCGGGTGAATAGCCGGTGGCCTGCCGTGTGCAGGCTGGCAGAAGATGCTCGAGGACCTCGGGTTCGTCGACGTGCGGATCGGACCCCCGGTGGACACCTTCGCCGGTGCCTCCGGTGAGGACAAGGCGCGCGCGTTCGCCGTGTACGGCTACCCGTTCCTCGCCCGCAAGCCCGCGTGACGTCGCGGGCACGCGCCTCCACGTGACCTCGCCCTCCGGCGCCCGGGCTCGCCCGGCACGCCGGAGGGCGACGTCAGGGCGACGAGAGCCGGTGGCGCTCCCCGTCGAAGGTCGTCTGTCCGACGCCGCGCAGGTGCTCCAGCAGCGGCATCGCCGACCGGCGGGTGCACCCCCACGCATCCCGCGCCTGTGACGCCGTGAAGGGCTGCCCCCCCGCGCCGGGGCCGTCGCGCAACCGGTCGACGGCCGTCGGGATCGCCGTCGCGGCGAACAGCAGCGGTCCGCACGACACCACCTCACCGTCGTCGATCAGGGCCTGGACCTCGAACGACGGGATGTCGGCCGCGGCGCTCGCCTCCCCCGGGTCCGGCGGCTGCCACGGGTCGGCCTCCAGTGCCGCGAGGAACACCGCACGGCGGCGGGCACGGGCGTCGAGGTAGCCCGGTTCGTGCCGGTGGTGCACCAGCCGACCGCCGTAGCTCGCGAGCGCTCCGTCGACGACGGCCCGGTCGATCAGCGCGGGAGCGAGCTC
>SKNO01000254.1 GCA_007120465.1 Nitriliruptoraceae bacterium
GGTGGATGCATCGCGAGGCGGGCCGAGGGAGCATGCCTGGAAGGCATGTGACCGAGGACCAACGAAGCGAGGCGCCGCCTGGGCGACGCGACCCGGGCCACCTACTGTCGGGGCCACTTAGGCGACGTGCAGGTCCGCCAGCAGGTCAGCCGCCTCCATCGGCGGTTCCACGAGCCAGGCCGTGACCTCGACGACGTCACCGTGACGGCGGGTCCGTGCCTGGGGCAGCACCCGCTCGAGCAGCCGCAGGCTGGCCGTGTTGTCCGCGAGCACCGTCGCGTGCACCTGGGCGAGCCCCCGGCGACGGGCCTCGGCGATCAGCGCACGAGCGAGCCGGGTGCCGACACCACGCCCCTGCCACGCGTCGACCACCTCGTAGGCGATCTCCGCCCGGGCCGGCCCGTCCACCACGTACCGGGCGAGCCCGACCGGGATGCGGCGGCGCCCGTGACCGACCTCGGCGACCAGCACCACGTGCCGGTCGGGATCGACGTCCGACAGGGCGTCGAGCATCGGCCCGGTCAGCCCCTCGACCGCGCCGAGGTAGCGGGCGTACCGGCTGCTGCGCGAGAGCCCCGCGAAGACCTCCCCGACCACGTCGCGGTCCGTCGAGGCGAGCGGGCGGATCCGGATCCTGCGCGAAGGACGCATCACCGTCACCCCCTCCGCAGGCGCGGCCGACGGGCCGCCTCGACGGTCGACGCCGGGCGACCGCCCGACCGCCGACGCGACGGCCACACGCTCCGGTGTGGGCGCCGCCGATCCCCGATCTGCGAGAAGCCCGCTGGCAGCCTCACGGGCCGGGCGTGGCGCAGCCGCTCGACCGTCACGAAGGTCGCCGGGTCGAGGTCAGCGACGAGCCGGAGCAGCTCCTCGCAGCGCCGGTCGTCCACGGCGACGAACACCGAGGTGACGGGGCCTGACGGTCCGACGCCCGGTGTCCAGGTGGCCGGCCATCCGGCGCGGTGGAGGACCTCGACGGCCTCCGCCCCATCGCCGGGGACGATCAACCGGACCTCGGAGTGTCCGTGGCTGACCCGCTCGTCGGCGAACAGCCCCAGCAGGGTCCCGGCGGCGACGCCGAGGGCGTAGCCCGTGAGCCGGACCGGCTCGCCGAGGTTCGCGACCAGGCCCGTGAACACGACCACGAACAGCACCGCCTCGATCCCCGCGATCGCGGCGCTCAGCAGCTTGCGCCCGCGGCCCGCCAGGGCGACGCGGAAGGTCCACAGCCCGATGGTCAGGGCGGCGGCGGCACCGGTGACAAGTGCGCCGAGGATCGTGTCCATGGTGGTGCTCCTGCAGGTCCAGGCGGTTCGCGGGTCGGGCGGTCCCGACCGCTGTCCTGCAGGCTGCGCGCGGGGTCATCACCGGCCATCGGTGGTCGGTACCTACCTCTGCGCTGCCGTCACCCAGGTCGCCGTCGAGGTAGGTAGGTGGGTGGCAGAGGTAGGTACCGACCACCGGTGTGGCACGCCGGCCGCGGGGGGATGGTGTGGCTGCCCGAACGGGCCCACACACAAGGAGTGCCACGATGATCCACCACGACATGACCTACGCCCTGGTGGCCTACCACCAGCGGCGCGCCATGGAGCGTGCGGACGCCTACCGCGTCCGGCAGCACGCCCGTCACCGATCACGCGGTCCGGGACACCGTCGTCCGGGGGACCGCCCGCGTCGCTGGCGGCTCGCCCTACCGCGGCTGCGCCGTTGGAGGGTGGGTGAGGTGGTGTGAGCACCGCCGCACCCACCCTCACGGGGGCCGCCCCGTCCCGCTCTGCGGGACGGGCGGCCCTCCGTGACGTGCTGCCCGTCGGGCTCGCCGTCGCACCCTTCGGGCTCGTCGTCGGCATGACCATCAGCGAGGTGGGGGTCCCACCGATCGCGAGCCACGTCAGCTCCCTGCTGCTGTTCTCCGGGTCCGCGCAGCTCGCGGTCCTGCTGCTGCTCGACGGCGGAGCGGGCCTGGCGACCGTGGTGGTGACCGCTGCGGTGGTCAGCGCACGGTTCGTGGTGTACGGCGCCGCCCTCGCGCCCCACTTCCAGCAGCAGGCACGGTGGTTCCGCTGGTTCGGACCGCACCTGCTGATCGACCAGACCTTCGGGCTCATCACGGCGCGAGGTGATCTGACCGAGCCGACCCGCTTCCGACGCTACTGGCTCACCGCCGGGTCCGCGATCGGCGCGCTCTGGCTGACCGCCACGGTCGCCGGGTCGTTGCTGAGCGCGGTCCTGCCGGCCGGGTCACCCCTGGAGGTCGCGACGCCGGCACTGTTCGTCGGCATGCTGGTACCGCGTCTCTCCGACCGACGCGCGGCCGGGACCGCGGTCGCGGCGACGGTGCTGGTGCTCCTCCTGCGATGGCTCCCCGGCGGCGTCGGCCTCCCGCTGGCCATCGTCGGGGCGATGGTGACCGGCGTCGCCGCCTTCGATCGTCGTCCCGAGGACCCGTCATGAGCGCGACCACGGCGATCGTCGCCGTCCTCGCCGCTGCGGGCGTCATCTGGCTGCTCCGCACGGCCTTCATCGCGATGGTGCCCACCGACCGTCTGCCCGTGGCGATCCGACGGTCGTTCGTCGTCGCCGGCCCCGCGGCGATGGCGGCGCTGGCCACCACGGCCGTGCTGGCGGCACGCACCGGCGGGGCCCCCCCGCCGGTCCGCCACCTCGCCGCCCTGCTGGTCGCTGCGGTGCTCGCCCGTCGCGGCGCCAAC
>SKNO01000270.1 GCA_007120465.1 Nitriliruptoraceae bacterium
CGTACCACACCTGCAGCGCCGTGTGGGAGCGGGCGAGCGCCTCGTCGGGGTCGCCGAACCGGCCGCGCAGCGCGACGTCGGCGGTCCGGGCGATGCCCTCGAAGAAGCGGGCGCGACTCCGGCTCGCCTCGGCGATCGCGGTGTCGAAGGCCTCCAGGGCCCGATCGGGGGCCCGCTCCGCCAGCGCCTCGCCGAGGGCGTAGGCGGCCAGCGAGCGGGCGCTCGGCGCGCCCGCCTCCTCGGCCAACGCCGCCGCCTCCTCCGCGAGGCCCTCCCCCTCGGTGTCCCGCTCCTGGAAGGTGCGGCAGATCGATAGCCCGGACAGCCCGAGCGAGGTCAGCCCCGGATGGTCGACGGTCCGGGCCAGCCGCACGTTGCGCTCGTAGGCGGCTGCCGCCTCGCCCAGTTCGCCGCGCTGCAGGTGCAGGTCCCCCAACACCTCGGTCACGGTCACGGCGGTCCACGGGTCGAGGTCGTCCCCGACCGCGCCCGGGTGCAGCGCCGCCGCGCACCGGGCGGCGAGCCGCGCCGCCTCGTCGTCGTGTCCCCGCCACACCGCCGCGGGCACGCTGGCGGCGATCGCGCGCAACCGGACCGACGCGGGGAGCTCGTCTGCGTCCTCAGCTGCCAGCCGCGCACCCCACGTGAGCAGGTCCGGGCGGGCCTGCGCGTACGCGAACCGGTACAGCTCGCCCGTGAGCTCCGCGATCGTGGGCAGGTCGCCGTCGTCCACGGCGCGGGCATGGACGGCCCGCAGGTCAGGCAGGGCGTCCTCGATCTCCGCCACCGCCGCCGGCTCGCCGGGCCCGGTGAGCTCGGTGTCCACCCGGGCCGCCACCTCGCGCACCAGCTCGAGGTGCCGACGGCGGGTCACCGTCGCGTCGGGCGACGCGGCGAGCTGCTCGGCCGCGAACAGGCGGAGCGGTTGCAGCAGCCGGTACCGGTCGACGCCGACCCGCAGCAGCATCGACCGTTCCACCAGCCGGCCGACCGCGTCGACGACGGCCGCAGCCGGCAGGTCGTCGTCGGCCACGACCCGCACCGCCGTCGCCAGGCGGAAGGCCCAGGCCAGCACCGCCAGCCGGCGGAACACCCGCTGCTCGGGCTCGTCGAGCAGCGCGTGGGACCACGCGATCACGTTGACGAGGGTGCGCTGTCGCTCGCCGTGGCGACGGCCGGTGCCGGCGAGGACGTCGAGGTGGTCGCGGAGCCGACGGAGCAGCTCGTCGACCGGCACCGTCGCGGCGCGCGCGGCGGCGAGCTCGATCCCGAGCGGCAGCCCATCGACCGCGGCGGCGACCGCCGCGGCCTCGGCCGGGCTGACCGGGACGCCGTCGGCCGAGCGCAACCGGTCGAGGAACAGCGCCACGACCGGGTCGGCCGCCGTCGCCGCCTCGGGCGTCGGGACCGGCAGCGGGGGGACGCTGATGACCTGCTCGCCGGGGACGTCCAGCCGCTCCCGGCTGGTGGCCAGCACCACCAGATCACCGCTGGTGCGGTCGAGCGCCCGCGCCACCACGTCGGCCGCGGCATCCAGCACGTGCTCGCAGTTGTCCAGCACCACCAGCCCGCGGAACCGGGACAACGCCGTGGCGACCGCCGCCCGGTCGGTGGTGTCGGTGACGGCCCGTCCGAGCGCCTCGGACAGCGCGGGCGGGACGTCCGGGTCCCCGACCGCGTGGGCAAGGTCGACCCACGCGACCCGCTCGCCCGTCGCGGAGGCGCGTGCATGGGCCACCACCATCGCCAGGCGGGTCTTGCCGACACCACCCGGCCCCACCAGTGTCACCAGGGGGCCCCGCCGGAGGCAGCGGCCGAGGTCCGCGAGCTCGGCCTCGCGCCCGACGGTCGGGGTCGCGACCCGAGGCGGTCCGACGGGTTCGTCACGGGGCGCTCCCGCCGGCAGCGGAGCGCCGGGGTGCTCGCCGCGCAGCAGTTGCTGCTCGAGGTCGCGGAACCCGTCGGTGGGATCCAGCCCGAGCTCAGCTGCCAGCCGGTCACGGAAGGTGCGCAGCAGCGTGAGCGCGTCGGTGGGCCGGTCCGCCGCCGCGAGCGCACGCGCTGCTCGGACCGCGACGTCCTCCCGCAGCGGCTCGTCGGCGGCCAGCCGCTGGAGGCCGGCGACGGCGCTCCCCGGGTCCCCGGCCCGCAGCCTCGCCTCGGCTTCGAGGCAGCGTGCCTCCACGCGCAGGTCGGCGAGCCGCTCGGCCTCGCGACGGGCGCGGTCGTCCTCGAACCCCGCGTAGGCTTCGCCGCGCCACCACGCCAGCGCCGACGACAGTCGGGCCGCGACCCCGTCAGGATCGGTGGTCAGCTCCCGCCGACCGCGGGCGAGGACCTCCTCGAAGGCGATCGCGTCCACCTCGACGTGGGTGCGGTCGAGGGCGTACCCGGGGTCGCGCGTGACGATCGCCCCGCCATCCCCGAGCGTCGCCCGCAACCGGGCGACGTGGGACTGCAGGGAGTTGCGGGCCGCCGCGGGCGGATCGGGTCCCCACAGCGTGTCGATGAGGTGGTCGACCGACACGGTCTGCCCACCCGCGATCGCCAGTGCAGCGAGCAGGCGGCGCTGGGAGCGCGAGCCGATCGTCACGGGCGCATCGGACCGCTGGACCTCCAGCGGCCCGAGCACCCGCACCTGCAGTGGAGCGATCACGGCGCGTGAGTATCGCGTGCCGTGGCACACACCGCGCGCCGGAGGGCACCTGCCGGGGTCACGACGGCGCGCACCCGCGCGTGGCGAGGACCGACGTCACCGCGGTGGCCGATCGCGCAGCCACACCGTCCAGCGCTCCAGCGGCAGGAACCCGAGCCCCTCCGCAGGCGATCGGCTGTGGTCGGAGAACAGGCCCACCGCCGGGAGCGCCGGGCAGGCGGCCAGCCGGCGGCGGGTCAGCACGTGCCACAGGCCCCGCCCCCGGTGCTCCGGCAGGGTGACGCCCAGCGTGAACACGTTCACGCCGTGGGCCACGTAGGACGCCCCGATCGCCGCCGGCCGCCCCTCGACGTAGGCGACCCAGGCGTGCAGGCGCGGGTCGTCCAGGATCCGTGCGTCCACCATCGCCCCGACACGGTCGCCGGGGACCTCCCGGAAGGGGTACCCGGTGACCGCCACGTGCTCCCAATCGGCGAGCCGTGCCGCGTCGGTGACCGCGCTGATCTCCAGCCACGGCGGCGGTGGCGGCTCCGGCATCCCCTGGGGGCGCAGCAGCAGGGGTGGGTGGCCCGCGAGCCGCCACCCACGGTCACGTAGGTCCGGGGTGGGCCACGGGCTGAACAGCGCCACCTCGCCCTCGCCCCCGGGGAGCAGGTCGGCCTCCAGGGCAGCCAGCACCCGCGGCCAGCCGTCGACCGGCAGCGGCTGGAGCAGCAGCGCCCCGTCGAACAGCCCGGAGGGCCGGCCGAGGTCCCACACCACGTACCGGTCGCGGCGGACGACGTGCCCGCCGAGCCGCTGGACCGGGCCGACGAAGGACGACGCGTAGGCGTGGACGAACCGGCGCACGATCCCGTCGGCGACCGGGCGGTAGGGCTCCCAGCCGGTGACGAGGTGACCGACGGGATCCTCGCCCGGTCGCGGCACGACCGGCGGCGGCGACGCCGAGGTGGTGGCCCTCGGAGTGGTGGTCATCGGGGCTGCCTCCGTGCCGGGCCGGCGACGCGACACCGCTCCTCCGGCCGCACCAGCGGATGCGCTCACAGGCGGTAGAACCGCCAGAACGGATCCTCGACGTCCAGGATCGCGGCACCCGCGAACCCGGCGTCACGGGCCCACGCGTCCACCGTCCCCGGGCGGATCACGGTGCCGTGCGCGACGACGTGGTCCTCGGCCCGGGTCGCCGGCAGGCAGTGCAGGACGCTGCAGCCGTACTGGAAACGCTCCAGCGGGTCACCGTCCGGCACGAACCGGTCGCGGGTCAACTGGTCCGCGACCAGCACCGCCCCGCCGTCGGCCAACCTGTGGCGCGCGGCCCGGAGCGCCCCGACGGGGTCGCCCATGTCGTGCAGCGCCTCGAGGATGGTCACGAGGTGGTACGACCCGTCCGGGCCGAGGTCCGCGGCGTCCCCGACGGAGAAGGTCACCCGGTCAGCCAGCCCGGCCTCGGCGGCGGCACGGCGCGCCTCCTCGACCGAGGCCACGTCGAGGTCGACGCCGCGAACCTCGGCGCGCGGGTAGGCACGGGCCATCGCCAGGGCGGATCGGCCGGTCCCGCAGCCGAGGTCGAGGATCCGCGGCCGGGCACCGGTCCGCAGCACCTCCTCGACGTCGGGCATCGCCGCGATCCAGTCGACGAGCGAGCGGTCGAAGCTCGCCCCGTTGAGCCGGCCGAGCCCGTGTCGCACCTCGGCGCCGTACCGGTCGAAGGGCACGCCGGTCCCGTCCCGGTAGACCCGTTCCACGTCACGCACGGCGAGCAACGCCCCAACGGCGAGGTGCGCCAGCGGACCGAGGTAGGCCGGGTCCGTCTCGTCGAGCAGCGCGCTCACGGCCGCGGGCGGCAGCGCGTAGCGGCGGGCGGCCGGGTCCGTGTCCGGATCGAGACAGGTCACGAGCTGCGCCATCGCCTGCTGCTCGAGCCACTCCCGGACGTAGCGCTCGTCGAGCGCGGTGTGATGGGCGAGCTCGGCCGGCGCGCAGGGGCCGTGGTCACGGAGCCCCGCGTAGAGCCCCAGGGTGAGCCCGAGGTGCACGGTGGCGAGCTCGAGGCTCGACAGCGCCGCGGTGAACAGCTCGTCGGCCAGCGCGTCGGCCGGCCGTGGAGCATCCCCGGCACCAGGTCCCGTGGCGTCGTCGGACGGGGACGCCAGGCTGCCGCTGGCGGGGTGGTCGGTCAACACATCGGTCATCACATCGGTCATCACGGTCCCTCCGTTCGGACGTGACGACACCCTCGCCCGCGCCGCGTGCAGCCCACGTGCAGGCCGCGTGCAGCCTCACGACGCGTCGCGCACCGCCTCCAGGGTGAACATCAGCGGCGCCCGTTCGGCGTGCTCCGGGAGCCGGTAGCGGCCGTCACCCGCCGCGACCATCCAGGGCAGCGCCTGCCACTCCACCTCGGGGTGCTCCGCGAGCCGGGTGAGCCGCAGCCCGGCGTCCAGGACCGCCTGCACGATCTCGCCGAGGCCGTGGTTCCACTCGTAGGTCACCGGCGAGGCGACCTCCCCCGGGCCAGCGTAGGTGCTGGGGTCCTCCCAGCGGACCGGGCCGGCATCCTCGAAGTAGGGGTAGGCGAGCACCAGCGCACCGTCGTCGCGCTCGTCGTCCAGGGCCTGAAGAACCGGGTGGCCGTCACGGACGTACAGGCGCCCACCTGGGGACAGCAGACCGGCGACGACCTGCGCCCACCGTCGGACCGATGGCAGCCAGTTCAGCGCCCCGACCCCGGTGTAGACCAGGTCGAAGGTCTCGGGCAGGCGTGCGGGGACCTCGTCGACGGCAGCCTCGAGGTAGCGGATCTCCGTCCCGGTGCGGATCGCGAGCTCCCGAGCCACCTCCAGCGCGGCCGGGGAGAAGTCGACCCCGGTCACCTCGGCGCCGAGCCGGGCGAGTGACAGGGTGTCGGTCCCGATGTGGCACTGCAGGTGCACCACCCGGAGCCCCGTCAGGTCACCCAGGTGCGAGGCGTCGTAGGCGACCACCCCCGACAGCCTGCTGGGGTCGTCGAGGTAGCTGCGCAGGTCGTAGGTGTCGCTGGCTGCGTGCAGCGGGACCCGGGCCTCCCAGTTGGCCAGGTTGGCGCGCTGCGGATCCTCGCTCACCGCCCTCCGATCGTCGGTGCGGTGGCATCATCGTGGCAGGGACGTCGATCCGCCACCTGGGAGACGATCGGTCGATGCGCACGCCGTCACCGAGCGTGCACGCCGATCCGTTGCGTGGCGACGCCGCGAGCGCGGCGTCGCCACGCAACGGTCGACCGGACTAGCGGATCTGCCCGCGGATCTCCCCGGCCGGGTGCGCCACCGTGTGGACGTTGACGTAGGCCTCCCCGCGGTCGATCTTCTCGAGGAGCTCGGCGAAGTTGGCGACCCCGCCGGGACAGGCCGCCGAGTCGGGTTGGGGCACCACGCTCGCTGCGGTGAGCGTCCCGGTGGACAGCACGCCCGCGAACCGGCCGACGATCTGGACCGGCGGCGGACCTTCGGGGTACAGCCACGCGATCACCGGGCCGTTGACGCCGGCGGCACCGCAGTGGATGTGGGCCATCGTCACGTCGTGGATGTTGGCGGCGATCAGCCGGAAGTGCAGTTGGCTGCCGTCCGCGCTGAGCTGGAACACGGTCTGGCCGGTGGCGCGGGTCTCCACCGCCGGCACCTCCTCGTCGCCCGTGAGGTGGGCGGTGAAGGTGCGTGGCTGCGCCACGGCAGCCGTCGCCAGCACCGTGGCGAGCAGCAGGGCCGAGACGAGCAGGCTGCTGGTCAGGCGTCGCATCATGTCCTCCATCTCGTCGAGGGGGCGACGCACACCACCGCCGACGTCGACGCGCCCACGGCGCGGCGACGCCCTCTCCCGGGCGTCCGTCACGACCGGACCTACGGCCGCGGCGCGCGGACGGTTCGATCCGCCGTGGCCATCGCGCGCAGCACGCCCCCGACGCGGCGCCCCTCGCGCACCGAAGCGTGTCAGACGCTCGCGCCAGCCTCGTCGAGCAGCCGGCGCGCCGGACTGGTCCGGAAGCTCCTCGCCTCCATCCGCCACACCAGCTCGACCCCCTCCTGGCCGGGCGCCAGCACGTCATCCGGAAGCACCTCGACGAGCCGGAACCCGAGCCGTCGGGGGATCATCGCGCTGCGTTGGTTCGCGCGGTCGCAGTGGATCTCGACCTGCCCGACGTCCTCCAGCCGCAGCGCCTCTGCCGTCAGGCCGGCGGCCGCCAGGGACGCGAACCCCCGCCCGGTGTGGCTCGACCGCACCCAGTAGCCGACCTCGAGGCGGCCGGGACCGAGCCGCGCGTGCAGCCCGCAGCTCCCCACGACCGTCCCGTCGGGGACGACGAGGGCGTACATCTGGTCGGTGCGCTCCTCCCAGCCGCGTTCGGCGGTGGCGAGGAACGCCCGTGCGGCGGCCAGGTCGTAGTCCTGCGCCCATGGCATCCATGGGCGCAGTTCCGCCTCCGAGTCGACGACCGCCGCTCGGAGACCCGGAGCGTCCTCGGCCCGCCAGCGACGAAGTCCGAGCACACCGAGGTCGAGCGTTGGCCTCGGTGGAGCCTGCAGCCACGGGGCGTCGTCCACCACCGCACCGTAGCTGGGCCACGATCCGTTGCGTGCGACGTCGGGTCGGCGGGTGCTGGTGTTCCGGCGCCATCGCGGGATCGTCGCGATCGCCGGGAACCAACCCTGCACGTTGAGCGACAGACTCAACGTTGGTACCCGGAGGAGAGGTGGCTGCTGATGACCGGCTCGCAGGGAGATCGTCGTCGGGTTCGGACCGCTCGCGGTCGCGGTCCGATCGTCGGGATCGCGCTCATCGCACTCATCGCGCTCGGACCCGCCGGGTGCGCGGGCACGCCACCCGAGCCGCTCTCCGAGCGCGCCACAACCGGAGCGACCGCTGCGGTGGACCCCGCCGCAGTGGCCGAGGTGCACACCCTCGCCGAGGGCGACGTCCACGACCCGATGCTCGCGGTGGACCGCACCACCGACACGGTGTACGCGGTGTGGACCGCGCAAGGGACGGACGGGCTCGACGCGGACCACACCGGTCATGACCAGCACGCCGCACACCACCACGGGCACGCCGGTCACGAGCACCACGTTGGCGACCCCGAGACGACGAGTCGGATCCTGCTGGCGGTCTCGTCGGACGGTGGGCGGACGTTCTCCCCGCCGGTCCGGGTGGACGGACCAGACCCGGTCGAGGGCTTCGCCGCCGATCCGCGGAGCGACCGTCCCACCCAGGTGCTCGTGACACCGGACGCTGCGGTCCACGTGGTCTGGGTGGCGACACGACCGGTGGAAGGGCAGCCACGCCCGGCGAACGACCTGCGCATCGCCACGAGCCGGGACGGCGGGCGCACCTTCGCTACACCCCGCGCGGTGGTCCCCACCGAGCAGGCGGCGATCTGGAACCCCGGGTTCCACCGGGCGATCGTCGCGCCGGACGGCGCGATCCACATCGCCTTCCTGGCGACCCCCGAGGAGGGCGGCACCGACGGGCGGAGCGTGCGGGTCGCGACCTCCCGGGATGTGGGCGCGAGCTTCCAGGTCGGTGAGGCGCTCACCACCTCGACGTGCCAGTGCTGCCCGGTCTCGATGGCGGCGAACGACGAAGGACGGGTCACCCTCGCCTGGCGGCACATCTTCTGGCAGGAGGACGGGTCGCCGCTGCGCGACATCGCGGTCGCGTTCAGCGACGACGGGGCGGACACCTGGGGATCGCTCGCGCCGGTGCACGAGGACGGCTGGTTGATGGAGGGGTGCCCGCACACCGGGCCGGCGCTCGCGACCGGACCGGACGGTCGCCTGCACGTCGCCTGGTACACGGGCCGCGAGGCTGACCCCGGCGTGCGCTACACGGTCGAGGAGGCACCGGAGCGGTTCGCCGAGCCGACGATCCTCGCGAGCGACGGGTTCTTCCCGCTCACGCAGCCCAGCCTGGAGGTCGCCGACGACGGCACCGCCTGGGTGGCGTGGGACGACCTCCGCGAGGACGAACCGGCGATCCGGCTCGGCCAGGTGACCCCCGATGGGGACCTGGTGCTCGACGACGAGCCCCTGGCCGCCGGCCGGCACCCCCGGGTCGCCGTGACCACGGACACCGTCCTGGTGACGTGGGCCAACGAGGGACGCCTCCAGGTGGCGGTGCTCGATGGGACGGCATCGTGAGGCACGCCCGGTGGGCGAGAGCTGCGACCGCCACGGCTGCAGCGCTGTTGGCCGCGATCCTGCTCACCGCCTGCGGTGACGACGGTGCGACCGTGGCCGCGGGGTCGCCGGCGCCGGACTACACGGGTCGGCTGCTGGGTTCCGACACCGAGGTTGCGCTCGATGACCTGACCGGCGACGTCGTGCTCCTGAACGTGTGGGCGACGTGGTGCGATCCGTGCCTCGAGGAGATGCCCTACCTCGAGCACCTCCACCGTCAGCACGGGGCCGACGGGCTGCGGGTCGTCGGCGTCAGCATCGACGGCGGCGGGGACGCCACGGTGGCCGGCTACCTCGACCGCCTCGACGTGACCTTCCCGACCCTGCGCGACCCCGACGGCGAGGTGCAGCGGAGCTTCCGAACCCGCGGGGTGCCCGAGTCGTTCCTGATCGCCCGTGACGGCACCATCCTCCATCGGTGGTTCGGGCCCCTCGACGTCGAGCCGGACGCCACCGAGGCGCTGGTCTTCGCCGCACTCGATCAGGAGGAGCTCGCGGGACGGGGGCTGGCATCGGTCGGGCTGCTCGTCGCCTTCGCGGCGGGCGTGCTCAGCTTCCTGTCGCCGTGCGTCCTCCCGCTGGTGCCCACCTACCTCGCCGTCATCACCGGCCGGAGCGCGGAGGAGCTCGCGGCGGGCGGAGCGGCTCGCCGCAGCGCGCTGGTCAACGCGGCGATGTTCGTGGTGGGCTTCACCGCGGTGTTCCTGCTCCTGGGGGTCTCAGCGAGCGCCATCGGGCGGGTGGCGGCGGACGCCACCGTCTGGATCGCACGGATCGGCGGTGCGATCGTCGCGGTGCTCGGCCTGCACCTGCTCGGTCTGTTGCGCCTGTCGTTCCTGGATCGGGAGGTGCGCGCGCTTGAGGCGTCGCACCGTGGCGGGCGGCGGCTCGGACGGGCCGGCACGGTGCTGATCGGGATGGGGTTCGCGGCGGGCTGGACGCCGTGCATCGGCCCGATCCTCGCCTCGATCCTCGCGCTGTCGGCCACGACCGGTTCGGTCGGGGATGGCGCGGTGCTCCTGGCGAGCTACTCGCTCGGCATGGCCGTGCCCTTCCTCGTCACGGCCCTCGCCCTCGGCCAGTTCCTCCAGGCGACGCCGCGGATCCGCCGCTGGCTGCCGGTCGTCGAGCGGGTGAGCGGCGCGCTGTGCCTGGTGCTCGCCGCCCTGCTGATCAGCGGCTGGTTCGAGCGGCTCGGTGCGTGGCTCGGGACAGGAGCGGGGTGAGCGAGCACCTCGAGCCCATCGTCGACCTCTGCCCGCATCACCCGGTGCGGCTCGCAAGCACCTCCTCGATCCAGTCGAGCCCGGCGATCGCGGTGGGGAACCCGGCGGTCGTCACGGCCAGCATCGCCACGTGGCGGAGTTCATCTGGGTCGATCCCCTGGTCGAGCGCCTTGCGCACGCTGGCCTTCACCGCCCCCTCGGACCGCGCACCGATCGCGATCCCGAGCCGGATCAACCGCCCGGTGCGCTCATCCAGCGGACCGGCGCCCCGGGTCGCCTGGCCGAGCGCGTCGTTGGCCTCGGCGATCCCGGGGAACCGCTCACGGAAGGCGCGGTAGATCTCTGGAAGGTGTCCGTCCATCGGTCGCTCCCGGTCGGTGACACCGTAGCCACCTGCGGCCTGCCGAGACGGCCGGGCTCACACCTTCTCGACCTTGACCCGGCTGTCGAGGAAGACCGTCCCCCCGCCGGCGTTGTCGACCAACGGGATGTCGTCGAGCACGTCGTCGTTGCGGCGCATCGCATCGTTGACGTTGAACCCCGCGGAGGCCCGTCGTGGATCGGCCTTGACGGTGTCACCGTCGACGTTCGATGACGTCATGTCGTGCAGGATCGGGTGGTAGTCGCGTCCACCGGCGACCGCGTCGATCGCGCCGCCGGTGATGGTCCACGCGCTCACGCCCTGCTGCGTGTGACCGAAGTGGTGGGTGCCGGCGATCACGCCCGGACGGACACGGGGGCTGATCTTGGCGATGCCCTCGGCCTCACCGGACCGTGACGCGATCCGCACCCGGTCGCCGGTGACGATCCCGAGGTCCGCTGCGTCCTGCGGGTTGATCTCCACGCGGTTCTCGGGCATCGTCTCGATCGCCCAGTAGTCGTAGGCGGTGCGGGCCTTGGTACGGATCGCGAGCCGGAAGGTGACCACCGTGAACGGGTACTCGTCACCGTCCAGCTCGGCGAGGTTGCGGCCGACGCCGTCCTCAGGTTCGAGGTAGGTCGCGCCACCCCAGCGGTCGCGTCCGGTCTGCGACTCCTTGGTGGTGCCGAGGTACTCGTGCCAGATCTGCAGAGGCGCGCGGTCGTCGAGGTTGACGCCGATCGTATGGCGCCCCTCCTCGTCCCAGGCGGACTCGGGTCGATCGAAGTAGCCGCCCCGGGCCAACACGGCGACGGCTCGGGCCCACTCGTCGTCGGTCATCACCTCGCGGTGGGCTGCGACCGGGAACCTCGCGACGTACTCACGCTCGTTCGCGGGCGCGGGGTCGACGCCCGCGTTGTGGGCGAAGTTCGCGATCCCGCGGACCATGAAGTCCTCGGTCCTCAACAGGTCGAACCGCTGTCCCGCGTGCGGTCCTTCGGGATCGCCGGGGATCGCGCCTTCACCGAAGCCTGGCAGGCCGAGCCGGATCGCCGCGTCGATGAGGAAGTTCTCCATCATCATCGGGCGACCGTCCTCGGTACGACCGGTCAACGGCTCGACCACCGGCTGGCGGATCGCGGACCCCCATGCGGTGACCGCCCCGGTCTGCTGACCCATGAAGCCGTACTGGCCGTCGAGGAACATCACGTCCGGGATGATGTAGTCGGCGTAGATGCTCGTCTCACTGATCGTGGTGTCCACCGACAGGGACAGTGGGATCTTGTCCGGGTCGGTGAACGTGTCCTCGAACCGGATGCCGCCGGGCACCGAGTGGCGCTGGTTGATGTAGTAGTTGATCCAGACCTTGACCGGATAGGGGTAGCCGCTGTCGGCAGCCCCCAGTGCTTCGGTCGTGATACCGGCGTGGGTGAAGGGATACCAGGGACGCGTCGACGGGTAGCCGTCGCCGGTCTCCTCCAGCTTGCGGCGGAACTCGGTGGAGTCCTCGTACGCGATGTCACTGCGCGCATCGATCCGGGAGATGTGCACCCCACTGACCACCGGCGCCCCCTCCACGGTGGCCAGGTCGTACAGGCCCCGGTTCCAGGCGGGCCCCGAGGAGTTGCGGACCACGCCACCCTTCCAGTTCATATTGCCGATGAGGGCGTTGAGGCTGTTGATCGCGAGTCCCGCGTAGATGCCCTGCGAGTGCATCGTCGCGCCCCGGTAGCAGGACGCAGTCGCCTTGCGGCCGTGGCTGACGAACCGCTCCGCGAGCCGCTCGATGTCGGCCGCGGGAACGTCACAGATCTCCGACCACTCGTCGATGCTGCGGCCGAACGCCTCGTCCCGCAGCAGCTGCAGGGCGGACCTGACCGCCACCTCGGTCCCGTCGGCGAAGGTGATGGTGCGATCGACGTACAGCTCCCCCGCATCCACCTCGAGGTGGCTTGCGGGTGAACCACCGGAGATCACGACGAAGTCGTCATCTCCCCCGACACCGACGTCGGAGCCGCGCACGAAGCGGCCGCGGCGATCGTGGCCGTCCTCGACGATCACGAGGTAGCTGGAGTTGGTCCAGGTCGGATCCCCGTCGGCGTCCGCCGCCGCCCGGGAGGTGTTCTCGAGGTAGGCGGCGTCCTCACGGCCGTGCTCCATGATCCACCGGATCATGGCGAGCACCATCGCCGCGTCCGTCGCCGGCTTGATCCCGACCCACTCGTCGGCGTAGTGGCGACCGTGCGGCACGTAGGGGTCGACCAGGACGAGGTAGCCGTCACCGTCCGCGTGACGGTTGGCGAGGATCGGCGCCGAGGTGTTGACCGCCGGCTTCCAGCCCCCGCCCAGGTTCACCCCGAACATGAGCATGAACTCGCTGTTGACGATGTCGCCGAACAGCTGGTTCGTGATCGAGACATCCTCGTTGTACCGGCCCGTGAAGAGGTAGTTGGCGACGTACCAGTTCATCTGGCACAGGTCGGTGTGGGACACGTAGTTGGGGGAGCCGAACGCGGTCAGGAACCGCTCGATGAAGTTGTCCCGGGGCGTCTGCCCACGTCCGGTGTTCCACACGAGGCCGTAGCTCCGCGGACCGAGCTCGGGCGCATCCGGGTCGATCGGGGTGTCGGTGTCGTTGATCGCACGGAGTCCCTCGACCTCGCGGTCCTCGCCGATGTCGGCGAACAGCCGCCCGCCTTCGACGACCTCCTCGATCAGCTGGTCCCAGCTGATGACCTCGAACTCCCCGGAGCCGCGGGGGCCGGTCCGTTTGAGCGGGAGGCGGATGCGGTAGGGGTCGTACAGGTACTGCATCCCCGACACGCCCTTCATGCACAGCGTGCCGTTGACCGCCAGCGACTCGTCGAGGGGCGTGTCGAAGGGGAGGGGTCGGTTCATGGTGGAGGCGGGGTGGAAGGGGTTGCCGAACAGTTGGCGGACGCGGCCCTCGTCGTTGACGATCGCCCGGGTGCCGCAGCGGGCGTCGCAGGAGAGGCAGATGGAGTTGATGACCCGTTCCGCGTTCGGGCCGGTGGGCCCGGGTGTCCGGGGGTTGAAGTGCGGCATCAG
The DNA here is from genome assembly GCA_007120465.1 of Nitriliruptoraceae bacterium. Classification (GTDB taxonomy): domain Bacteria; phylum Actinomycetota; class Nitriliruptoria; order Nitriliruptorales; family Nitriliruptoraceae; genus CSSed11-175R1. The sequence goes on from SKNO01000270.1 coordinate 13,522, forward strand.
CAGATCGCCCAGGGTCGCGTACCCGCCGGCGATCCCGACCGTGAGCCCGCCGGCCACGGTCAGGAAACGTCGACGGTCGTCGCGCATCGCCGCCTCGAGCGTCGCCTCGTCCTCGGTCTCGTCGACCTTCGTGGCGTGGGTCGCGGTGCGCCAGGGCAGGAACCACAGCAGCGCCCCGATGATCGTCGCGACCAGCACGAAGAGCGCGCTGGTGGCGATCACCCCCTCCGCCCCGAGGATCTCGAGTTGGAAGGCCACCAGGCCTTCCCAGGTGCGCGAGACCATCTGCCCGCCGACCACGATGTGCCAGCGGATGGCCATCAGCGCGACGATGCCGACGGCCCCGCCGATCCAGGCGGCGCGGCCATCGCCCTTCCAGGCGGCGTAGGTGAGCAGCCCGATCGCGATCGCTCCGGCGAGCGCCTCGAGCGCGATGAAGCTCGGCAGCAGCTGGCCGAACTGCATCTCGGCGATCATGGGCCACCAACGCTCGCTGCTGTACGCGGCCCAGGCGAACTCCCAGACGCGCAGCACCATGACCCCGCCGAGGAACGCGGCGCCGGACCCGGCCAGGAGCCGCAACATGAGCGGCTCCTTCGGGAGGAAGCCGGTGAGCCACCCGATCATCGCCAGCCACGCGTAGCCCGAGGCCATCGCGAGCAGGAAGAACATGATCCCGAGCGTCGGGGTGCTCCACACCTGGTAGGAGATCAGGGTGGACAACAGGAAGGCCGTGTAGCCGATGAAGGCCAGCTCGAAGATGATCCGCAGCCAGAACACGAGGTCGAGCCGCGCCTTGGACATCCGCGTGGCCGGAGCATCCGGCTCGTAGCCGGCCGACGCCAACCGGTAGAGGCGCCCCAGCAGGTCACTGCGCCGCTCAGCGGCGTAGGCGAACTCCGGGCGGTGCATGTGCCACAGATGGAACACCGTCAGGGCGATCAGCACGACGAGCGCCCACGAGCCGTAGGGCATCGGTGAGGTCCAACTCGGGGCCAGCACCACACGCCACATCCGTACGGGCTGGTGCAGCGAGGCGAGGACCGCGATCGGGATCGCGAGGAAGCACGCCAGTGCCGTGATGATCGCGAGCCGGCGCAGGCGCATCAGGGCGTCGTTGTCCATCGCCCACGGAAACCGCGGCAGGATCGCGACGATCAGGTTCCCGCTCCCGACACCGGCGAGGAACAGGTAGGCCCAGACGATCGGCCCCCAGTGGACGTGCTCGTTGGGGAGGACGAACCCACCCTCACCGGTGAAGGGTGTCCCCGAGCTCAGCAGGGTCAGTAGTTCGGTCACGATCCACTCCTACCGGTTGAGCTCGCCGGGCAGCCCGACGTACTGGACGTTGGGTCCCAATCCGTAGTCCTCGCGCAGACCCGACGGATCCCGATCACGGAGGTACGCGGACACGGGACCGTCCGGGTCGTCGAAGTCCCCCACGATCCGGCACCTGGGCGGACAGACCTCGACACAGGCGGGATCGAGACCCTCGTCGATGCGGTGCGCGCAGAGGTTGCACTTGTCGGCCGTCCCGCGCTGGTGGTTGTAGAAGGTCATGTCGTAGGGACAGCCGTGCATGCACGCCTGGCAGGCGATGCAGATCGCCGGGTCGAGGTCGACGATCCCGTCGGCACGCTTGTGGATCGCCCCCGTCGGGCAGGCGCGCAGACAGCCGGGATCGTCACAGTGGTTGCACAGCTTCGGGAGGAACACCGGCCGCGCGTCCGGGTAGTCGCCCAGCACGTGCTCCTCGACCCAGTCACGGAACTTCCCCAGCGGCACGTTGTTCTCGGCCTTGCACGCGTTGGTGCAGGCGTGGCAGCCGATGCAGCGGTCGAGATCGATCACCATGCCGAGCCGGCCCGGCCGGATCACCGGCTCCTGTTCCACCGCGATCGCCGTCCCAACCCCGCGGAACAGCGGCAGCGTGGCGCCGACAGCGACAGCGGTCGCGGCGCCCTGCAGGAAGCGGCGACGTGATGGGTCGCGCCCCTGATCGACGGGGGGTGGCTCTTCGAGTTCCACCGCGATGGGGTGCTGGCGCGCCTCGGGGTCGCGGCAGGTCGGGCAGATCCCCAGCTGGAAGCGCGGGTCGTCGGCATCGAGGTCCGCGGCGACCAGGACCTCGCGGGCGTGGTCCAGCAACCGACGTGGCGCGTAGGACTCGCCGCAGGTGCGGCACGCGACCGCCTCGTCGGTGAGCAGCGTCCGCGTGACCAGGGCGCCAGCACCGACGGGCACGGCGGGTTGAACCGTGATCGCATCGTCGGGACACACCGATGCGCAGGTCCCACACCCGATGCAGTCGAGGTCGGTGACGCTGAGCCTCGCGACGGTCGGGTCGAGGGCGAGGGCATCGGTGGGGCAGGCGATCGCGCAGGCACCGCAGGCCACGCAGGCGTCGAGGTCGAGCTCGACCCGGCCGAACCCGGGGGCGGCGACCGGCTTGGTGGCGTCGGTCCCGAGTGCCGGGAGGAGGGTCGCGAGGCGCTCTCGGCGCGTGGTGGCCCGTGCGAGCTGGTCCCACGCGGCGGCATCGAGGTGGTAGGTCGGCGGCGCCAGCTCGGCGACCGTCACGACGGCGGTCTCGAACCGATCGGTGTGGTCGTCCTCGACGTACATGGCGCGGCGCGGCTCGTCGATCATCGCCCGGAGCACCGACAGCGGTTCGCGCAGGCTCTGGGGCTGGTCGTGGGTGCACCGTGGGCACCCGACCAGCAGGACCGCCCGTGCGCCAGCGACGACCGGTGTGAGCAGGTGGGTCTCGTTGAGCACCAACAACGAGGGCGACACGACGACGTGTTCCGCACCGAGGCCTGCGGCCACGCGCGCTGCTGAGTCCGCGCAGGTGACGGCGATCACCGGACCATCCGACGCGCGGCCTGCGACGACCAGCGCAGCGATCAGCTCCCCGTCGGGGAGGAACGGCCGCTCGATCGAGCTGGTCGGGCACACGCCGCTGCACTGGCCGCACCGTTGGCACCGCAGCGGGTCGATCCGGATCTCGGACCCGTCAGGCCGCGACCGGATCTCGATCGCACCGTAGGGACAGCGCTCCACGCAGGCGCGACACCCGTCGGCCCCGGGCTGCCGACCCCGCAGGTTCCGGTCTCGACGGTCGGCAGTGGCATCCGGGCGAGTTCCATCGGGACCCCCATGCGGGCATCGGGACCGGGCTCCGCGATCGCGGGCGTGCAGGACGCCCAGGCTCACCCCGCGAGCCTGCCCGAGCCGGCGTCCGTCAGGCAGGGCCAAGGGTCACTGCGCGAAGGGCCCAGGGCCTCGCGTGCGGCACCCCGTCACGGCTCGAGGTGGACCCGGCCGCACGTGCCGCACTGCACCGGCGGGAGCGTCAGGCCTTCGGGGGCTCGACCCCGGCGGCCACGAAGGCGGCCGTGACGTCGGGATGGCCAGGACCGAGCACGCACCCGACCTGGGCCCGGAGTCCGTAGCGCAGTTCGAAGCGTCGCGCGTCGTCGGCGGCGAGCGGGGTCTCGCGGACCAGCGCCAGGAGCCGGCCGAGGTGCTGCGGGGCGTCGGGGACCGGCTCGTAGTGCACCCAGGTCCCGCTGCGACCCCGATCGCGGACCAGGCCGGCCCCGCGCAGGGCACTCAGGTCCCGCGAGATCTGGTAATCGGGCACGCCGAGGATGTCGCTGAGCTCGCACCCGCACAGCGTGTCGGGCGCCTCCAGCAGGAACCGCAGGATCCGGAGACGACGGGGCTCGCCCAGCACCTTGCACGCCGCGGCGAGTTCCGCGATCGCGTCCGAGGTGTCGGGTGTCGTGCTCACGGTGCCTCCGGTCTGGCAGCCCAGCGCCTCCGGATCGCATCGAGGAGCGATGCTACTTGCATGAAGAAGCAAGCAGATGTAGCGTCCGGCCTGCACGTATCCGCAAGTTACCCGAGGAGCGGGACCCACACCATCGCCGATCCCGTCGGTGGAGCGCCCGACCCAGCGACGAGACGGAAGCCCCGTGACCGCCCGCCCCGATCCGCCAGGTTCGCGACCGGAGACCGTGATCGACGAGGCAACCCTCCCGCATGCGGTCGTCGGCAAACTCGGCGCTCTCGACCGCTTCCTGCCCGTGTGGATCGGGCTGGCGATGGCCGCCGGGTTGCTGCTCGGTCGCCTCGTCCCCGGGTCGGCCGAGGCCCTGGAGGCCGTCAAGATCGACGGGATCTCGGTCCCGATCGCCATCGGCCTGCTGGTGATGATGTACCCGCCACTGGCCAAGGTGCGCTACGGCGAGATGGGCAGGCTGACCACCGACCGCAGGCTCATCGGGCTGTCGTTGGTGCTCAACTGGGTGATCGGACCGGCGCTGATGTTCACGCTGGCCTGGTTGCTGCTCCCCGATCTGCCGGAGTTCCGCACCGGGCTGATCATCGTCGGGCTCGCACGGTGCATCGCGATGGTGCTGATCTGGAACGACCTGGCCTGCGGGGACCGCGAGGCGGCGGCCTTCCTGGTCGCCCTCAACTCGGTGTTCCAGATCGCGGCCTACTCGCTGCTCGGCTGGTTCTACCTCGTCGCCCTACCGGGGTGGCTCGGGCTCGACCAGCAGGCGCTGGACGTGTCGATCTGGGAGATCACCAAGGCGGTGCTCGTGTTCCTCGGCATCCCCCTGGCGGCCGGGATCGCCTCCCGGGTCATCGGCGAGGCACGCAAGGGCCGGGACTGGTACGAGACGAGTTTCCTCCCGCGGATCTCGCCGTTCGCCCTGTACGGGCTGCTGTTCACGGTGGTGCTGCTGTTCACGCTTCAGGGCGAGCAGATCACTTCGCGGCCGTTCGACGTCGTCCGCATCGCCATCCCGTTGACGATCTACTTCTTCGCGATGTTCGGGGTGTCCTTCTGGCTCTCGGTCCGGTTCGGCCTGAACTACGCCCGGACGACCACCGTGTCCTTCACGGCTGCCGGCAACAACTTCGAACTGGCGATCGCGGTCGCGATCGGGGTGTTCGGCGCCGCGTCTGGCGAGGCGCTCGCCGGGGTCGTCGGACCGCTGATCGAGGTGCCCGTGCTCGTCGGCCTCGTCTACGTCGCCCTGTGGCTGCGTCACCGCGTCTTCGCCATCGACGGACCGGAGGTCCACCGATGACCCGACTCGACCACTCCTGCACCGCCAGCCTCAGGGACCCGATCGGGACCGGTCCGACGCACCCGGCCGCCGGGGCCACGACCGGACGCTGACCGCTGAGGAAGGGCCAACGATAGCCGTCACGCAGCGGGAGCTCGTGCCAACGTCGCGACGTCGGCTGCTGGCGGGGCTGGCGGCTGCCGCAGTCACCTGGGGGCTGCTCTACCTCGCCAACGGGTTCGTGTGGGATCAAGCGCCGTCACGTCGTGACCGGGTTCCTGTTGGCCGCCGGCTCCGGCGCGATCACCCCGTTCTGCTCGTCCAGCTCGGTGCCGCTGTTCATCGGGTTCGTCGCCGCCGGGGTCCCGCTCGGGATCACCCTGACGTTCCTGATCACCGGTCCGCTGATCAACCAGATCGGCGTGGTGATGCTCGCCGGGATGGTCGGCTGGCAGGTCGTCGCGCTGTACGTCGCCACCGGCATGTCCGTGGCCATCGTCGCCGGTGTGCTGCTGTCCCCGCTCGACCTGGAGCGCTGGATCGACCCGATGGTCAGCCAGGTCGCGACCCCGCCGACTTCTTCGCCACCACCGGCATCGTCGACAGCGCCTGGTCGGTGCCGGTGGCCACCCTCGCCGGCATCCCGCTCTACGCCAACGTTGCCGGGGTGGTGCCGCTGGTCGAGGCGGTCCACGCCAAGGGGTGGGGCTGGGCACCGCGATGGCGTTCATGATGAGCATCGTCGCGCTGTCTTTGCCCGCGCTGATCCTGCTCAAACGGGTGATGCGCCTGCCGCTGCTCGCGATCTTCACCGGCGCGGTGACCGTGGGGATCATCGCCATCGGTTCGCTGTTCGACCTGATCGTCTGACCCCGGCCGGGCGCGATGACCGCCCGGCCCGTCCCACGGAGCATCCCATGGACATCAAGATCCTCGGCCCCGGTTGCCGCTACTGCACGATGCTCGAGGAACGCACCCGTCAGGCCCTCGACAGCCTCGGTGCGAGTGCCGACATCGAGAAGATCACCGACATGGCAACGATCGTCGGGTACGGCCTGATGTCCACGCCCGGACTGGTCGTCGACGGCGAGGTCGTCGCCAGCGGCAAGGTCCCAAGCGTCCGACAGCTCACGCGTCTGCTGGAGCGGTGACCGACCCCGCCCGGCGGCTGCTGGACGTTCGCGGGCAACCCGTAGAACGCGTCAGCGAGCCGCGCGGGCCGTGTCGATGCGACGCTACCCGGCCGCTCCGTCGTTGAGGAGGGTGGCGAGCTTGCGCACCGTGGGGATCTCGCCGGCCACGACGACCTGTTCGTCAACGACCAGGGCGGGGGTGCGCATCACGCCGTACCCGACGATCTCGGCGACGTCGGTGATCTTGGTGATGGTCGCGTCCTGCCCGAGGGTGGACAGGGCCTCGCGGGTGCGCTGTTCGAGGGTGATGCAGTTGCGGCAGCCGGGGCCGAGCACCTTGATGTTCATGGGGTCTCCTGTCGGTGGTGGTCTCAGCTGATGAGGTTGAACAGCACGCCGATGACGATGATCCCGACGACCACCGCGGCGTGGAACAGCAGCAGCAGGGGGAGCTTGAGCACGCGGCGGAGCAGGATGAACGAGGGGATCGACAGGCCGACGACGGCCATCATGAAAGCCATGGCGGTGCCGATCGCGACGCCAGCACCGTGCAGGGCCTTGACCAGCGGGATGACCGCGGCGACGTTGGAGTACAGCGGGGCGCCGACGACGGTGACCACCGGGACGGCCAGCGGGTTGTCGGGGCCGGCGACGTCGGCGAAGAACCCGGCGGGAACCCAGCCGTGGATGGCTGCGCCGATGCCGATGCCGACGAGCACGTAGGCCCACACCTTGGCGACGATGTCGGCCACCTCGTCGCGCGCGGCGGCCACGCGGTCGTGCAGGGACGGTCGCCCGCCGTCGGCGGCGGCGAGCTGCCCGACGGGCGAGCTCAGCACGAAGGGCTCCACCCACCGTTGCAGGTCCAGACGGGACAGGGCGAGCCCGGCGGCGACGGCCATGACGATGGCGGTGGCCACGTACAGGACCGGGACACGCCAGCCGAACATGCCGAACAGCATCACCACCCCGACCTGGTTGATCAGCGGGCTGGTGATCAGGAAGGTCAGGGTGACCCCCAGCGGGACACCGGCGGCCACGAACCCGACGAACAGCGGGACCGACGAGCAGGCGCAGAACGGGGTGAGTGACCCGAAGGCGGCGGCCAGCACGTAGGCGGTCGCGGCGTGACGGCCGGCCAGCAGGGTGCGGACCCGTTCGGGGGAGATCGAGGTCCGGATCAGCCCGACCACGAAGATCAGCCCGGTGACCAGCAGCATGATCTTGACGACGTCGTAGAAGAAGAAGTGCACCGCGTCACCGAGCCGGCTCGCGGGGTCCAGACCGACCAGCCCGTAGATCACCACGTCCCAGATCCGCTCGTTGGCGGCGTACAGGCCGATCCAGGCCGCCACCCCTGCCGCCAGCAGCAGCCACAGCAGGCGGGTCGAGACCCGCGGCCGGTCGAGACGGGTGTCGGTCGAGCCCATCAGATCACTCTCCCGTGTCCGCCCCCGCGAGCTCGGGGGCGACGTCTGGCAGCGCGTCGTGCAGCAGCCGTGGCGCTGCCGGGTCCAGCCGGTACTCCACCTGCTTGCCGAGACGGCGGGTGGTCACCAACCCGGCGTCGCGCAGCACGCGCAGATGGTGGGACAACAGGTTGGCCGGCACCCCCAGCACGACCTCGAGGTCGCAGTGGCACCGGCCGCCCTCGCGGCCGAGCGTCTCGATGACCCGCCAGCGGATCGGGTCCGCCACGCACTTCAGGCGCGCGACCCGCGTCGCCAGCCGTCCATCGATGTCTGTCGATACAACCATGGTTGGAACGTACGCCGCAGCACCGCAGACCAGGCGGGCCGAAGGTCACAACCTGCCCAGCCATCCGGCCGCCGTGCGCGCAGGAACGGCCGGCTTCCCGGGACCGATCAGGCAGGCGCCGGAGGGGCCATCAGCTCGTGCTGGTCGCGCCGACGCCCGGAGGGCACCCACGACAGCCGGCGCTGCGCGGGGCTGGTCGGGCGGTGTTCAGCGTGGCGGAGGGTGGGGGATTCGAACCCCCGAGGGATGTGACTCCCAACACGGATTCCAGCCGTGCGCCATAGGCCAGACTAGGCGAACCCTCCAGGTTGGCCGGGAGCGTACGCGGCCCGCGCCACGACCGGCAACGCGGCCACCGCCGCTCCACGGGGATGCCGGGTCACGCCAGCAGCCAGACCTGCACCCCCAGTCCGAGCAGGACGGCCAGCATCAGCACGGCGGCCGCGCCGAGGTTGGAGCGCAGGACCTCGCCCTCGCGGCCCGACGCCCCCGCCGCGGCGGTCCCTACCGCCGACACGCCGGGCGAGAGGGCGTTGCCGATGTTGCCACCGGCGGTCTGACCGGACAGCAGCACCGCCGGCAGGAGGCCGAGCGCGACCGCCACCTCGGCCTGCAGGGAACTGAACAGCGCGTTCGACGCCGTCGTCGACCCGGTCAGCACCGTCCCCAGCGCCCCGAGTGGCGCCGACACCACCACGAACGCGCTGCCCAGCCCGGCGGCGGCCGCCTCGGCGAGGGCCGCCACCATCCCCGCCTCGGTGAGCACCGCGGCCAGGACCGTCAGCCCCACGATCGTGACCACGACCTTGCGGCTGCGACCGGCCCAGGACACGACGGCGTCCCGGCCGCAGCCTGGTGGCCACCAGCCACGCCGCCGGTACACCACGACCGCGGCGAGCAGCGCCAGCAGCAGGTAGGGCAGCGGGTGGAGCAACGGGCGGAACGCCGGCGTGACCGCGGCCTCCGCCAGCGAGAACCCGAAGGCGGCGTCCACCCCCGGCAGCACCGGCGCCATCTCGGGGACCCGGTCCAGCAGTGCGCGCACCGGCGGGACCGCGAACCCCACCACCGCCGCCACCGTCAGCACCGCGTACGGAGAGGCCGCGACCAGCAGGTCCGACCCGCCGGGACGGGGCGTGCCCCGCATCGGCAGCAGGAACCAGCAGGCCACCAGCCCGGCCAGGCCCGCGGTCGTCGAACCCAGCGCCGGCTGCACCACGACGACCCCGATCAGCACCGCCCCCATCACCGCGCCGATCACCACCGCACGCCAGCGGTCCCCACGGGAGCGGCGTCCACGGCTCAGCACCAGCAGACCCGACAGCACCGCGCTGATCGCGAGCAGCACCCCGGCGCGCAACGCGAAGGACCGCGCCGCCGGTTCCGCCAGTCGGGCGGTGGCCTCGGCCATGAAGTAGCTGGACCCCATCGACCCGAAGGTCACCGACCACTGGTAGCCGACGAGGCAGGCCGCCACCGCCGCGACGGGCGCCATCCCCCGCCGCACCAGCAGTGGCGCGCTCATCGCGATCGGGGCGCCGAACCCGGCCGCACCCTGCAGGAACGACGGCAGCACGAAGGCCAACAGCAGCAGCCGGCGCCCCTCGGTCGGCGCGAGCTGGTCCGCCGCGACCGCCAGGTGCTCCAACGCCCCGGAACGGTCGAGGACCTCGAACAGCAGCAGGGCCGGCAGCACGATCAGCAGGATCCACGTGCCGGTCCACACCCCCCGGGTCACCGCGACCCCCACCTCGAGCAGGTCCAGCCCGAACACGGCCAGCCCCAGCACTCCCGCGAACCCGGCCGCCAGCCAGGCGACCCAGGTGACCGGCTGGGAACGCAGCACCAGCACGGCGAGCAGCACGACGGGTGCCGCCGCGAGCGCGACCGCCCACAGGGGCCAGTTCACCGCGCCACCCCTTCCGTCGGCGCGACCCTAGCCATCGGCATCGGCGTCGCCCGTGCCACCTCGGCGTGCCGGCAGGGTCGTCTCGAGCCAGGTGCACCCGCCGACCGAGCGCAGCGTCCCCGTCCACGCCGCGGGCAGCAGCACCGTCCCGCCGGCACGCAGCGTGCCGCCCAACCCGTCCCCGGCGAGCTCCCCGTCCAGCACCTGCACGATCCGCAGCTGTCCGGCCGGCACCGCCACCTCGGCATCCGCGTCGAGGTGGCGACGGTCGAGGTGGTAGTGGGGCGTCGCCAGCGGCAGGTGCACCCCCTCCGGCGCGGCCGGCGGACCGGGCGGTGGCGCCGCGAGTTCCAGCGCCCGCACCGCCTGGTCGAGGTGCAGGTCGCGGGGCGCCCGCCCGAGCTCCTCGATCCAGTCGTAGAGGCGGAAGGTGGTGTCGCTCGGGGTCTGGACCTCGGCGAGCACCACCCCCGCGCCCGCCGCGTGCACCGTGCCGGCGGGCACGTGGTGCACCGCACCCGGCCGGGCTGCGACGCGGTGCAGCAGGCGGGTGACCGCAGGGGTTCCGGCGGCGGCACGGACGTCCGCCACGGTGACGCCCTCGGCCAGGCCGAGCATCAGCTCGGCGTCCGGCTCGGCGTCGAGCACCACCCACGTCTCGGTCTTGTGCACGGCCTCGGGATGCTCGGCCACGTACGCCGCCGGCGGGTGCACCTGGACCGACAGCGGCTCGCCGACGTCGAGCAGCTTGACGAGCAGCGGGAAGCGTCCGTCGAGGTCGGGGGCGTCGCCGAGCAGACCGGCACGGTCGTGCGCGATCACCTCCTGCAACGTCCACCCCGCGAACCGGCCGGCGGCCACCCGCGTGACCGGTTCTGCCAGCCCCGAGCTCGCGGCCGCGGGCAGGTCCGCGACCTCCCAGCTCTCACCGATGCGCGCGCCGGGCGGCAGGGCACGGCCGAACCGTTCCAGACGTCGCGCCCCCCACGGCTTCGGGACGAGCACGGGGGTCAGGTGCAGCGGCGCGAACGTCTCGATCGTGGTCCCCCCGCGCTCGACGGTCGGAGCACACCGAGCCTACTCACGACCCGTCGGAGCGCGGGATCACGAACCGGCGAACACCGACGGTGATGAGCGTGGCACTGAACGCGAGGATGCCGACGACGACGCCGTACTCGACCCACGTGGGCACGTACAGCGCACCGAGCTCGAAGGTCTGGTCGGCTCGTCCCGCCGGCACACCCGGTGGGAGGGCGATCTGCGGCTCGTACATGCCGGGCATGAGGATGTTCACGCGCTTGGCGAACACGCCGAGCACCGACAGCGTCGCCGCTCCGACCAGCAGTCCCATCCGCGTCCGCAGCCGCGGGTTGACGTAGACCAGGAAGGGGAGCACCACACCGAGGACGAGCTGCCCCCAGAACAGCGGCGCCTGCCGGCCACCGAAGAGCATCTCGAGCGGGGCGAGGTGGTAGGCGGTCTGCGAGGTGTACGCGGTCACGAGCTCCGCGAGCAGGAGGAAGAAGTCGACCGCGACGAACCACGCGAGCAGTTTGGCCAGATCGGTGAACACGTGAGCGGGCGGGTCCCACGTCGAGACGCGACGGACGACCCACGCGACGATCAGGACCAGCGCGGTGCCGGACACCAGTGCGGACGAGATGAACAGTGGTGCGAGGATCGCGGTGTTCCAGAAGGGCCGCGCGACCAGGAACCCGAAGATCCACGCCGTGACCGAGTGGACCAGCACCGCCACCGGCAGCGTCACCACCGCCATGATCCGGAGCCAGCGCGCCATCGGCTCGGGACGGGTGAGGATCCACAGGTCGACCCCGGCGATGGCGAGGTAGATGGAGATCACCGCCATGTCCCAGACGAGCGGTGACATCCACTGGGGACCGACCATCATGTGCCAGGCCAGCCACGGGCGCCCGAGGTCGGGGATGATGGACACGGCAGCGGCTGCGACGGCGGTCCCGGAGACGATCACCGCCAACCGGTTCAGCGACTCGAGCTGGTGACTGCCGACCAGCTCGCCACCGGCGACCACGATCAGCCCACCAGCCGAGACCCCGACCAGGAACATGAACAGCACGATGTACAGACCCCAGGTGACCGTGTTGGTCAACCCGGTCACCGTCAACCCGGCCGACAGCTGGTACCCGAAGGAGAACAGTCCGATCGCGAGCCCGACCGCGAGCGCCACGTACCAGAGCAGCCCGGCCCGCCGTCGCTGTCCGGTCGCGGGCGTCGGGGAGCCGGGAGGCGCGAGCGTCGTCACAGCGACCTCCGGCGGCGAGGTGGCAGGTAGCGGACCTTGGGTTCGGTCCCCTTCTCCTTGAGCAGCTGGTCCCCGCCGCGGTCGCGCAGCAGCTGGTTGATGCGGCTGTCCGGCGCGTTGAGGTCACCGAAGATCCGTGCCTGCGCCGGGCAGGACACGACGCAGGACGGCTCCTGCCCCTCCGCGAGCCGGTGCACGCACAGCGAGCACTTCTCCACGCTGCCCACCGGCCGCGCGTGGACCATCCCCTCGGTCACGCCGGGCGCCTTCTCGGGCTCGCCCCAGTTGAAGACCCGCACGCCGTAGGGGCACGCGGCCATGCAGTAGCGGCAGCCGATGCACCTGTCCGCATCGACCATCACCACACCTTCGTCGTTGGTGTAGGTCGCCGCGGTCGGGCACACCTTCTCGCAGGGTGCGTCGTCGCAGTGCTGGCAGGCCAGCGGCAGCCACGCCATCTCGAGCTGCCCGTGAGCGCCGACCGTGGGGGTGTCGAGGTCGTCGCCGTCGGTCAGGATGCGGTTCCACCACATGCCGAGCGCGACGTCGTTCTCCGACCGGCAGATCACCGCGCAGGACCAGCAGCCGATGCACCGTTCGGTGTCGACCAGCATCCCCCACCGGGGCGTGTCGGAACGGACGTCGATCTCGCCCCACGCGCGGCTCCGCGGTGGGAGCGCCTCGATGGCCGAGGTGCGCTCGACGGCCACCGGCGCTCCCTCGTTGGGATCATCACCGGCGAGCAGGCTCCCGAGGACGTCGGTGTCACGCACGGCGCACCTCGCAGCGGCAGTCCTTCCACGGGGTCGACGGCGACCACGTGTTCGGCACGAAGTGGATCTCGTGGATCGGGTTGACCTCCGAGGTGGTCAGCTCGTTCACACCCTTCCCGGAGCGGAAGAACCGTGGCCACCAGCCCTCGTGCAGGGTCGCCGTGCCCGGTCTGGCCGCCTCGGTCACGTGGGCCCAGGCGCCGAGCTGGCCACGCCCGTTGAACACGTCGATCTCATCGCCGTCCCGGATCCCCCGCGCACGGGCGTCGACGGGGTGGAGCATCACCGTGGGCCGGTTGCCGTGGATCTCCTGCAACCACGGGTTGTTCGCGTAGGTGGAGTGGATCCGCCACTTCGAGTGGGGCGAGAGCAGGGTCAGCGGGTACGCCGCCGGATCGTGGACCCCGTCGTCGTGGGGATCGAGGTAGGTCGGCACCGTCTCGCCCCGCTCGAGGAACCGGTCCTCCTCCTTGTAGAACTCGATCCGCCCGGTCGGCACGAAGCGTTGCGTCGCTTCCAGCGGCGCGGGCAGGCTGCGCGGCGGGAAGGGGACCTGGTCCTCGATCTGCCGTTGGAAGGGCACCTCGGGGTCGGGGACGTTGAGCCGCATGGGCCCCTCACGCAGCCCGTCGAGGGTCATCCCGCGGGTCGGACCGTCGGGCCGGTCGCCGGCTGCCAGCATCATCTCGACGGCGTCCTCGGCGGAGTAGGGCAGGAAGTGCTCCTCGGCCAGTGCCGGATCGATGCGGCGGATGATCTCCTGCCACATCCACAGCTCGTCGCGAGACTCGCCGACGGGCGGGATCGCGGGCTGCTGGATCTGCACGAAGGGGTGCACCGGTGTGGCCGTGAGATCGGTCTTCTCGTACCAGGTGGTGGCGGGCAGGACGATGTCGGCGTACTGCGCGGTCTCGGTGAGGATCGGGTCGGTGACCACGATCAGATCGAGGTCGTCGAGCGTCTCGTACAGCCGGTTGAGATCCGGCGACTGCACGAACATGTTGGCGAAGGAGCACCACAGGGCCTTGAACCCGTGCTCCGGGTAGGGGACGTCCGGGTGCATCGTGTCGGTGGGACCCCGCAGGAAGTAGATCGAGGGCACGATGGGGGTGGAGCGGTCCGGCAGCGTCCACCACGGTGAGGTGTCCAGCCGCACCTTGTACTGCCCGACGTACACGCTGAACCCGCCACCGGAGCGCCCGATGTTGCCGGTGACCGTGGCCAGCAGGGCGTAGGCGCGGCCGATCTGGTCGCCGTGGAACCAGTGGTTGGACCCGCCCCCCATCAGGATCGCGGCAGGCGCCTCGGTGGCGTAGGCCCGGGCGGCACGGGCGATCAGGTCCGCGGGGACACCCGTCACCTCTGCCGCGCGCTGCGGGCTCCAGCGGTCCACCTCCGCGGCGACCAGCGACCACGCCGGCACCACCTCGACGTGGCTGCCGTCGGTGAGTTCCACCTCGAAGCGGCCGTCGAGGGCGGCGTCGACGCCGTCGGGCATGCCGAGCTTCTCCGTGCCGAGCGCGACGGCACGGCGGGTGGCCTGGTCCCACACCACGTAGACCTCGTCGAGGTCGGCGCGCAGGCCGGTCTGGCCTCGGTCGTCGACGTCGGCCAGGTCGTCGGCGCGCAGGCGCCTGCCGGTATCCGTCCGCACCAGCAGAGCGGCATCGGTGTAGGTGCGCACGAAGTCGAGGTCGGCGCGGCCCTCGGCGAGGATCACGTTGACCATGCCGAGCGCGAAGGCCGCGTCGGTGCCGGGCCGGATCTGCAACCAGCTGTCGGCCTTCGCAGCGGTCGCGGAGAACACCGGATCGACGACCACCAGGCGGGCACCGCGGTCGGCCGCATCGAACAGGAAGTGGGCGTCGGGGATGCGGGTGTCCAGCGGGTTCGCCCCGACGATCAGCAGGAACCGGCTGTTCGCCCAGTCCTTGGTCTCGTGCTCGGCGTTCTGCACCCCGAAGGTGATCGGCATCCCCATCGGCAGGTCGCCGTTGAAGTCGAAGCTCGTGCCGTGGCTCATCCCGAGGGCGGCGGCTGCCCGGTAGTTGGCTCCCTTGTGTACGTACCCGGAGCCGGGGACCTGCCCGAAGACGTGGATCGCCTCGTAGCCGTCGGTCGCCCCGATCCGGGCGAACTCCGCCGCGATCGTGTCGAGCACCTCGTCCCAGGTGGCCTCGCGGAACTCGCCGGCGCCACGTGGGCCGGTGCGGACCAGGGGGTGACGGATCCGGTCCGCGCCGTGGATGTTGTGGTGGAAGGAGAGGCCCTTCATGCACCCGCGCGGGTTGTAGACCTCGTCGGGGAAGTCGGCGGCCTGCTGGATCTTCACCACCCGGTCGTCGCGGACGAAGGCGAGCTGTCCGCACGAGCCGGTGCAGTTCGGTGAGCAGGTGGTGCGCACCACGCGGTCGACACCGAGCGCCTCCTCCCCGGTGCTGGCGGCGGCCCGGTCCGGCCGGGCCGCGAACGCGGTGCCGCTGCCCGCCGCGGCCACCCCGGCGCCCACGCCCAGGACCTTGAGCAGGTGCCTGCGGGACGGGTCGGGCGGCGGCTGTGTCTCGCCGCCCTCGGCGACGGGAG
>SKNO01000293.1 GCA_007120465.1 Nitriliruptoraceae bacterium
CGAGGCCCAGGCTGCGTCGTCGAGCGCCGCCCCCGCACCGCGCGCCGCACCGGCGGCGCGCGCCAACGCGCAGGTGGCGGTGGACGCCGCGCTGTCGCGGCTGGGCATGCCCTACCGGTGGGGCGCGACCGGCCCGAACGCCTTCGACTGCTCAGGGCTGATGGTGTGGGCGTGGGCCCAGGCCGGGGTGTCGATCCCCCGCACGTCCCACGCGCAGTTCACCAACCTGACGCGCATCTCCCGCTCGGAGCTGCGCCCGGGCGACCTGGTGTTCGCCGGATCTCCACGGGTCCACCACGTCGGCATGTACATCGGCAACGGACAGATCGTCCACGCCCCCTACTCCGGTCGGCCGGTCGAGATCCGGTCGATGGAGCGCAGCGACCTGCGGGGCTTCGGCCGCGTCGGCTGAACGGGGCGGGCTCGCCGGACGGGCGGGAAGCCGCACATCCCCCAGGGCAGCCTCGGGTCAGCCCTCCAGCGCCTCCGCCGCGATCCGCTGGGCCTCCTCCAGCCGGGAGCGGTCCACGAAGATGCGCGTGCCCCAGTCCCCGGCGAACAACGTCCGGGCCAGCCGCCCGGAGGTCTTGGACCACCACACGATGCCGACGTCCTCGAGCCGCTGCGCCACCACCTCGGCCCGCTCGTCCTCGAACTGTCCGAGCTCCACGGTGCGGACGCGGTCGGTCACGCCACCTCCTCGGATCGTGCTGCGTGGCGTACGAAGGTAGCCCGGGCGACCGGAACGACCCGCCGTCTCAGCGGCCGGGGACGGGCGGGGCCTCGATCGACGGCGGTCCGGGGGCCTCGACCACGTCGGGCGACCGGACCGGGCCGGTGGAGGCTCGCACCACCAGCTCCGCGTGGAAGCGCAGCTCGGTGGCGGGCCCCTCGGGATCGGAGAGCCGGTCCTCCAGGAGCCGCACCACCGCGCCCGCCATCGCCCCGAAGGGCTGACGGGACGAGGTCAGCGGCGGATCGACGTACGCGTTGTGTCCGGCGTCGTCGAAGCCAACGACCGAGACGTCACCGGGCACCGCCAGGCCCAGCTCCCGGGCGGCACGGACCACCCCCAGCGCGATCAGGTCGCTGGCACACACCACCCCGCTGACCTCGAGATCCAGGAGCTCGAGCCCGGCGACGTGCCCGCCCTCCAGGCCGTAGAGGGTCTCGCTGATCAGCGAGGCGTCCTCGAGCCCGGCGTCGCGCAGCCCCAACTCGAACCCGGTGACGAACTCGGTGCTCGGCACGTAGCGTTGCGGTCCGGTCGCGAGGCCGATGCGGCGATGACCGAGGGAGACCAGGTGGGCGACGGCCTGGCGTGCCGCACTCACGTGGTCGACGGTCACCGCTGGCAGCTCGAGGTCGGGTGCCCGACCGTTGACCACCAGCACGGGGACGCGCCGGCTGACCACGTCGTGGTAGTGGCGGTGGTCGGCGGTGACGTCCGCGGTGTCGCCCGACACCACGACCACGCCAGCGACGTCGTGCTCGAGCAGGACGGCGAGGTACTCCGCCTGGCTGAGTCCCGCCGGGGTCGAGGTGCACAGCACGGTGGTCAGCCCGTGGCCGACCAGGCGGGTCTCGATCGCCTGGGCGAACCGCGGGAAGACGGGGTTGTCGAGTTCGGGGACGATCAGCCCGATCAACGGGCGCCGGGTGCGGCGGCGCAGGCCCGTCGGCTCGTACCCGAGGGCGTCCATGGCCCGTAGCACCTCACGGCGGGTCGCCTCCGAGACCCCCGGCCGGTCGTTGAGGACACGGCTGACCGTGGCCTGGCTGACACCGGCCTGCTCCGCGACGTGCCGCAGCCGTGGCTTCATGCCGTCAGCATAGCCGGTTCCACCCCCGTCATGGAAGATGTTCCAGCGATTCCTGCAAGATGATGCGCTATCACGTCGGATTGTCTTGTGTTTTCTGGAATTTTTTGCTACCGTTGGTGATCCTGGCGGGGCAGTCGTCCCACCCTCTCCCACCCCGCAGGAGCCACCGGTCAGCCCACCGGGGCACCACCCCCGAACGGACCCCCGCGGCGCGGGCGTGACCCGTCCGCCACCGTGACGAACCAGGAGACGATCGCCATGTCCAACTGGAGGAAGTGGCTCGCCGTCGTGCCAGCCGTCGCCCTCGTGCTCGCGGCGTGCAACGGCGAGGAACCCGTCGAGGAACCCCCCGTCGAGGAGCCGGTCGAGGAGCCCGTCGAGGAGGAGCCGGTCGACGAGGAGGAGGAGGCCGTCGCGGAGGAGCCCGTGGTGCGGGCCGATGCCGACCTCGTGATCTGGGCCGACGACACCCGCGCGCCCGCGCTGCGTTCCTTCGCCGAGGAGTTCGGTGCCGAGAACGAGGTCGAGGTCGCCCTCCAGGAGGTCGCCTTCGACGACATCCGTGACCGCCTGATCACCGCCGGCCCGGCCGGCGAGGGGCCCGACATCATCATCGGCGCCCACGACTGGCTCGGTGAGCTCGTGGAGAACGGCGTGGTCGCACCCATCGACCTCACCGGACTGCAGGACGACCTCATCGACGTCGCGATCCAGGCGTTCACCTACGTAGGGCAGACCTACGGGCTGCCCTACGCCACCGAGAACGTCGGGCTGTTCCGCAACACCGACCTGGTCCCCGACGCACCAGCCACCTGGGAGGAGCTCGAGGAGATCGCGCTCGGCCTGCAGGACGACGGCACGGTCCGTCAGGGCATCGTCTGGCCGTCCGAGCCCGCCGACCCCTACCACAACTACCCGATCGTGACCGCCTACGGTGGCTACGTCTTCGGGATGGAGGACGACGGCACCTACGACCCGAGCGACCTCGGCATCGACAGCCCGGGAGCGCTCGAGGCGGCCAACAAGTTCGCAGAGATGATCGACACCGGGCTGATGTCGGCCGACATCTCCTACGCCCTGATGCTCGACCTGTTCGGCGGCGGCGACGCGGCCTTCGCGATCACCGGTCCGTGGGCGCTCGCCGACTTCCCGGACGTCAACTTCGAGGTCAGCCCGATCCCACCGGTGGACGGCGGCACGCCGGCGCCCTTCGTCGGGGTCCAGGGCTTCATGATCAGCGCGTTCGCCGAGAACGAGCTGCTCGCCCAGACCTTCCTGCTCGACTACATGGCCACCACCGAGGCACAGGTCGCGCTGTACGAGGTCGGCAACCGGCCGCCGGCGCTGATCTCCGCCTTCGAGGAGGTCGCGGACGACCCCAACATCGAGGCCTTCGGTGAGGCCGGGATCGACGGCGTCCCGATGCCCGCGATCCCCGAGATGGCGTCGGTCTGGGAGGCCTGGACCAACGCGTACGAGCTGATCTACGAGGGCGAGATGGAGCCCGAGGCCGCGTTCGAGGACGCGGCGAGCCAGATCCGTGCGCTGATCGACTGAGGTCGGCCGCATGACCACCACCACGTCGCCGGGCACCGACACCCAACCGTCGGTGCCCGGCGGCGTCGATGCGGCGATCCGCCACGGCGACCATCCGCTGAGCCGGTTCGGGGACACGCTGATGGGCGTGTTCGTCAAGCTGGTGCTGCTCGGCGCCGTCAACGGTCTCGGCGTGCTGATGATCGTGCGGATCGTCGGCCTCGACGGGCCGTGGTGGGGGGTCGCGACGGTCGCCGTCACGACCCTGCTGCTCGACGGGATCTACCTGGGCAAACGCAAGCTGCCGCTGAAGTACCTGATCCCCGGCACGATCTTCCTGTTGATCTTCCAGGTCTTCCCGTTCGTCTACACCTTCTACATCGCGTTCACCAACTACGGCCTGGGGCAGATCCTCACCCAGGACCAGGCGATCGAGCGCATCGAACGGGTCTCGATCCGCACGCTGCCCGACGCCCCGCGGTACGGCGCCGTGCCCTTCGCCGACGGCGACGATGTCGCGCTGCTGCTCACCAGCCCCGACGATGAGGTCTTCCTCGGCACCCCCGACGACGGGCTGCTCCCCCTCGCGGAGCTCGACGTCACCGAGGTCGACGGGCGCATCGTCGCCGTCGACGGGTACGAGCGCCTGAGCCTCGGTGCGGCCCAGGATCGCATCGATGCCTTCACCGCGCTGCGCATCCCCGTGGAGGAGGGCGAGATCGAGCTCGTCTCGCTCTCAGCGGCGACGATGCGCGAGCAGACCCGCTTCTACGACCCCGACACGGGCCTGCTCACCGACGAGCTCACCGGCGCGGTGTACGCCCCGTCCGACCGCGGACGGTTCGTCAACGTCGAGGATCCCGCGGACACGTTGAGCCCAGGGTGGCGGGTGGTGGTCGGCACGGAGAACTTCGTGCGCGCCTTCACCAACGAGGCGATCCGGGGCCCCTTCGCGCGGGTCCTGGTGTGGACCTACGCCTTCGCGTTCCTCTCCACCTTCGGGACCTTCGCCCTCGGGCTGCTGCTGGCGATCACGATGAACGACGCGCGCCTCAAGGGGCGGCGCATCTACCGCCTGGCGATGATCGTCCCCTACGCGCTGCCGACCTTCATGACCGCGCTGATCTGGCGTGGGATGATGAACCGCAGCTTCGGGGTCATCAACGAGATGATCGGGGTCGCGGTCCCGTGGTTGAACGACCCGAACTGGGCGAGGTTCTCGGTGGTCCTCGTCAACCTGTGGTTCGGGTTCCCGTACATGTTCCTGATCAGCACCGCCGCGCTGCAGTCGATCCCCTCCGACCTCTACGAGGCGGCGTCGGTCGACGGGGCGTCGGGGTGGCAGCGGTTCCGCAAGATCACCCTGCCGCTGCTGCTGATCGCCACGGCACCGGTGCTGGTCTCCACCTTCGCCTTCAACTTCAACAACTTCAACGTCATCTACCTGCTGACGGGCGGCAACCCCCCGATCGCCGGCGCGGCGACCCCCGCGGGACACACCGACATCCTGATCACCTACACCTACCGGATCGCGTTCGAGAGCGGCGGTGGGCAGGACTACGGCATGGGTGCCACGATCGCCGTGCTGACCTTCGTCCTCGTCGCGGCGATGGCCGCCCTGAGCTTCCGGTGGATCCGGCCGCTCGAGGAGATCAACGAATGAGCACCGTGCCGACCCGGACCGGGACACCGGTGACCGACGCGACGGCACCGCGCGGCGGCGAGCCGCCGGTGTGGGTCCGGCCGGTGCGGTGGACGCAGCAGGTCGGGTGGCGCTACCTCGTGGTCGCTGCGGCGCTGTTCTTCGCGCTGTTCCCCGCCGTGTGGGTGATCTCCGCCGCCTTCAACCCGACGGGCAGCATCGCTGCGCAGCGACTGATCCCCGACCCGATCAGCACGGTGAACTTCGAGGTGCTGTTCGAGACCCACTTCTGGCGGTGGTTCGGGAACTCGATGATCGTGGCCGGCGTGACCGCCGTCGGGTCGGTGTTCCTGTGTGCCCTGGCAGCCTACGTCTACAGCCGGATGCGCTTCCACGGCCGGCGCACCAGCCTGCTCGCCCTGCTGCTGCTGCAGATGCTGCCCCAGTTCCTCGCGATCATCGCGATCTTCCTGCTCATGATCGGGCTCGGACGCTTCTTCCCAGAGATCGGGCTCAACACGCTGGCGGGGCTGATCGCGATCTACCTCGGCGGTGCGCTCGGGCTGAACACGTGGCTGATGAAGGGGTTCTTCGACACGATCCCCCACGACCTGGACGAGTCGGCCAAGATCGACGGGGCCAGCCACGTGCAGGTGTTCTTCACGATGATCCTGCCCCTGGCCGCCCCGATCCTGGCCGTGATCACCCTGCTGTCGTTCATCGTCGCGATCAACGACTTCATCGTGCAGAGCGTGCTGCTCACCGACGAGCGACAGTTCACCCTCGCTGTGGGGCTGTACCGGTTCATCGCCGAGGACTACGGCGCGCGCTGGGGCCCCTTCACCGCCGGGGCGCTGCTCGCGGGGGTCCCGATCGTGCTGCTGTTCCTGTTCCTGCAGCGCTACCTGACCTCCGGCCTGATCCAGGGTGCCGTCAAGGGCTGAGTCGAGGCAGCCCGCTCGGGGCCTTGCGACGGCGCCCGCTCCCGACCTGCCGAGGCGGCCCGTCGCCGGGCCGTGGCGCGGATCACCGCTGTTCAGCAGCCGATCACCGCACCCTCGCTGCGCGGGTCCGCGCCGGCCGCGTACCCGGCGTCGGTGCACACGATCGCGTGGGCGTGCCCCGCCGCGTGGGCGTAGGGTGCGATGAGTTCGACGTCGTGACCGCGGGCACGCAGCGCGTCGGCGAGGTCGCTGGCCCGCGCCTCGACGCGGACGCTGCCGTCGGCGACGTCGACCACCCACCGTGGCGCGTCGATCGCCGCCTGCACGTCGTCGCCCCGGTCGACGAGTTGGCCGAGCAACTGGACGTGGATCTGAGGCTGCCCATCGGCTCCCATCGTCCCGAACACCAACCACGGGCGACCGTCACGCAGCGCCAGCGCGGGGATCAGCGTGTGCATCGGCTGCTTGCCGGGTGCGATCGCGTTCGGGTCGGCCGGGTCCAGGCTGAAGTGGGCTCCCCGGTCGTGCAACCCGATCCCCGTTCCGGGGACCACCACCCCCGAGCCGAACCCGACGAAGTTCGACTGGATCAGGCTCACCAGCAGCCCGTCGCGATCCGCCGCGCACAGGTACGCGGTCCCACCGGGCGCCGGCCGCGCGGGCGGCCACGGCGCGGTGCGCTCGGGCGAGATGGCGGCGGCCATCCGCCCCAGCCGGTCCGCTGCCAGCAGGGCGGCGGCGTCCACGTCCATGGTCCGGGGGTCGGCGAGGTGTTCCTGCCGGTCGGCCATCGCGGCGCGGACCGCTTCGACCTGCAGGTGCACTGCGGCCGCGTCTCCCGCGGGTAGCGGTCCGAGGGCGTCCAGGATCCCCAGCGCCGTCAGTGCGGTCACCCCCTGCGTCGGTGGGGGGAGTTCGAGCACCTCGACGTCGCGGTAGCAGCCCCGGAGGGGCGGGCGTTCCGCGACGCGGTGCGCGGCGAGGTCCTCCGGGACCATCGAGGATCCGTGCGCCTGGAGGGTCTCCGCGATGGCCACCCCGATCCTCCCGCGGTACAGCGCGTCGGGGCCCTCGGATGCGAGCGTGGCGAGCGTCGCCGCCAGGTCGGGCTGGACGAACCGCTCGCCCACGCGCATCCGGCCGTACAGGTCCGCCCAACCGATCCCCTCACCCACCCGGGCCCGCGCCCGAGCGAGGTGCTCGGCGGCGTACGGGGAGACGGGGAACCCGTCGGCGGCGAGGTGGCGGGCCGTCGTGGACAGGGCGCCGAAGCTGCGGCTCCCCCACCGCTCGAGCAGGTGGAACCAGCCGGCGACCGCGCCCGGCACCGTCACGGGCAGCGCCCCGAACATCGGCATGCCGCCGGTACCGGGGAACGACACCTCCGGGTCGCCGTGCCCTGCCGCGATCGCCGCCCGGATCGCGTCGGGTGTGGCGCCCGACGGTGCTGCTCCCACCGACAGCACGCCGGTGGCCTCGCCGTCCCACACGATCGCGAGCACATCTCCGCCGACGCCACAGTGGTAGGGCGTGACCACGCTCAGCACGAGGTTCGCCGCGACCGCGGCGTCGACCGCGTTGCCCCCGTCGGCGAGCACCGCCTGCCCCGCACTGGAGGCGAGGTGGTGCGGGGTCGCGACGCAGCCGTTGGGGAACCAGCGGGCCATGGGTACCTCCGGACGGATCCGCACCCCACGCTACCGGCCACGCACCGCACGTCCCGTGGGCTGCTCTACGCTGCCCCCACGCGGGTGTGCCGGAACCGGTAGACGGAGGGGCCTTAAAAGCCCTGGGACCTCGTGTCCGTGTGGGTTCGAGTCCCACCACCCGCACCGGCGTCAGCCCGGGCGGTCCGCCTGGTCGGGGGTGCCGGCGTCGCTGGCCGCGTCCTCGGCCGTGAGCCGCACGAGCGGACCCTGCCCGAACAGCGTGCGTGCCGACGCGGGCACCCCCGCGGCGGCCCAGGCGGCCTCCGGGACCCCCACGTCGGCGAGGTAGAGATCCCCGACGTAGGGCTGCACGATGACCTCCCGCAGCGCCGTCGACGGGCGCCCCAGCGCGACCGTCACGTCCGCGGTGACGCACGCGCCGCGCAGGCCGCTGTCGGCGCCGACCCCGCTCGGCAGGTCGAGGGCCACCGCCGGCACGTCGTACCGGCGCAGCCAGTTCGCCGCCTCCTCGGGGGCGTGCTCGAGGGGTGGCTGCGCACCGACGCCCAGGATCGTGTCGAGCACCACCTCCCCCGGGTGCTCGACGGTGCTCCACCCGTCGTGGTGGACGGGGAGCACCGGGATCCCGGCCTCACGCAGCGCCTGCAGCTGCGACGGGAACCGGGGGGCGCCGATCAGCAGCACGCGCAGCTCGGCACCAGCGATCGCCAGCAGTCGTGCCGCCGCCAACCCGCCGGCGCCGTTGCTGGACGGGCCGGCGAGGACGCTGACCGTCAGCCCCGTCGTGTCGCCCCCCACCATGCGCCGCACGGTCTGCGCCAGGGCCCGGCCGGCGTGTTCCGCCCGGATCAGGGCATCGACACCGCGCCGGTCCGCCCACGCGCGGGCGGCGCGGACCTGCGCGGTGGTGACGTGGGGCACGGTGTCCTGCTCGACGGCCGGGAGGTCGCCCACCAGCCGGGGCCGGCGCTGCCAGACCGGCGTCGACTCCCAGGGCCGCACCGCGAGCTCGTCCCCGAGCGACGCCGGGTCGGTGCCGTCGTTCCAGCCGGCGACGGCCACGTCCAGCAGCGTGGACATCACCACGGCGGTCGCACCCCAGAGCAGGTCGTCGTCGAGCTGCCACGCCCAGGTCGAGCCGCGCAGCGACAGGGGCGCGTGCCGCCACCGGTCGCGCTCCAGCAGCCGCGCCACGGGCACCCGGAGGACCTCGTCGACCTCCCACGGGTTCTCGTCCAGCGGGTGCGGGCGCTCCCACCGTGCCAGCACGGGGACGACCCAGAACCGCGACGGCGGGATGTAGAAGGTCGGCCCGGCACCGATCACCTCGACGCTGTCGGAACGCAGCCCGATCTCCTCCTCGGCCTCCCGGAGCGCCGCCTGCTCGATCGTCTCCCCCGGATCGAGCCGGCCGCCCGGGAAGGACACCTGCCCGGGGTGGGAGCGCAGGTCCCGTCGCCGCCGCGTGAGCACCACCTGCGGGCCGGCGTCGGTGTCCTCAAGCAGCACCAGCACGGCCCCGACACGGGCGTGGGCCGGCGGGGTGCGCGCCTCCTCGGGGACCTGGGCGATCGCGTCGGCCAGGCGTGCCCAGAACCGCTCCGGATGCAGCCGCTCGTCCATCCCCACCTCCCGACCGACGACGCTAGCGCTCCGAGACGTGTCACCGCCCCGTCGGGGGGTTGTCCTCGGGGGTGCTGATGGGGAACAGGTGGATCTGCATGGTGGCTCGCACGCTGCCCTGCGGTGGTTGTCCCTCCGGGGGTTGGCGGCCGCTGAGGGGCTTGATGAGCTGTTCGGCGACCTTGAGCAGTTCGTCGCGGAGCTCGGCGAGCTCCTCTGGGGTGGCGTAGAACGTCGCCTTGCTGCTGGCGGATGCCGATCTCCAGGCCGGACCCCACGCCTCGGCGGATCGGAACCACGTCTCGATCTGCCGCGCGTGACTGCGCCACAGCTCCCCGGCGGCGATGCGCAGGTGCGCCATGGCCTCGGGGTCGTCCTCCATCTTCTTGGCCTCGAGGTTGTAGCTGCGCGCGCGCCAGTACCGGTCACGCCGGTTGCCGCGCTGGGGCTCCTCCTCGATGAACCCGTGCTTGGCCAGCAGGCGGAGGTGGTAGCTGGTGGTCCCGCTGCTCTCGCCGAGCCGCTCGGCCAGCTGGGAGGCGGTGGCGGCGCCGTGGTCCGACAGCAGGTCGTACATGCGCACCCGCAGCGGGTGGGCCAGCGCCTTCAAGGCGGAGGGATCCACCGACATCGGGGCTTCCTCGGCGCGCCCCTCGGGCTCCGGCGGTCCCTCCTCCGGTGCCGCGTCGCCACCCGAGGGTGCCGCGTCGCCCCCCGCGGGTGCCGCAGCGTCCTCCTCTGCGGCGGCACCGGGCGCGTCCGTTGTGCGCTCATCGTCCTCGATATCGGTCGGAGCGCGCGGGGCAGCGCCACGTGCCGCATCCGCTGGATCGCCCGGGAACGCCGGTTCCTCGGCGTTCTGCGCGCTCTGCTCGGTCTCGCGCCGCTTCACCGTCTCCTCCAATCGCAGAGTTTCCTTTGCAAAGGTTCCTCTGCCGATGTATCTTCGCAGAAGTTCCTCTGGAAATGTACCCCACGGAGGTGGTCAGCATGATGACCCTGACCCAGATCCACGCCGAGGCGGCCTACCGCGCCGAGCGCACCGCGACCGCCAGCGCCCCGCGGCGCTGGCGGCGGGCCCGCCCGGACGCCCACGACCACGCCGGGTTCCCCCGGCCA
>SKNO01000203.1 GCA_007120465.1 Nitriliruptoraceae bacterium
CGGTCGGCACCATCGTCGAGGGGTCGTGGCCACCGACCCCGCTCGCGCCGCTGCCATGAACGGCCGCGCCCGTCGTCAGGGTCGCAGCATCGCCGGGTGCAGGCGGTGCGCGCCGCCGCGCCGGTAGCGCCTGGCTGGGCGACCGCCCTCGGGGCCGGGGGGCGCGAACCCGGTGGTCTCCACCACGAAGTCCTCGGTCGACACGACCTTGCGCCGGAAGTTGGCCGGGTCCAGCCGGACCCCCCACACGGCCTCGTACACCTGCCGGAGCTCGGCGAGGGTGAAGGGCTCCTCGACGAAGGCGGTGGCCAGCGAGGTGTACTCGAGCTTCGACCGGGCCCGCTCGATCGCGTCGGGCACGATGCGGTCGTGGTCGTAGGCGAGCTGCGGTCCGTGCCCGAGGTCGGCGACGTCCCAGAAGCGGGCACGGTGGCGGTCCTGCGGGTCCCTGGTGGTCGGCGTCATGGCCAGGTAGGCCACGGACACGACCCGGCCGCGCGGGTCGCGCGCGGGGTCGCCGTAGGTGCGCAGCTGTTCGAGGTGGGCGTCGGGGGCGGTGATCGACGCGAGCTCGGCGAGGGCGCGGTGGGCGGTGTCGTCCAGGCTCTCGTCGTCGCGGACGCGCCGGCCCGGCAGCGCCCAGCGTCCCGCGAGGTCGGGGGCGTCGGGCTGCACCAGCAGCAGCTGCAACCGGCCGGCACGGATCGTCAGCAGCGCGACGTCGACGGCGACCGCACAGGTCGCGACGGGTGCGCCGGTCAGGGAGCTCACGGGCGGATCGTGACCCCTGCGGCACGCAGCTCCTCGACGGCTCGCTCGCCGTCGCCCGGCTCGAGCTCCACGAACCTCGTGGTGTCCACGGGCAGCGTCACGTCGTACCCGAGGCGCCGCGCGTCGAGCGCGGTCTCCTTGACGCAGACGTCCCCGGCCAGCCCGGTGACGACCACGTGGCGCACCCCGGCCTCCTCGAGCAGCGAGCCGAGTTCGGTCGCGTCCTCCTCGCCGCTGACGGGGTCGCGCACCGAGAACCCGGAGTAGCCGTCCTCGCCGTCGACGCCCTTCTTCACGACCGGGCCGTCGACGACCTTCAGCGCCGGGTGCAGCTCCGCCCCCCAGGTGCCCCGCACGCAGTGCACGGGCCAGGTGCCGCCGTCCTTCTCGAAGTGCGGCGTCTCCGGCGGGTGCCAGTCCTGGGTGTAGGCCACCAGCGCACCCGCCTGGCGGGCGGCGTCGATGTGGGCGTTGACCAGTGGCACGATCTCCTCGCCGCCGGAGACGTACAGCCCGCCCTCCGGATCGGCGAAGTCGTTCTGCACGTCGACGACGATGAGTGCGGTGGTGTCGTCGTATCGCACGTCGTCCGTCGTGGTCATCGTTGCGCCTCCTCGGTCGCGGAGCTCTCGGGGATCGGTGCGTCGGTGGGGTGTGCGGGGAGGGCGTCTGCGGTCACGCTCCGGCGGGGGATCCGGCGGCCTCCCGCAGGCGCACCACCGTCGGGATCGCCGGGTCGCCAGGTGCGACGTCGCGGGCGTCGGGGGCGAGCTCGGCGATGACCCGGGTGTGGTGGTCGCGCGCCTCGTCCCAGGTCGGGGTGTGCACGATCTCGCCGTCGCGGACCAGCGGGACCTGGAGCGAGCGGTGCTCGGCGTCGGGTTCCGCCCCCGACGGCAGGAGCACCTCCTCGGTCGCGACGCCGTCGGCGAACACGCGGTACGCGGCCTTGCGGCCCCCGATGGTGGCCTTGATCCCGCCCTGCTTCGCGACGGGCTCGAGCGGGCCGTCCGTGCTCAGCGCGCGCGCGACCATCTTGTAGACGAAGCCCGCAGCCGGTGCGCCCGACCCCGTCACCACCGAGGTGCCGACGCCGTACCCGGCGACGGGGGCGTCGGCCAGGTCGGCGATGCGGTACTCGTCGAGATCGCCGGAGAGCACGATGCGGGTGTCGGTCAGCCCCGCGGCGTCGAGCTGCGCGCGGGCGCGGCGGGCCTCGTCGGCGAGATCGCCCGAGTCGATGCGGATCGCGCCGAGCTCCTGCCCGGCCGTCGCGATCGCGTGGTCGATCCCGGCCGTGATGTCGAAGGTGTCGATCAGCAGGGTCGTGCTCCGCCCGAGCGTGTCGAGCTGGGAGCGGAACGCGGCTGGCTCGTCGTTGTGGAGCAGCACGAAGGCGTGGGCCGAGGTCCCGCGGCTCGGCAGCCCGTAGCGTCGTGCGGCCTCGAGGTTGCTGGTGCCGGTGAACCCGACCAGCATCGCGGCGCGCGCGGCCGCCACCGCCGACTCCTCGTGGGTCCGGCGCCCGCCGAACTCGAGCAGCTCGCGGCTGCCCGCCGCCTGCACCATGCGGGCCGCGGCACTGGCGATCGCGCTGTCGTGGTTGAACACCGACAGCGTGAGCGTCTCGAGCAGGACCGCCTCGGCGAAGGTGCCCTGGACGGTCAGCGCGGGGGAGTTGGGGAAGTGCAGCTCGCCCTCGCGGTAGCCGTCGACGTCCCCGCGGAAGCGGTAGTCACCGAGCCACGCGAGGGTCTCGGGTGAGACCACGTGCTGGTCGTCGAGGAAGGCGAGCTCCTCGTCGCCGAACCGGAAGGCCGCGAGGGCCTCGAGCCAGCGGGCGGTCCCGGCCACCACGCCGTACCGCCGCCCCGAGGGCAGGTCGCGGGAGAACATCTCGAACACGCAGGGCCGGTGGCCGGTGCCGTCGCGCAGCGCGGCGTCGAGCATCGTCAGCTCGTAGTGGTCCGTCAGCAACGCGGTCGAACGCGGCGTGGTCATGGACCCTCCGGTCGTCGACGTCCCGCCTCGGTCCACCGGGCGGCTCGTTGTGGTCACTGTGACCGTAACCGGCACGACCCTACCCCCGAGGCCGGGTGAACGCGAGCGTCGGATGGCCACGTCCGGTCGCGTCCGCGATCCACCCGTGCACGTGGCCGCGCGCGCCGGTCGGCGACGATGGGTGACGGGGAGCTCCCCTAGGCTGGGCACCGCGTGCATCCCCTGGAGGAGACCCACGATGTCCCTGTCCCCCGACGAGGTGCGCCACGTGGCGCGGCTCGCGCGTCTCGCGCTGACCGACGAGGAGGTCACCGACCTCGCG
Source organism: Nitriliruptoraceae bacterium (assembly GCA_007120465.1). Classification (GTDB taxonomy): domain Bacteria; phylum Actinomycetota; class Nitriliruptoria; order Nitriliruptorales; family Nitriliruptoraceae; genus CSSed11-175R1. The sequence continues at coordinate 3,095 of SKNO01000203.1, forward strand.
CCGCAGCTGTCGGCGATCCTCGGCTACGCCGAGCAGGTCAGCGAGGTCGCCGCCGACGACGTCACCCCGACCGTCCACCCCCTCGCGCCGAGCGACGTGACCCGGCCCGACGAGCCGCGGCCGTCGCTGTCCCGCGACGACGTGCTGGCGGGGGCCCCACAGGTCGAACAGGACCGGTTCGCCGTGCCCCGGATCGTCGCGGAGGAGGGCTGATGGCCGCGCTCACCGCCCTCACCGCCACCGAGCTGTCCGAACGCCTCGGCCGCGGCGAGGTGTCCGCCCGCGAGGTGGTGGACGCCCACCTCGACCGCATCGCTGCGACCGACGGGGTCGTCGCCGACGGCGCGGTGTGGGCGACCAAGCCTGCGGGGGACCTTGGCGACGACGAGGTCCACGCCTTCCTGCACGTCACGGCGGGTGCCGCCCGCGCCCACGCCGACGACATCGACGCGCGGCGTGCGGCCGGGGAGCAGCTCGGAGCGCTGGCCGGCGTCCCCCTCGCCCTCAAGGACATCCTGACCACGCGGGGTGCCCCCACCACCTGCGGCTCGCGGATGCTGGAGGGCTGGGTCCCGCCCTACGACGCGACGGTCACCGAGCTGCTGCGCGACGCCGACGTCGTCGTGCTCGGCAAGACCAACATGGACGAGTTCGCCATGGGCTCGTCCACGGAGAACTCCGCGTTCGGGGACACCCGCAACCCGTGGGACCTCGACCGGGTGCCGGGCGGCTCGTCCGGTGGGTCCGCCGCCGCGGTCGCCGCGCTGCAGGCACCGCTGTCCATCGGGACCGACACCGGTGGGTCGATCCGCCAGCCCGCCGCGCTCACCGGGCTGGTCGGGGTCAAGCCCACCTACGGCACCGTGTCGCGCCGCGGGCTGGTGGCCTTCGCCTCGTCGCTGGATCAGGCCGGCCCCTTCGCCCGCACCGTCGAGGACGCCGCGCAGCTCCTGGCGCTGATCCAGCGCCACGACCCGCGGGACTCCACGTCGGTGCCCGACACCCCGCCGGATCTGCTCGCACACCTGCGCGACGGCGTCGACGGCCTACGGATCGGCGTGGTCACCGAACTGCAGGGCGAAGGGTACGAGCCGGGCGTCGAGGCGACCTTCCGGGCCACGCTCGAGCGGTTCGAGCGGCTCGGCGCCACGATCGTCGAGGTGTCCCTGCCCCATGCGCCCTACGGGCTGCCGGCGTACTACCTGATCGCGCCGTCCGAGTGCTCCTCCAACCTCGCCCGGTTCGACGGGGTGCGCTACGGGCTGCGGGTCGACGCCCCCACCGCCGAGGAGATGAACGCGGCCACCCGCGCTGCCGGGTTCGGCCCCGAGGTGAAGCGCCGCATCATGATCGGCACCCACGCGCTGTCGTCGGGGTACTACGACGCCTACTACCTGCAGGCGAGCAAGGTCCGCACCCTGATCGCCCGGGACTTCCGGGCGGCCTTCGAGCAGGCCGACGTCCTGGTCAGCCCCACCTCGCCGTCCGTCGCCTTCGGGCTGGGGACCAAGACCGCGGACCCGATCGCGATGTACCTCAACGACGTCGCGACGGTGCCCGCGTCGCTGGCGGGCACCCCGGCGCTGTCGCTGCCCGCCGGCCTCGCCGAGGCGCCCGACGCACCCGGCACCGCGCTGCCGGTCGGGTTGCAGGTGATGGCGCCGCTGTTGCGTGACGACCTGATGTTCCGGGTGGCCTGGGCCTTCGAGCAGGACCGCGGGTTCGCCGCGATCCCGACCGGGCCGCGGGCCGTCGAGGGGGTGGCGTGATGAGGGACGGCTGGGAGCTCACGGTCGGGCTCGAGGTCCACGTCGAGCTGACGACCCGGACGAAGATGTGGTGCGGCTGCCCCACGACCTTCGGCGACGACCCGAACACCAACGTCTGCGAGGTGTGCACCGGGCAGCCCGGGTCCCTGCCGGTGGCCAACGCCCGGGCGATCCGCGACGCGACGCTGCTCGGGCTCGCGCTCAACGGCACGGTCGCGGAGACGTGCTGGTTCCACCGCAAGAACTACTTCTACCCCGACCTCGCCAAGAACTACCAGATCAGCCAGTACGACGTCCCGCTGATCTCCGACGGCCACCTCGACGTCGAGGTGGACGTCGCCCCGGGCGCGGGGCGCGAGGGAGGTGCCGACGGTGGTCTGGAGACGCGTCGGGTCCGCATCGAGCGTCTGCACATGGAGGAGGACACCGGCAAGTCGTTGCACGTCGGCGACACCGGGCGGCTGCACGGCGCCGACCGCTCCCTGATCGACTACAACCGGTGTGGGATCCCGCTGTTGGAGATCGTCTCGCGGCCCGACATCCACGACCCGGAGACCGCCCAGGCGTACCTGCGTGAGCTCCAGGCGATCGTGCGCGCGGTCGGCGTGTCCGACGCCCGGATGGAGGAGGGGTCGATGCGCTGCGACGCCAACGTGTCCGTGCGCCGGCCCGGTGAGGAGCTCGGGACCCGGACCGAGATCAAGAACCTCAACTCGGTGCGCTCCCTCGGCCGTGCGATCGCCTACGAGGCCGAGCGGCAGATCGCGGTGCTGGAGGACGGCGGCGAGATCGTGATGCAGACCCGCCACTGGGACGAGTCCCAGGGCGTCACCGAGACCCTGCGGGTCAAGGAGAGCGTCACCGACTACCGCTACTTCCCGGACCCGGATCTGGTCGCGGTGGTCTCGCGGCCAGAGGAGGTCGAGGCGATCCGGGCCGGGCTGCCGGAGCTGCCGGCCGCGACCCGCGCGCGGCTCACCGCCGCTGGCGTGCCCGCGGCACAGGCCGCCACGATCGTCACCGGCGAGCTGGTGCCGTGGTTCGACGAGGCGGTGGCGCAGGGCGCCGATGCGGCGGCGGTGGCCAACTGGGTGACGGGCGACCTCGCGGGGCAGCTGTCCGCGGCGGGACTCTCGGTCCAGGACAGCGGCGTCACCGGCAGCCACCTCGCCGAGCTGATCGGGCTGATCGACGACGGCACGCTCTCGACCAAGCTCGCGAAGCAGGTCCTGGAGGGGCTGATCGAGGAGCGCGGCGCGAAGGGCCCCAAGGAGGTCGCCGCCGAGCGCGGCCTGCAGCAGGTCTCCGACGAGGGCGAGCTGCGCGCGATCGTCGAGCAGGTGGTCGCCGACAACCCCGGCACCGTGGAGGACATCCGGGGCGGCAACACCAAGGCGATCGGCGCGCTCGTCGGCCAGGTGATGAAGGCGACCAGGGGCCAGGCCGACCCGCGCAAGACGAACGAACTGCTCCGCGAGACGATCGGCGCGTGAGGACGCCCGACCACATCGTCGTCGGCGCCGGCGCGGCGGGCTGTGCGGTCGCGGCCGGCCTGGTCGAGCAGCACGGCGCTACCGTGCTGCTGCTGGAGGCCGGGCCCACGGGCCGTGACCCGCGGCTGTCGATCCCGGCCGCCGCGTCCGACCTGTGGTTCGGACGGTACGACTGGGCCTACGAGACCGAACCGCAGCCGGGGCTCGGCGGGCGCCGCGACACCTGGCCGCGGGGACGGGTGCTGGGTGGCTCGACCGCGATCAACGCGATGATGTACGTCCGCGGGATGGACACCGACTTCGACGAGTGGGAGGCATGTGGCGCGTCCGGCTGGGGCGCGGCCGAGATGACGGCCGCGTTCCGCCGGCTCGAGGACGACGTCCGCGGCCCGGCGGACCACCGGGGCGTGGGCGGTCCCGTCCGGATCGAGCACCAGCGCGACCCCTCACCGCTCACCACGGCGTTCCTCGACGCCTGCGAGGAGCTCGGCATCCCCCGCGTCGACGACTACCACGCCGACCCCGACGGATGCGGGCTGACGATGGTCACCCAGCGCGTCGGCCGCCGCTGGTCGGCCGCCGACGCGTTCCTGCGTCCGCTGCTGCGCGCCCGCGACCCGCGCCTGATCCTGCGCACGGACGTCGAGGTGGACCGCATCGTCGTCGAGGGGGGCCGTGCCGTCGGCGTCGAGGCCGTGGTCGACGGGCGGCGGCGCGTCGCCCGCGCCACCGCAGGGGTGGTGCTCGCGGCGGGCACCGTCGAGAGCCCCCACCTGCTGCTGCGCTCCGGCATCGGGCCGGCGGCGCACCTGCGGGAGCGCGGCGTCGAGGTGGTGGCCGACCTGCCCGGGGTGGGGGAGAACCTCCAGGACCACGTGCTGTCGGGCGTCGCCGCCGGCACCGACGGCGACAGCCTGTACGGGGCCGACCGGGACCTCGGTGCGCTGGCTCGCTACGTGCGGCGACGGCGCGGGCGCCTGACCTCGAACCTGGCGGAGGCGATCGCGTTCGTCCGCACCGGTGCCGACGAGCCCCTTCCCGACGTCGAGCTGATGGCGCTGCCGGTCGCCCTGCGCGACCACGGCCGGACCCGCTTCCCGGAGCACGGCCTCACCATCGGCGCGATCCTCCTGCGGCCGGAGAGCCGCGGCCGGATCCGGCTGCGCGGCACGGCGCCCGGCCAGCCCCCGCGGATCGACCCGCGCACCTGCGAGGATCCGGACGGCGTGGACCTGCGACGGCTCCGCGACGGCGTGCGGTGGTGCCAGCGGCTGGTCACGGAGACGGCCGCCCTCGGCGGGCGGGTCACCCACCTGATCGAGCCGAGCCGTCGGCTCACCGATGCGGCGGAGCTCACCGCACACGTCCGCCGGACCGTCCAGACCCTCTACCACCCGGTCGGGACGTGTCGGATCGGCACCGACGACCTGGCGGTCGTCGATCCGCGCCTGCGGGTCCACGGGTTCGACGGGCTGTGGGTCGCCGACGCGTCCGTGATGCCGACCGTGCCGCGCGGTCACACCCAGGCGACGGCGATGGCGATCGGCGACCGGTTCGCCCGCGAGCTCGTGTCCTGACGGCCGGGGGCCGATGGTCATCGCCTCGGCGGTGCACGGGACGTAGGGTGGACGTCGGGCCGCGCCGCGTCGCCGTACCGGCCGCGCCCTGACCTACCCTGCGGGTACCGTCACCGGCGGACCCACCGTCATCGGGGCCCGGTGCACGCCCCCGTCATCAGCCCCTGACACGAGGAGGCTCCGTGGTCCTGGAGCGGATCGGATCCCCGGACGACCTCACGGCGCTCGCCGCCGACGAGCTCGACGAACTGGCTCAGGAACTGCGTGAGGCGATCATCGCCGCCGTGTCGCGGACGGGCGGCCACCTCGGCTCCAACCTCGGCGCCGTCGAGCTGACGATCGCCCTGCACCGGGTGTTCGACTCGCCGGTGGACCGGTTCGTGTGGGACACCGGCCACCAGGCCTACACCCACAAGATGCTCACGGGCCGGCAGGACTTCAGCGGTCTGCGCCAGGCCGGCGGACTGTCGGGCTACCCGTCGCGCGAGGAGTCCGAGCACGACCTCGTCGAGAACAGCCACGCCTCGACGGCGCTGTCCTGGGCCTGTGGGCTCGCCCGCGGCCAGCTGAGCCTGCCCGCGGAGCAGCGTCGACGCACCGTGGCGATCGTCGGGGACGGCGCGCTCACCGGCGGGATGGCCTACGAGGCCCTCAACAACCTGGGGCACCACCAGCTGCCGGCCATCATCGTGCTCAACGACAACGGCCGGTCGTACGCCGAGACCGTCAGCCGGCTGTCGGCGCGGGTCGACGACCTGCGCACCGACCCGCGCTACCGCGGTCTGCGGGAGCGGCTCGATCACGCCCTGCGGCGGATCCCCGGGCTGGAGCGGCTCACCGACGCCGGGCTCGAGGCGATCAAGGCGGCGATCTCCGAGGCGCCGGCGCTGCAGGCCTTCGTCGAGGCACTGGGGATCCGCTACCTCGGACCCTACGACGGCCACGACATCGTCCGGCTCGAGCAGGCGCTGTCCCGCGCCGCCCGGCTCGACACCCCGGTGCTGGTGCACGTGCTGACCCAGAAGGGCAAGGGCTACGAGCCCGCCGAGACCGACCGGGTCATGAAGCTGCACGACACCTCGGCGTTCGACCTGATCACGGGGCGCAAGCCATCCGGCGGCCGGCGCTGGACCGAGGCGTTCAGCGACGGGCTGCTGCGGCTGGCGGAGGAGCGGCCCGAGTTGATCGCGATCACCGCCGCGATGCCCGGGTCCACCGGCGTGCTCCCGCTGGCCGACCGTGAGCCCGACCGGGTCCTCGACGTCGGGATCGCCGAGCAGCACGCCGTGACGTGCGCGGCCGGGCTCGCGCATGCGGGCAGGGTGCCGGTCGTCGCGGTGTACTCGACCTTCTTCGCGCGCGCCTTCGACCAGGCCAACCTCGACGTCGGCCTGCACGACGAGCACGTGGTGTTCGTCCTGGACCGTGCCGGGATCACCGGCGACGACGGTCCGAGCCACCACGGCATCCTCGACCTGGCGCTCGGCCTGCGCATCCCGACGATGAGCGTGTTGGCACCTTCGCACGAGGAGGACCTCGACGCGCTCCTCGCGCACGCGATGGAGCTCGACGGTCCGGTCCTGCTCCGGTTCCCCAAGGGCACTGTCACCACCGCGGAGGACCTCGGCATCGCCGGCACGCCACCGCCGGACGGGCTCGCCTCACGGCAGCTGCGTGCCGGCGACGACGCGTGCCTCCTCGCCGTCGGTGACCGGGTCCGGGCCGCGCTCGCCGCGGCGGACCTGCTGGCCGACGCGGGGGTCGAGGTGGCGGTGTGGGACGTGCGCAGCGTGCGGCCGGTGGACCCGGACCTGCTGGATGCGGCCGCGGCGGCCCCGCTGGTCGTCACGGTCGAGAACGGTGTGGTCGGCGGCGGGGCCGGGGCGGAGCTCGCCGATCGTCTCGTCGAGCGGGCGGGCCTGCGTGAGGCACCACCGGTCCTGCGGCTCGGGGTGCCCGCGGCCTACCTCCCCCACGGCAAGCCCGACGTGATCCTCGCGGAGCTCGGCCTGGACGCGCCGGGGATCGCCGCCGCCACCCGCAAGGTGCTCGCCGAGGAGGCCTGAACCCGGATCCGCCGCCGTGACCGGTTGCGGGCACTGCGCGTGCCGCGGTGACGGTGCCCGCCCGGGGGTGGGCACGTGCGGGTCAGCGCGGGTCGGTCGCGAGCACGTCGCGCACCAGCCGCAGCGTCTCGGGATGACGCCCCAGGGCGGTGTGGCGCGCCGTGACCGTCACGACCCGTGCCTCACCCGCCACCCGCCGGCTGACGCCCCGACCGGTCGCGGCACCAGCGCGGACCAGCCCGTCACCGAGGGCCACGGTCAGCGGGTGGCGCTCGGGGGCACGGAGAC
>SKNO01000078.1 GCA_007120465.1 Nitriliruptoraceae bacterium
ACTACCGCACCAGGATGCTGCTCAAGACCGCCGTCACCTGGCAGACTCCCACCACCCCAAGACTCCGGGGCCGCAGCGTTCAAACAGACCCTGCCGCCCCCGCGTTCATCGCGTAGGGCCCGCTAACGTCCGTCCGGCTCTCCAAGGAGGCTCGATGAGGTTCAACACGGTCGCATCGGAACTCGCCGGTATCCCCTTCACCGGTCCACAGAAGGGCCGCAAGCTCTATAACCACGTGCTCGCCACTCAACCGCGCCGCATCCTCGAACTCGGTTGCGCTCACGGTGTCACCGCCTGCTACATGGCCGCCGCGCTGGACGAGATCGGTTCTGGAACGATCGTGACGATGGATCTGCACACGGCTCTCGACCGGGACCCGAACATCGATACGCTCGCGGAACGGCTCGGCCTCCGCGAGTACATCGAACCGATGTTCGCCGCCTCGTCGTTCACCTGGGAGCTGCGCCGGCTACTCGACGCCGACCCAAATCCGCAGTTCGACTTCGCGTTCCAGGACGGCGGGCACACCTGGGATGTCGCTGGGTTCTCGTTCTTCCTCATCGACCGACTGCTCAACCCGGGCGGCTGGATACTGTTCGACGACCTCAACTGGACGCTCGAAGGTAGCCCCAGCCAGCGGCACAGGCCGAAAGTGAGGGCTCTTTCGGAAGAGGAACGCACCATCCCGCAGGTGGGCGAGGTGTTTCGCCTGCTGGTTGTGCAACATCCTGGCTACACCGACCATCGCCTCGATGACGACGGCAACTGGGGATGGGCGCGCAAGAGGTCCACACCTGGGTAGCAGTCTCGTATCGACGATGTACATGTGCGTGGTGTGGCAGGTCGGTCGACGAACCCGAACCCCTTCGAGTCGAGGGGCAGGGCGAAGGTCTGGTTGCGTCGAACCCGTGAACGGATCGCTGGCTGCCGCGGGCCGTTCGGCGCACGAAACCATCACCTCGACCGTGACGCGCCCCAGGACAGTGGGTCGACCACCGATGATGGGTTCCACCGCTGTGTCGTTCTCGACAGAGCGAGAAGGCGGCTTCGTCGTGCCTGGACGCGTTCTTGGCAAGGACCCTGCTCTGTGGAGATTGAACCGACGTGGTCTCCGCTGCGTCCTTGCAGGATCGCCCAGGCCTCCGCGAGGCAGCCTGTCACGCCATCCTCAGGCAACCCTCACGACGGAGAGCGGCCCGAGGACGGAGTAGGATCGACGCACCTTGTTCTCTGGACAGCGCTGGACGCGGCAGTCGCCGACGACCAGCCATCCCCACCATGGCGGAAGTCGATCGATGTCCAAGGTTCCCTCTGTGTACGTCGGCATGAGTGCCGACCTGATCCATCCGGGACACATCAACATCCTGGAGCACGCCTCGAAGCTCGGTGATGTCACCGTCGGTCTGCTCACCGACGAGGCGATCGCCAGCTACAAGCGGCTGCCGCACATGACCTTCGAGCAGCGACGCACGGTGGTCGAGAACCTGAAGGCCGTCAGCCGCGTTGTGCCCCAGGAGACGCTGGACTACGTCCCCAACCTGCGGAAGCTCAAGCCGGGTTACGTCGTCCACGGGGACGACTGGCGCGCCGGAGTGCAGCGCGAGACGCGCCAGCAGGTGATCGACGCCCTGAAGGAGTGGGGCGGCGAGCTCGTGGAGGTCCCCTACACCCAGGGCATCTCCTCCACACAGCTCAACGAGTCGGTCAAGCAGATCGGCACGACACCGAGCGTGCGGCTCGCCCGGCTACGGCGGCTCATCGACAGCAAGCCGCTGGTCCGCATCATCGAGGCACACAACGGCCTGACCGGGCTGATCGCCGAGACGACCCAGGTGGATCGCGACGGCCGCATGGTCGAGTTCGACGGCATGTGGTCGTCGTCGTTGACCGACTCGACCTCCCGCGGGAAGCCCGACATCGAGGCCGTCGACATCAGTTCCCGGTTGCAGACGATCAACGACATCTTCGAGGTCACCACCAAGCCGCTGATCTTCGACGGCGACACGGGCGGCAAGCCGGAGCACTTCGTGTTCACCGTCCGGTCGCTCGAGCGGCTCGGCGTGTCCGCGGTGATCATCGAGGACAAGGAGGGCCTCAAGCGCAACTCGCTGTTCGGCACCGACGTCCAGCAGACGCAGTCGTCGATCGAGGACTTCAGCGCCCGCATCGAGATCGGCAAGCAGGCTCAGATCACCGACGACTTCATGATCATCGCGCGGCTCGAGAGCCTGATCCTCGAACACGGCATGGATGACGCGGTCAAGCGCGCACAGGCCTACATCGACGCCGGCGCGGACGCGATCATGATCCACAGCCGCCGCAAGGAGCCCGACGAGGTGTTCGAGTTCTGCCGCATCGCGCAGACCTTCGACAAGCGGGTCCCGATCGTCGCGGTGCCGTCGAGCTACAACGCGGTGTCGGAGGAGGAACTGGCCGATCGCGGGATCAACGTCGTGATCTACGCCAACCACATGCTCCGTGCCGCCTACCCGGCGATGCGCAAGGTCGCGGAGACCATCCTGCGCAACGGCCGCTCGCTGGAGGCCGACCCGCTTCTCGCCCCGATCTCCGAGGCGCTCTCGATCATCCCAGGTAACCGATGATCGACCCCGCCCGTATCCTCGAGCGCCTCACCGAGCTCGGTGTGGACCTGTACACCGGCGTGCCCGACAGCCTCCTGAAGGAGTTCGGCAGACACGTCGTCGCGGCCGTACCGCGCGGTCGACACATCATCGCCGCCAACGAGGGGGCCTCGGTCGGCATCGCGCTCGGCCACTACCTGCGGACGGGCCGCCCCGCGCTCGTGTACCTCCAGAACTCCGGGTTCGGCAACGCCGTCAACCCGCTGCTGTCGCTGGCGGACCGCGAGGTCTACGGGATCCCGATGCTGCTGCTGATCGGGTGGCGGGGCCAACCAGGCGTGAAGGACGAGCCCCAGCACGTCAAGCAGGGCCGCGTGATGACGGCGATGCTCGATGCGATGGAGCTGCCATGGGGCGTGCTCCCGACCGATCCCGACGAAGCCGATCGCCTGCTCACATCCGCGGTCGAGCGGGCGGAAGCCGACCAGACACCCTTCGCGATCCTCGTCGAGAAGGACGCCTTCTCCCCCTCTGCCGCCCCGACCTCCCAACCGGACACACCCGACCTGTCGAGCCGCGAGGAGGCACTCCAGCGCCTGGCCGAAGCGGTCGGGGATGACGCCATCGTCGTGTCGACCACCGGCATGCTCAGCCGGGAGCTCTTCGAGCATCGCGAGACGACGGGGCGGAGCGGCGCACGGGACTTCCTCACCGTCGGCGGGATGGGGCACGCCAGCGCCATCGCGCTCGGCATCGCCAAGCGGGAACCAGAACGCGAGGTCTGGTGCTTCGACGGCGACGGGGCGTTGCTCATGCACCTCGGTGGTCTCGCCGTGATTGCGGACCACGCGCCACGCAACTACCTCCACGTCGTGTTCAACAACGGGGTCCATGACAGCGTCGGCGGTCAACCGACATCGATCGGCGTCGTCGACATCCCCGCGATCGCGCGAGCCGCCGGGTACCGATCGGCCGCACGCCTCAGCGACCTCGCGGACCTGCCGGCAGCCGTCGCCGACATGCGCGGCTCGGGTGGGCCCGCCCTGCTGGAGCTCCGCGTCCGTCCCGGCAACCGACCGGGCATCGGCCGCCCGACCCGCACGCCCGCCGAGAGCAAGCGCACCTTCATGGATGCGATCAGATGACGGCAGCGTCCCTGCCCGTGCCGGGACGATCCGCCGCGCCGATCGTCGAGTACGGTCCAGGAGCGATCGACCAGGTCCCCGCGATCGTCGGCCGGATGGGCGCACAGCGGGTCCTGCTCGTGTGCGGCCGGACGTCCTTCGAGGCGTCAGGTGCCGACCGGATGCTGCCGGAACTCGAGCAGGTCGCGGCCGTCCGCCGGTGGAGCGCGTTCCGGCCGAACACCGACAGCGCCGACCTCGCCGCAGGCGTGGCACTCCTCCAGGACCACCGACCGGACCTCGTCCTGGGGATCGGCGGCGGGAGCGCGCTGGACATGGCGAAGCTGCTCGTCGGCTACCACGACGTGGCACCCGACCAGGTCGTCCCGGCGATCGAGGCCGGCCGACCGGCCGAGCGGCGCACCGCTCACCTGGTCCTCGCACCGACGACCAGCGGCTCCGGCGCGGAGGCGACCCACTTCGCCGTCGTCTACGTCGGGGAGGAGAAGCACTCGATCACCGGTCCGGCGATGCGTCCCGACGCCATCGTGCTCGACCCGGCGCTCACGCTGAGCGGCAGCCGGTACCAGCGCGCGACGTCCGGTATCGACGCGGTCACCCAGGCGATCGAGAGCCTGTGGTCGGTCGCCGCGACCGACCGTAGCCGCCGCTTCGCACGTCACGCCCTGCGGCTGCTCCTCCCGGCCATCGAGACCTTCGTCGATGGTCCCGACGACCGGTCGGCTCGAGCGATGGCGATCGGCAGCCACCTCGCAGGTCGGGCGATCGACATCTCGAAGACCACCGCCGCCCACGCGCTGTCCTACGGGATCACCAAGCGCCATGGGCTCAGCCACGGACATGCCGTCGCCCTCACGCTCGGTGCCTTCATCGAAGCCCACGCCACCGCACCCCCGCGACACCTGCAGCCCGCGATCTCTCCCGAGGACCACGCCCGTACCCTCGCGGCTGTTCTCGGCCTGTTCGGCACGTCCGATCCGACCGCCGCGCGTCGCTCCTTCGAGGACCTGCTCGACCGCCTCGGGCTCGAGACCCGGCTCGGTGCGCTCGGGATCGACGCCGGCGAGGACCTGCGCCAACTGGCCGCCACGGTCAACACCGAGCGCTTGGGCAACAACCCGGTGGCCTTCGACACCGACGGGCTGGTCCGACTGCTCACCAGCCTCCGACACTGAGCGCCAGGACGAGCCGCGCTCCGTCGGCCGGCTCACCCGATGAACACCGGTCGGCGGATCCCGGCGGTCGACCCGCCGGTCACCGTGCCGGGCCGGGTCACCGCGGGCCGATGAGCATCCCGACACCCCACGCGTGGTGCATGGTGGCGTACACGAGGGGCAACCGGACCGTGACCCCCGGCGGGGCGTGACGACCCGTGTGGAGCGAGGCGACGACGGTCGCCATCACGTACGCCAGCGGGACCAGCAGCGCGTGCCGCTTCCGGGTGGTGATCCCTAACGCGAGTCCGGTGAGGTTCGCCAGCACCGCCACGGGCGGGATGACCTGACGCCAGCGCAGCGAGCCCGGGTGCCGACGCACCACCTCACGCTTCCACATGCCGTACTCGAGGTACTGTCGCGCGAGCCCCCGGAGCGTCGAACGAGGTTCGTAGGTCACCGTCAGTCCGGGGTCGAAGTAGATCGTCCCCCCTTGCTGGCGCAGGCGGATGTTGAGCTCGTAGTCCTGGTTCCTCACGAGCGACTCGTCGAACCCGCCGGCCGCCTCCAGGGCATCCCGGCGGAAGACGCCGAGGTACACCGTGTCGACCGGGCCCGGCTTCCCGCCGACGTGGAAGCGGGAGTCCCCCGCACCGAACCGGCTGCGCATAGCCGCGGCGACCGCGCGCGTGAACTCGGTGCGGCCTTCCGCCGCCTGGACGCCGCCGACGTTCACCGCTCCCACCTCGTTGAGCAGGCGAACCGCGCGCGTCAGGTACCCCTCGCCAAGCTGCGAACGCGCATCGACCCGCGCGATCACCTCGCCGGTGGTGGCTGCGATCGCGGCGTTGAGCCCGGACGCGGTCCCACCCGACGGGTTCGGGACCACCTCGATGCGCTCGTCCGAGCGTGCGAGCTCCTCCGCAACCTCCGCAGAGCCGTCCTGCGAGGGCGCCACCGCCATCGCCACCGTCAGCTCCCCGGGGTACCCCTGCCCGAGGATCGAGTCGACCGCGCGGGGCAGCGCGTCTGCGTCGTTCCGCACGGGGATGACGCAGCTGACGTGCGGCCACCTCGTCGACGCCAACCGGTGCTCCTCGTGCTCGCGATCGCCCTGGACCCGCCGGGGCGCAGCCTACTTCCCGCCCGGCCACTCCCTGTCGACCGGCTCGGCGGAGCCTGCCGCACCGGCTGGTAGCGTGGGACGCTGGTCACGACGATCGGACGGAGGGCGCCGCCCCTCGATCCAGGCGGGGAAGGACACCCGCAAGGAGCAGCACGGATGCCGGACCGGAGCACGTCGATCACCGTCGGGCTGCCGGTCTACAACGATCCCGACAGCCTGCGGAACAGCGTCCCCACGGTCCTCGCGCAGAGCTGGCCGGGCCCGCTACGGCTGCTCATCATCGACGACGGCAGCACCGACGAGACCCCGGCGGTGATCGCAGAGTTCTCGGGCCGCCACCCGAACATCGAGGTCGTCACCCATCCGCGGAACCTGGGTCGACCGATGGCACGCAACCGCATCCTCGAGGAGGCCGGTGACGACTACCTGGCGTGGATCGACTCCGACGATCTCTGGCACCCCCGCAAGCTCGAGCTCCAGATGGCGGCGCTGCAGGCGGAGGATCCGACCGGGGTGCAGCCGCTGATCTGTACGACCCCGTTCCGCTGGATCTACCACGACCGCGGTCAGGAGCGTGTCAAGGTGCCCCAGGTCGAGGGCGACCAGCTCCGCAACGCGCTCACCGGCAGCCTCCACCCCTACCTGTGGGCGATGCTCGGACGTGCGCAGGTCTTCCGCGACGCCGGGGGGTTCGATGAACGTCTCCCACGGCGGCAGGACTTCGAGTTCTTCATCCGGTTCCTCACCGGCGGTGGCCGCGTGATCCGCACCGAGGCGGACACCCCCCTGTGCACCTACCTGAAGACCGACATCGGACGCTCCTCTGAGGAGATCGCCACCGCCAACGAGGTGATCCGCCTGAAGCACGACCCGGTGTACCGCCGGTACGGCCGGCGGTTCACGCTCGAGGGCCGACGCAAGCGCCACCTGCTCGTCGCCCGGTTCCAGGAACACAACGGGCAACGGGTGCAGGCTGCGCTCACCCGGTTCCGGGCGAAGGTCCTCGACCCGATCGTGTGGCTGCTCGCACCAGCCGACATCCCGTCGTCGCTGCTGAGCAACCTCAAGCGCACGTACTGGCGTGTGCGACGTCCGATCGTCCGGACCCGCACCTCCGTGCGCCGGTGGGCCCTTGCGGGGCGACGGCGTGTGCTCCGCTGGATCGGCCGCGTCCGAGGCCACCTCGGTGCCTCCAGGCAACTCTGGCGAGATGGGCAGCCGAGCCGCGCGGTGCTGCGGCTGCTGTGGCCCCAGGACCGGCTGTCGACCGCGGTCCGGCGGGCTGAGCGGATCACCGGCCAGGCGGATGCCACCGTGGCCATCGGTCAGATGATCCACCTCCTCGGCGAACCCCAACCCGGCGAACACCAGGTCTGGCTCACGCTCGAGCGAACCTTCCGCACCGAGGGGAGGCTCTGGTCCGCGGAGCAGGCGCTGCTCGCCGGGCTGGAGCGATCACCGGGCGACCAGCGGCTCGTGACCAGTCAGGTCGAGCTGCTCTCGCTCCGACGGGACTGGGAGGGATGTGTCGAGCGCTGGCGGGAACTGCGCTCGACCGACCACGCGAGCGCGATCACCTTCACCCGCGTCGCGCGTGCGCTCCGCCAGCTCGGCCGTCCGGCGGAGTCGCTGACCGTCGCCGCGACCGGGCTGGGTCACTGGCCGAAGGATGCTCGACTCGTCGAGATCTACCACAGCGTCCGCGGGCTCACGATCGACTGGCCGCGCTCGATCGAGTCGATCGACGGACCGGCCGAGACACCGGTGGGACGCACGACCTCCCTCGGCTTCCTGGACGCCCACGAGGGGCCGATCACCGGGTCGGTGCGCTCCGACGGCACCCGAGGCCAGAAGGTCGCCCTGACCGTCAACGGCGTCGAGGTGGCGACGACCGCGGCCCAACCGTCGGGCACGGATGCCGACGAAGGCCGGTTCTCCCTCGCCTGCGACCAGTTGGCGGAGTTCCTCGGTGACGGAGACGTGCTGGAGCTGCGGACGCCGCAGGGAGCGATCCGGTTCGGGGAGGGTGGTGTGCAGCTCCGGGTCCAGACAGGAACACCCAGCCGTGCGCCCGAGCTCCTGCGGCGCATCGCCGCCGGACACACCTTCACCAAGTTCGGGCGCCTGCGCCCCGGCAACACGCCTGCCCGCAAGGCGCGGACGCTGGACCTGTTCGACGAGGCCTCCGACCACCTCCGGCGCATCCTGCCCGGCCCGTGCTACCCGTTCTACGGCAACCTGCTCGGCGCCGTCCGGGAGCATGACTTCCTGGCCCACGACATCGGCGGTTTCGACATGGGCTACCTGTCGGAGCAGGGCGACCCGGATGCCGTTCGGCGGGAGTTCGTCGAGCTGTGCGAGCGGCTGCTCGACACCGGGTACCACCTCACCCTCGAGCCCTACAGCGCGATGATCAGGCGCACCCACAACGACGAGGTGTTCCTCGACCTGAACTTCGCGTGGGTCAACGAACGGGGCGAGCTCGGGATGTCCTACGGGTGGCGGTACGACCCGGTGACCGACATCGAGCGGTTCCGCTCCCCGCGCCGGTCTGCGATGGGCGACCGGCTCGTCCCCGTCCCCGGGAACGCCGAGGACGTCCTGGAACAGGTCTACGGGCCGGGTTGGCTGATCCCCGACCAGGGGTTCGATCTTGAACTGCACCTCCGGAGGGACGAGCGCTACCTGCTGCGCGACGAGGAGTTGACCGCACTCCGCGACCGCAACCCGGACCAGGTCCGCCTCAGCACCAAGGAGGAGGAGCTCGCGTGACGGTCATGCAGCGTCGGTGACCGCACGGGCAGCGCTCCCGCCTGGTGTGGGGAACCCCACGGCTAGGGTGCGTGGCACCACAGGAGGAGGCTCCTGCTGGATCCGTTCAGCGCCTACTGCCCCGCCTGCAACCAGGTCGTCGACCGGTTCCGCCCGGGTGGCCATCGCGGGCGACGCCAACGCGCCCGCTGTCCGCGGTGCGGAGCGTTGGAGCGACACCGCTACCTCGCCGTCCTCCTCGACGGACTTGCACCGCTCGTGACCCGAACCGGCACCGTGCTCGACATCGCCCCGAGCCCCTACGTGACCGAGCGCATCGCGCGGATGGCACCTGGGCGCTACGTCCGGATGGATCGGAACCCCGCCGCCGACGGCCGCGAGGTTGACGTGGAGGCGTCCCTGACGGCGCTCCCCTTCCCGGATGCAACCTTCGACCTGATCGTGTGCTTCCACGTCCTCGAGCACATCCCCGACGATGGCGCCGCGATGTGCGAGCTTGCCCGGGTGTTGCGACCGGGTGGCTTGAGCATCGTCCAGGTCCCGTACCGGCGGAACGAGCCGACCGACGAGGATCCCTCCGCCCCGCCGGACGAGCGTGTCCGTCGTTTCGGGCAGGAGGATCACGTCCGGCGCTACGGCCACGACCTCGAGCAGCGGCTCACCGCGGCCGGACTCGCCGGGACCCGCATCGAGGCTCGGGACCTCGTCGGTGAGCAGGCCGTCCGAACCTTCGGCCTGCAGGCCAGCTCACCGATGTGGCTGCTGAGGACCGTCAGCGGGGCGGCCGCGACGGACGTGCGCAGCGCCGTCGGACACCCGCAGCGCACCGTCATAGACCTGCACCAGGCCCTCGTCGAACGGGATGCCGCCCTCCGCCGCACTCGGGAGGATCTGCGGGCGTCCGAGGACGAGGCCACCCGCTACCGCGAGGCGTACGAGCACCTGCGTTCACATCCCGCGCTCGAGGTCGTCATCGTCGCCAGCCGGCCGCTACGCCGGTTCGTCCGCCGCCTGCGCGGCGTCCGTCGACGGTGAGCCGGCGTGCTCGAACGTCAGCACGGCGGTGCCCTTCTCATGGTGCCACGGGGTCAACTGCAGACTCTCGACATCGGCGACGCAGGACCATGCCTCCCCGTCGAGATCGAGGTGATTGAGGGGCAGATCGCAACTCGGTGAACCGACGCAACCTGTGCTCAGTCAGCATCCAGCCGTCTGCTCGGCGAACATCTCGAGATGATCCAGGGCGCCGCCGCGTCCCTCGACCCAGGCGCGTGGAAACCGTACGCCATGAGAGCGAATGAGGCCGCGCCCGCACTCGCCGATCAGCCTTGGGCGCTTCACACGGACCCGCTCGAAGCGTTCAGGGAGGAGATCAAACGACGTGTCTCCTCGCACGCGGGGAATAGGCGAGACCGGAACTGGGCGCAGGGCAGATGCATCTGTGCGCTGTGCAGCGCCCATGGTTGTCGGTGACCGGGGACCGGACTAGACC
>SKNO01000264.1 GCA_007120465.1 Nitriliruptoraceae bacterium
AGCAGTTCGTGAAGGAGAACCACCTGCGGTGGGACTCGCTCGGCGAGTACCTGGCGTTGGCCGCGTCCTTCCAGCACCTCGCCAAGGCCTTCGACAACCCGCGCGCGAAGCTGCTCGGCGATGCCCTCGACCGCGCTACCGCCCGCTTCCTCGAGGAGGGCCGGTCGCCGTCCCGCAAGGTCGGGGAGCTGGACAACCGCGGCAGCACCTACTACCTCGCCTCCTACTGGGCACAGGAGCTGGCCGCGCAGGACGTCGATCCGGAGGCGGCCCGCATCTTCGCACCCCTGGCCGAGGAGCTGGTCGCGAACGAGCAGGCGATCATCGACGAGCTCAACGCCGTGCAGGGTCCGCCGGTCGACATCGGTGGCTACTACCGCCCGGATCGGGCCAAGGTCGAGGCCGCGATGCGGCCCTGCGAGCGGTTCAACCAGGCGCTGGCGTCGCTCGCGACCTGAACCGACGGCCGCGGTGGCCGGCACCCGCGCCGTGCGGAGGCGGCCACGCGGCCGTGCCACCTCGGCCGTCGGATCCGCTGGCAGCGAGTCTGTGGTTAGGCTAACCTAAGTTCCTGCTGCGACGTCGATGCCCTTCCGGATCTCGACGTCGGGCCAGGCCGTCGCCCGATCGGCGCGGACACCTGCTCGCTCCCGATCGTTGGAGTTCGCCATGCCATCCTCCCGCTGGCTCCGCCGCGGACCGCTCGCCCTGGTGGCCGTGCTCGCGCTGCTGCTCTCCGCCTGTGGCGACGGCGATGCAGCAGACGACGGGCCGCTCACGGTGTACTCCGGCCGGAACCAGGAGCTCGTCGGCTGGGTGTTCGAGGACTTCACCGCCGCGACGGGGATCGAGGTCCAGGTCCGCTACGGCGACACCGCCGAGCTGGCCGCCACGATCCTCGAGGAGGGTGACGCGAGCCCGGCGGACCTGTACTTCGCCCAGGACGCCGGCGCGCTGGGGGCGCTCGAGGCGGCCGGCCGGCTCACCACCCTGCCCGACGACGTCCTCGACCTCGTCGACCCGAACCTCCGGGCGCCCTCCGGGGTCTGGACCGGCGTGACCGGCCGGGTGCGGGTCCTCGCCTACAACACCGACGTCCTGTCGGCCGAGGAGATCCCCGGGTCGGTGTTCGACCTGACCGACGCGCGGTGGCGTGGACGCGTCGGGTGGGCGCCCACCAACGGCTCCTTCCAGGCCTTCGTGACCGCGATGCGGATCACCGAGGGGGAGGACACGACCCGACGCTGGCTCGAGGACATGCTCGCGAACGACCCGGTCGTGTTCAGCAACAACACCGGCGCGCTGGAGGGGGTCGCCCGCGGGGAGGCGGACCTGGCGCTGGTCAACCACTACTACCTGTACCGCTTCCTCGCCGAGGATCCCGAGCTCAACGTGGCCAACGCCTACCTGCCCGGTGACATCGGCGGCCTGGTCAACATCGCCGGCGTCGGGATCCTCGCCACCAGCGACCGACAGGAGGCGGCCGAGGAGCTGGTGCGCTTCCTCCTGGACGAGCCGGTGCAGAGCTTCTTCGCCCAGGAGACCGACGCCCTGGAGTTCCCCCTGGTCCGTGGCATCGACTCGCCCGAGCTGCCATCCCTCGAGAGCCTCGATCCGCCACAGGTCGACCTCAGCCGACTCGAGGATCTGCAGGGCACCCTCGAGCTGCTCACCGAGGTCGGCGCGTTCGAGTGAGGCGCGGGCGGCACGCGCCGCCCCCGCCCACCGCGGCCGCGTCCGGACCGGCGGGTACCGTCACCGGCATGGAGCGTCGTCCCCTGCTCTCCCCCGGGGTGGCCGAGCCGCTGCGCGAGCCGCCCGAGGCCCCCGCCCCGGCGCGGGGGCCGCGCGCCGTCGTGGGGACCCATCCGCTGGTGTGGCTGCCGGCACTGATGGTCGCGGGGGCGATGCTGCTCCCGGCCGTCTACCTCGTGATCGCTGCCGCCGAACTGCCGCTCGCACGGATCGTCGCGATCGTCACCGACGGGGCGACCCTCCGCCTCGCGGGTCGCACCCTGCTGCTGGCGGGCAGCGTCACCGGCGCCAGCCTGCTGCTCGGGGTGCCGATCGCCTGGTTGACCACCCGCACGGACCTGCCCGCCCGGCGGTTCTTCGCCGTGGCGACGGCCCTGCCGCTGGTGATCCCCACCTACGTGGGCGCCTTCACGCTGGTCGGGGCGCTGGCCCCCGGCGGGTTGATCGAGAGCTGGATCGGGTGGCGGCCGCCATCGCCGTACGGGTTCGGCGGCGCGTTCATCGCGCTCACCCTGTTCACCTTCCCCTACGTGCTGCTCACCGTCCAGGCGGCCCTGCGCGGGTTGGACCCGTCCCTGGAGGACGCGTCGCGTTCCCTCGGGCGCGGGCCGGCGGCGACCTTCTTCCGCGTCACCCTGCCGCAGCTGCGGCCCGCCGCGGCTGCCGGTGGGCTGCTGGTGACGCTGTACGTGCTGAGCGACTTCGGGGCGGTGTCGATCCTGCGCTACTCGACCTTCACCCGCGCGCTGTACCTGCAGTACCGCACCGCCTTCGATCGTGCACCCGCGGCGCTCCTCGGGCTGATGCTGGTGGTGCTCACGGTCATCTTCGTCGTCGCCGAGGCTCGGGTCGCGAAGGACCGCGGCGGGCAGTTCGGGTTGCGCGGGCCGGGCCGCCCGCCACCGCGGGTTCCCCTCGGTCGGTGGCGCGTCCCGGCCGCCATGCTGACCTCGACGGTGGTGCTGCTCGGGCTGGTGATCCCGGTCACGGTGATCGCCTACTGGTTGGTCCGCGGGGTGGCGGCGGGGGAGGCCGTCGACGTCGCCCTCGGGGCGGCGGGGCGCAGCCTGCTGGTCGCCGCGCTGGGGGCGGTGGCGGCGGTGCTCGCGGCGCTGCCCGTCGCGATCTGGTCGGCACGCAGCCGGTCGCGGGTCGCCCGTCTGGCCGAGCGTGCGTCGTTCACCGGCTACGCCCTGCCCGGCATCGTCGTCGCCCTCGCGCTGGTGTTCATCGGGATCCGTGTCGCGACCCCGCTCTACCAGACCCTCGCGATGCTGATCTTCGCCTACGTGGTGCTGTTCGTGCCGCAGGCGATCGGGGCGATCCGCGCCTCGCTGCTCCAGGTCCAGGGCAACGTGGAGGCGGCGGCGCGCACCCTGGGCTCCGCACGGCTGGCGGTGCTCCGCCGCATCACGCTGCCGCTCGCCCGTCGCGGTGCGCTGGCCGGTGGCGCGCTGGTGTTCCTGACGGTCCTGAAGGAGCTGCCGGCGACGCTGCTGCTGGCGCCCACGGGGTTCGACACGCTGGCGGTGCGGGTGTGGTCCGCGACGGAGGAGGCGTTCTTCACCCGCGCGGCCATCCCAGCGATGCTGCTGATCGTGCTGGGCTCGGTGCCGCTGGCGGTGGCGATGGTCCGCGAGCGGCGCGAGGTGGGCTGACCGGCGGTCGCCGCGCGGTCAGCCGACGGCGGCGAGCCGGTCGGGTGCGTCGACCGCGGAGGCGGGCTCGGCGGGCTCGGCGGGCTCACCGGGTCCGTCACCGTCGTGGTCGAAGGCGACCACCGGCCCGTCGACCGTCAGCGATACCCGGGTACCCCGCTCCAGATCGAGGCGGGGGCCGCGCCGGGCGCGCAGCACCCGCCCGTCGTCGAGCTCGACCTGGACGAGCTGATCGTGACCGAAGTAGGAGATCCCGACCACGGTGCCCGCGCCGTCCGCGGCGGCGCGCAGGCGGAGCGCCTCGGGCCGGATCACCACCGCCACCTCGGCGGAGCCGACCGGCGCGGCCGTCGGGAGCCGTCCGATCGGCGTGTCGACGAGGTAGCGGCCGGCACGCGTGGCGGGCAGCACGTCCGCTTCGCCGACGAACTCGGCGACGAACCGGGTGGCCGGCTGGGTGTAGAGGGTCTGCGGGTCGGCGAGCTGGTGCAGGCGCCCCTCGTGCATCACCGCGACCCGGTCGGTCAGCGACAGCGCCTCCTCCTGGTCGTGGGTGACGAAGATCGCGGTCGCCTCGGCGGCGCGGAGGATCGCACGGACCTCCTCCCGGACGCTCGCTCGCAGCGCGGCGTCGAGGTTGGAGAAGGGCTCGTCGAGCAGGATCAGGTCCGGGGCGGGTGCCAGAGCCCGGGCCAGCGCGACCCGCTGCTGCTGGCCGCCGGACAGCGCCGTCGGCAGGCGGTGGGAGAGCCCGCCGAGGCCGACCAGTTCGAGCACCTGCTGCACCCGGGCGCGGCGCTCACGACGCGACCGCCCGGTCAGCCCGTAGGCCACGTTGCGGCCGACGCTGAGGTGCGGGAACAGGGCGTAGTCCTGGAACACCAGGCCGACGTTGCGCCGCTCGGGCGGGACCGAGACGTCCGGCCCCGTGACGGTGCGCCCGTCGATCTCGATCGTCCCGGCGTCGGGGGTGAGCAGCCCGGCGATCATGCGCAGGACGGTCGTCTTGCCGCACCCCGAGGGGCCGAGCAGCGCGGTGAGGCTGCCGCGGGGCACCTCGAGGTCCACACCGTCGACGGCGACGGTGTCCCCGAAACGCTTGCGCAGCCCGACGCCGACGAGCGCCGGGGGCGCGGTGGGGTGGTGCGCTGCGGTCACGTGGTGGCCTCGTGGGTCGGAGATGGCGCCTCGCGGGTCGGGGGCTTCGTTGGTTAGGCTACCCTTCCTTCCCCCGCGAACGCTATCCCCGAGACGCCGCGGAGCCCCACGTGTCCGACACTCGCCCGCGCGTCGACCCGAACGCCGTCACCGAGACCCTCGAGGTGCTGCTCGATCGGCGGGATCGTGGTGAGACCTGCACGGTCGAGGACCTGGTCGAGCTGCTCCCGATCGATGCCGAGGAGGCCGACGCCGTCGTCGCCGAGCTGCACGACCGTGGGGCGCTGGTCTCGCCCACGGGACCGCTGGAGCTGACCGAGGCCGGGCTGGAGCTGGCCGTGACCGCCGTGCGCCGCCACCGGCTCACCGAGCGGCTGCTGCTGGACGTGATCGGCCTGGACTGGTGGAAGGTGCACCACGAGGCCGAGCGTTGGGAGGGCGTGGTCTCCGCGGACGTCGAGGCACAGCTCATCGAACTGCTCGAGGATCCGGGCACGTGCCCGCACGGCAACCCGATCCCGGGCTCGCGCAACCGGCCGGACCAGTCGGACGCGGTCCGCCTCGACGAGGCCCCCGTCGGGCCGGTGCGGGTCGTGCGCATCACCGAGACCCTGGAGGCGGACGACGAGGCGCTGCAACTGCTCGAGGGATGCGGCTTCATCCCCGGGCGCGACGCCGAGGTCAAGCAGCGCCGCGACGGCTGGATCGAGGTGGCGGGTTCCGTGCGCGATGCGGCGCTCCCGCCGCACATCGCCACCCACACCTACGTGCGGCCCACCTGACCGGCACGCTCCGGTGGCGGCCCGCGCGCGGCGGGCAGTGTGAGGGGTGTGCGACGCCAGCGTCCGGCTGGCTTCACACTGCGCCGCTGCGGGCAGGTGCCGGGGAGGGTGTGGCGCACCGGTAGGCTGGCTCGACCATGAGCGCACCCGAACCCGCCCCCCTGCCCGAGGACGAGCCGGACGTCGTCCCGTCGACGTCCGTCGATCCCGACGCCTCCGCGGAGACCGCCGACGACGGATCGAGCAGCACCGCGCGGTCCTCCGCCACGGACCCCGCGCAGCTGGCGGCCGTGCGTCGCAGCGTCGCCGTGCTGGGGGACCGGGTACTGGTCGCGCCGCCCCAGGAGACCGAGCGCAAGAGCAAGGGCGGGATCCTGATCCCCGCCACGGCCCGCTCGATCGACCGCAAGGGCATCTGGGGCGAGGCGTTAGGGGTGGGGCCGCACGTCCGCCAGATCGGGATGGGCGACGAGGTGCTCTACCTCCCCGAGGACGCGATCGAGGTGGACGTGCAGGGCGAGTCCTACCTGATCGTGCGCGAGCGCGACATCCACGCCGTCGCGTCCGGGCGACGGGACGGGGCGACCGGCCTGTACCTGTAACCCACCGGACCCCCGGTCGCCGAGCCGGACGCGGAGCGTCGGGCCAGCACCCCGCTCGCCTGGACCGGTGCGCGTCACCTCGGCATCGCCACAGCCGACCCGCGATACTGCCCGGACCACCACGTCGGACAGGAGGCAGGGATGAGCGCAACGATCGCGTCGCAGACCGTCGGACCACCCGTCGGGGCTCGGGTGCGGCTGTCCTCGAACGAGTCACCCTTCGGACCGTCGCCCGCCGCGATCGAGGCGATCGAGGCCACGCTCGCCGAGTCGCACCGCTACCCGGACGACCAGAGCGTCGCCCTGCGCACCGCCCTGGCCGAGCACGAGAACGTCGCCGTCGAGCAGGTCGCCGTCGCGAACGGCTCCGCCGCGCTGCTCATGGACCTGATCCCGCACCTGTGCGGTCCCGACGACGAGGTGCTGGCCTACGCCCACTCCTTCATCGTGTACCGGCTCGGCGCGAAGAACGCCGGTGCCAGCTACGTCGAGGTGGAGGACGGCGGGCCGGCGCAGGGTGAGGACGACGGGTACGCCCGGGACGTCGACGCGCTCCTGGCCCGCGTCACCGAGCGGACGCGCATGGTGGTGATCGACAACCCCGGCAACCCGACCGGGACACACCTGACCGGGGAGGAGTTGGCGGCGCTGATCCGCGGCCTGCCCGAGCACGTCACGGTCGTGGTGGACGAGGCCTACCACCACTTCGCGACCGGGCAGCGCGGCTACCAGCCTGTCCGCGAGTTGGACGTCGCGCACCCGCGGGTGCTGTCGCTGCGGACCTTCTCGAAGGCGTACGCGCTGGCGGGCATGCGGGTCGGTTACGTCGTGGGCCCCGCGGACGTCGTCGGCCCCCTCGACGTCTACCGGCCCCGCTTCAACGTCACGACGGCGGCCCAGGCCGCCGCGGTCGCCAGCCTCGGCGACACCGCGCACCTGCGGCACACGATCGACGGCACCCTCGAGGGGCGGGCGCGCATGGCCGCCGGGCTCCGGGAGCTGGGTGTGCCGTTCACCGACGGTCTCGGCAACTTCCTCACGGTCGAGTGCGGCACGGCCGCCGGCCCGATCGTCGAGGCCTACGGCCAGCGTGGCGTCGGCGTCCGGACCCTCCCGCCCTACGGGATGGACGAGCAGTTCCGCGTGACGGTCGGCACCCCCGAGGAGACCGAGGAGTTCCTGGCCGCATCGGCGGACGTGCTCGCGGACGTGCCCTCGCGCGGATGACCCGTCCGGTGCCCGCTGCTGTGCGGACGCTGCTGGCCGCGCTGCTGGTGGCCGTCATCGCTGGCTGCGCCGACGACGCGATCAGCGTGGACGGGGTCCCCGAGCCGGCGAGCGTCCCGCCCCGTGACGCCGTGCTGGTCGACGGCGGGTGGGAGGAGGCGGCGGCGTGGATCCGCCGCGAGAACGCCGACGGGCGGCCGGTGCTGATGAACATCCTGGCCAGCTGGTGCGCGCCGTGCCGTGAGGAGCTGCCGGTGCTCCTCGACGCGTACGACGCCAACCCCGACATCGCGTTCCTCGGCATCGACCACCTCGATCGGCGCGACGACGCGGAAGCGTTCATCGCGGAGATGGACGTGCGCTTCCCGACGCTGTACGACGTCGGCGGGGACGTCGCCGCCGCGATCGAGGCACGCGGGATGCCGACGACGGTGATCTTCGACACCGACGGGCGGATCGTCGCCCACCACCGCGGGCAGCTGACCGCGTCACAGCTCGACGACCTGCTCGACACCGTCCGGTGACCCAGGACGTCGAACCGTCACCGGGCGGTGAGGACCCGCCCGCCGGCTCCGCAGCACCCCACGGGTGGGAGCGGCGCACGCGGCGCGTCCCGCACGGCGACGTCGAGCTCGCGGTCGTCGAGCTCGGGTCCGCGACCGCGCCGGCGGTGGTCGTCGCCCACGGCATCGGGTCCTCGGCCCGGTTCATCGAGGCCGCCTTCACCGGCCCGTTCGTCACGGCGGGGTGGCGGCTGGTCACCTTCGACCTCCGCGGCCACGGCGGCTCGGGTGCTGCCCCGCGCGTCGCGGACCACCACCTCGACGTCCATGCTGGGGACCTGGCGGCAGTGGTCGACGCCACGGGTGGCGAGGTGGCGGTGGTCGGGGGCGTGTCGCTCGGCGGCCACGCGGCGGTGCGGGCGGTCGTCGGTGGGTCCGTCGTCGCCGAGGCGGTGCTGGCCTGCCTGCCGGCGTGGACCGGGGTCGCGACGCGGGGGAGCGGACCGCACGCCGTGCTCGCTGCCGAGGCCGCGCGGGACGGGATCGGGTCGGTGGTGGCGCGGCTGGAGGTCGAACCGGCGCTGCCCACGTGGCTGCGCTCGACGCTGCTGACCGACTACCGGCGGCACGACCCGGCGAGCCTGGTCGCGGCCCTGACCGCGCTGGATGGCGCTGAGGCACCGGACGCGGACGAGCTGACGGCGCTGCCGGTCCCGCTGGCGCTGGTCGCGTGGCCCGACGACCCCGGGCACCCCTGGGAGGTCGCCTCGGCCTGGGCCGCGTCGGCGCGGCGTAGCGCGCTCACCACGATCGACCTGTGGGACCTGGAGGACGGGCTGTTCAGGCTCGGGGAGGCCGCGGTCGCGTCGCTGCATCGCCTCGGCGTCCGGGCCCGGAACCGGTCCGGTGGTGCGTCGTCAGCACCGCACCGGCGTCCGGAGCCGCGTGAGCATCGCTAGGGTCGTGGCCGAGCCGCGTCCGGTCGTCACCACCTCGAGGTTGCTGCGATGGAGCTGCTGTTCGCCCCGTTCTTCCTCATCGTGGTCGCGGTGTGGGTCCTGGGTCTGGTGTTCTGGGTCTGGGCGTTGGTCGACGCGATCAAGGTCCCGCACGACAGCCACTACCGTGCGGGCAACAAGCTGGTGTGGGTGCTCGTCATCATCTTCACCACCGTGATCGGGGCGCTCATCTACCTCGCGATCGGGCGTCCGCCGGCGCACCTGCGCGGGTAGCCGGACGGTCCGGGAAGCTGATCGGTGCGTCGAAGGCGGCCCGGCGGCCGGTCCGGCGCAGCGCCCGGAGGATCGGGCGGCCCGTCACCAGCACCAGCGTCCCCGTCAGCAGCGCCCGCGGGATGTCGAACCCGAGGGAGGTCACCGCGCTGAAGGCGATGAACCGGCGCAGGTTGTCCAGCACCGGATCGCCGGCCACGAAGGAGATGGCGGTGTCGCCGCCGAGGGTGAAGGGCCAGAAGGACAGGTTCAGGGCGAGCCCGTACAGCAGTCCCACCACGGCGCCGTAGCCGGCCAGCAGCACCAGTTCCCGCGATCCCCCGCCGGTTCCGCGGCCGCGCGGGAGCAGCCCCGCACCGGCCCCGACCCACGCTGCCGCCAGCATCTGGAAGGGCAGCCACGGGCCGACCCCGGCGGTGGTCAGCGCCGAGGCGAACAGCGTGGTCGCCCCGAGCGCGAACCCGAAGGCGGGGCCGTACGCACGGCCAGCGAGCACCAGCAGGAAGAACACCGGTTCCAGCCCGGCGACGCCGGTCCCGAGCGGGCGCAGGGCGGCCCCGACCGCGCTGAGCACCCCGAGCATCGCGACGGTCTTGGCGTCCATGCCGCCGTCGGCCAGCTCGGCCAGCACCACGGCGAGCAGCAGCGGCAGCAGCAGGGCGAACAGCAGCGGCGCATCGGTCGCGTGGGCGATGGGGGAGGTGGGGGCGGCGAGCAGCGGCCACCCGAACGCGACCACGCCGATCGCGGTGGTCAGCACCATCGCGACGGTGGCGCGTGGCCGCAGGCGCAACGCACCGGCCGTGTGGGTGGTCGGTCCGTCCCGACCGGCCGTGACGGTGGGTGTCGCCGCGGTGGTCATGTCGCCACCTCGAGGTGGCGGGCGACCTGCTCGACGGTCAGCCACGGCTGTGGTGCCAGGACCTTTGCGACCTGTGGGGCGAAGGCGGGGGAGCCCACGACCACCTCGCTCGTCGGGCCGTCCACGACCACCTCCCCATCGGCGAGGACGACGGTGCGCGACGCGGCGGCCGCGGCGAGTTCGACGTCGTGGGTGGCGAGCACGATGGCGTGCCCGTCGCCGGCGAGCTCCCGCAGCAGGGTCACCAGGCGGGCCTTCGCGGCGTAGTCCAGCCCGCGGGTCGGCTCGTCGAGCAGCAGCACGGGCGGACGGGCGGTCAGCACGATCGCGAGCGCCAGCCCGAGGCGCTGCCCTTCGGACAGGTCCCGGGGGTGGGTGGCGGGCTCGAGGCCGGGCACGAGTCGCTCGAGCACCGCGCGGCACGTGCCGGCGTCGGCACCGGCGTCGCGGTCGGCGGCCGCGCA
>SKNO01000039.1 GCA_007120465.1 Nitriliruptoraceae bacterium
GCGGCTTCGGAGGCGTCCGCCGCGAGGAAGGTGTCGGCCGCCGCTCGGTGGTGGCGGACCGCGGCCTGCTCGTCGCCGGCGCGGTGTGCCACCAGGCCGAGCCCGTGCGCGACGAGCGCGGTCACCGGACCATCAGGTGGGGCGTCGGAACGCACCGCGTCGAGTTCGGCGTGGGCCTGCTCCAGGTCGCCGGCGAGCATCGTCGCGAGGGCGTGCTGGCACCGCATCGCGCTGGCCTGCTCGCGTGCCCCGAGCTCCTGGGCGAGCACGGCCGCGGCGGCGAGGTCCCGTCGTGTCGCGGCGTAGTCACCCTCGCGGGTGTGCAGCAGCGAGGTCAGCTGCAGGCTCTGGAACCGCGCCCACCGGTCACCGGTGCGCTCCGACAGGGCGAGCGCCCGGCCAGCGTGCGCGGCCGCCTCCTCGGGGCGGCCGGAGCCGCTGGCGGCCACCGCGAGCGCGAACTCGGCAGCGCTCTCCACCCACAGGTTCCCGGCGGCCCGCGCCGCGTCCGCCGCGGCGGACATCGCCGATCGGGCGGCCTCCAGGTCGTGTCCCCGCACGAACCGCACGTACGCCGACAACCCCAGCACGGTGGCACGGTCGACGTCGCCGAGCCGGTCACCGTGTCCCTGGAGGGTGGCGTCGACCTCCTGGAGGGCCGCCGCGATGCGGTCCTCGGGGTCGCGTGCGAAGTACCCGAGGAAGGCCGCCCAGGTCCACGCGAGCGCGAGGGCTGGCGTGTCCGGTGGCGCCACCTCGAGCGCCCGCCGGACCCACCGGCGACCCTCGTCGACGTGCTCGGTCAGCCACCAGTACCACGCGAGGTCGTTCGCCATCCCGAGGGCACGCTCCGGGACGTGATCGAGCAGGTGGCGCAGCGCCTGACGCAGGTCGTCGTGTTCGTGGTCGAGCCGCTCCAGCCACCGGAGCTGCTCACGGCCCTGGAGCCCGATCGTTGCCACGCCTGCCCGGTCGGCCATCGCGACGGCGTGGCGCCGCCGGACGGGGGACGCCGCGTCGTCGGCGTCGAGCCGGGCGCGGGCGAAGTCGCGGATCGTCTCCAGCATCCGCACCCGCGTGTCCCCACCGGGGGTGGCGACCAGTTCCAGCAGCGAACGGTCGGCGAGCTCGGACAGGATCGGCAGCACCTCGGCGGTGGGCACCTCGGGACCCGTGCAGACCTGCTCGACCAGGTCGAGCGTCGGGTGGCCCTCGAACACGCCGAGGCGGTCCAGGAGGCGCCGCTGCCGCGTCTCGAGCAGGTCGTAGCTCCAGGCGACGACCGCCTCCAGGGTGCGTTGCCGTTCGACGGTCCGATCGCCGGTGGTGAGCAGCCGGAACCGGTCCGACAACCGCGTCGCCAGCACGTCGACAGGCAGGCTGGCCACCCGCGCCGCTGCGAGCTCGATCGCGAGCGGCAGGCCGTCCAGCCGCCGGCAGATCTCCACGACGTGCCCGACCGTGCGGTGGTCCAGGGTGAGGCGGGGATCGGCGGCGTGTGCCCGATCGAGGAACAGCCGGACCGCGCCGACCAGCCGTGCCGCGGCGGGGTCGAGCGGGTCGGTGGCGGCCGGCACGTCGAGGGGAGGGACGGCCGTCAGGACCTCCCCGGGGACCCGCAGCGGCTCGCGGCTGGTGGCCAGGACGCGCACGCCCTCGGCGGCGTCCAGCAGCAGCCCGGCCGCAGCCGCCGCGGCGTCGATGACGTGCTCGCAGTTGTCGAGCAGCACCAGCAGCTCCCGGTTGCGGAGGTGGTCGGTGAGCCGCTCGGCGAGTGATCGTTCGGATGCCGGCCCGCCGGCCCCGGGCCCGACGGGGACCGGTGCCGGGGTCCCCACCCCCGCAGCGACCGCGGCCAGGACGTCGGCGGCGTCGCCCACCGTCGCGAGCTCGACGAACGCGACCTCGCCGCCCGCCTGCCGCCGCTCGATCGCCACCTCGACGGCCAGCCGGGTCTTGCCGGTACCGCCCGGGCCGGTCAGCGTCACGAGGCGGGAGCGGCGCAGCTGCGCCGCCACCTCGACCAGCTCGTGCTCACGGCCGACGAAGCTGGTCCGTGGACGCGGCGGTGCGCGGCCACCGGCGGCCGTCGATGTCGGCACCGCACGCAGTGCCGGGTCGTGCGCGAGGATCCGCCGGTGTAGCTCGGTGGTGGCGGGATCCGGATCGAGGCCGAGCTCGTCGCGCAGCCGGTGCTGCAACGTCGTGAGGAGCGTCAACGCCTCCTCCTGCCGCCCGGCCCGGTACAGCGCGTGGGCGAGGGCGCGGTGCAGGCGTTCCCGGTCGGGGTGGGCGTCGGCGTGGGGCCGCAGGATCGGGATCAGCTCGGACCCGCCGCCGGCGGCCAGGGTGGCCTCGGCGTACCGTTCGATCGCCTCGCGGTGGAGTTCCTCCAGGCGCCGTGCCTCGACGACCCCTTCCGGGTCGTCCGCCGCCTCGGTCAGCGGGTCACCCCGCCAGGTAGTGAGCGCCTCCGCGAGCCGTGCGGCGACCGCGGCCGGGGCGGCGTCGGGCCCGTTGGCCTGTGCGTCCGCGACCGCCGCCGCGAGCCGGTCGGCGTCCACCGCGCCCCCGGGTAGGGCCAGGCGGTACCCGTCCGCATCGGTCACGACGCACCCGCCGGCGGCACCGAGGGCGCGTCGGAGCCGCGACACCTGGGCCTGCAGCGCGTTGCGCGCCTCTGCCGGTGGACCGTCGGGCCACACGGAGTCGATCAGGGCGTCGGCCGTGGCGGCACCGTCCCGTCGGACCAGCATGGCCAGCAGCAGGCGGCGAGCCCGCGTGCCGAGCGCGACCGGTTGACCCTCGACCCGGACCGACAGCGGGCCGAGGACGTCGACCTCGATCGGCGCGCTCTCCATCGCGGGCAGGTTAGCCGCGGGCGTCCCGCGCAACGGCGGGCCGAGGAGCGCAGCGCCGCGGCCCATCGCCACGTCACTCGGCGATACGCAGGGCCACGGCTGGACGGATCGACGCCGCCCGTGTCGCCGGCCAGACGGTCGCCGTGAGCGCGGCGACCAACGGCAGGACGACGATGACGGCCAGGCCGACCCAGGGGACCGCGAAGCCGTCCATGGCCTCACCGAACACGTCGGTGCTGCGGAACACCTGCCGCGCGGTGATCAGTCCGAGCACCGCACCGATCACCGTCCCCTGCACCGCGATGAGCCCGGCCTCCGACAGGAAGACCGAGCGTACGAGGCTCGTCTGGAGCCCCGTCGCGCGCAGCATGCCGATCTCCTGGCGACGCTCCCGCACCGCCCGGATCATCACGACGCCGAGTCCGGCGATGCCGACCAGCAGCCCGAGTCCGAGGAACGCCTGGAGCAGGTGCAGGAAGGCGTTCTGCTGCCGCAGTCCGTCGGCGATCATGCCCGTGAACGATGCGGCGTCGGCGCCGTGAGCGAGCAGTTCCACATCCAGCGTTGCTGCCAGCGCGTCGGGATCGACCCCATCGGCGACGGCAAGGTAGTGGCGGGTTGCCACCGCATGGGGGCCGAACAGTGCGGTGGTCACCTCGCGGGACACCATCACCCCGTTCCAGACCCAGTCGGCGCTGGCGATCGCTGCCGCGGTCAGGGCGCGGGGTTCTCCGGTCGCTGGGTCCAGCACGTGGAAGCGGTCACCGACCCGTACCCGGTCCGGCGAGGGGCCGTCCTGGAGGAAGGTGTCCGGCACGATCGCCAGCGACGCATCCTCCAGGACCGCCTCGTAGGCCTCCAGGTCGGAGCGGTACGCCGCGTCGCGGCTCGACAGCGCCGGCGCACCGCCCGCCGGCAGGTCCGCGTCGATCCCGCTGATCGGCCACGCTCGCGGCTCGTTCGTGAAGTCGGCCTCGAAGCGGGCGACGGTGCGCGCCAGGCCAGCTGCTGCGGCGACGTCGTCGCGGGCGGTCAGTTCCTCGACGGTCACGGGGTTGGCCGGGTTCGCGTCCACGAGCAGGTCGAAGCCGCCCCGCGCGTCGGCGGCGAAGGCGTCGGCCTGCGCGGTGAACGCCGCCGACATCGCCGCGATGAAGGTCATGGTGAAGATCACCAGCGAGAACATCCCGAGCAGCATCGACGTGCGGAAGCGTCGCGCGAGCGGGTAGGCGATGCCCAGGCGGGTCGCCAGTCCGCGGCCACGCGACGACCACACACGCACGACCCGTGCCCACACCGTGTCCAGCGTCGACACCAGCGACACGGCCCCGGCGGTGAGCACCACGCCCTGGGCGACGAACACCGGCAGGTCGGCCTGGCCCAGCACCTCGGGGTACAGCGAGAACGCGCCGACGCCCCAGGCGAGTGCCGCGCCGGCGGGTAGCGCGCGGGCGGTGCGCTCGGGAAGCAGCCGGCGTAGGACCGGCGTCGCCGCGAAGGCGGCGATCGGCACGCCTCCCAACAGCGGGATCGCCGCCTGCTCGCGGTAGCCGAGCACGCTGACACCAGCCCCGACGAGCAGGCCGGCGGCGCCGAGCACGAGGCTGCGGCGTGACACCGCTGCGTTCCGTGGCTCGGGGAGATCGCGGATCGCACCTATCACGTTCAGTCGGGCGATGCGCAGACTGGTCAGCCAGATCGTCGCGAGGGAGATCGCGAGTCCGGTCAGTCCGCCGACGGCCAGGCTCGTGGGTGCCACGACCAGGTGGAAGGTCAGGCCCTGGTCGGCGATGCCGAAGATCGTGCCGGCAGCCCACGCGACCATCCAGCCGATGCCGACCCCGAGGCTGGCACCGGAGACGGCGGCGAGGCTCGCGTACAGTGCCCCTTCGATCGCGAAGGTCCGGGTCAGCCGCCGGCGGGTGAACCCGAGGGCGCGCAGCATGCCGAGTTCGGTCTTGCGTTCCTCCGCGAGCATCACGAACAGGTTGACCAGCAGCAGGATGCCGGCGAGCACGCTGAACGAGCCGATCGTCGAGAACAGCTCCGCGAGGGAGCGGCCCTCGCGCTCGGCGTCCTCCAGCAGCACCGCCTTGACGGCCGCGACCTCGACACCCGGCAGGTCGGCGAGCGCCGTCCGAAGCTGTGGGACCGCGATGTCGCTCGTCGTGACGGTGTCGAACACGCCACCCGTGAGCGAGACGAGGACGAGCGATCGCGGTGGTGCGGCCGCCTCCGCCCCGTCGCTGCGCAGCGCCTCGAAGGTCCCGGGTGCAACGATCGCGCCGCCGTACCCGCCGAGGCCGACCTGTGGCGCCACCTCGGCGACCCGGAGGTCGATCGTGGCGCCGTAGGCGTGCAGGCGCAGGGTGTCGCCCGGCGCGACCGCCAGCCGGTCGGCGGTGCGCTCGTTGACGAGCACCTCGTCGCTGCCCAGCACCTGCGACGTCAGGGCGTCCAGGCCGGTGATGCTCGGGTCGGACCCGAACCGTCGCGCGGAGGGGAGGTCGAGTTCGACCACGCGGGTCCGTGGCAGGGCACGCGCCTCGTGGTCGCCGTCGGTGAGCGCCTCGAGCGTGACGTCGGCGCGGCGGGCGGACAGCACGCCCTCCACGGCTGGGAGCGCGGCGTCGTCGATCGCGGCGACGACGGCGGCCCCGTCGGTCCCGTCTCCGACGGTCACCTCGACGTCCACCGGTCCCAGCTGGGTCCTGGCCACGTCGGTGATCGACCCGTCGACGATGTCGCCGACGACCAGGGAGGAGGTGATGATGGCCGTGCCGAGCAGGGAGCCGGCGACGACCAGCGCCGCCTCACCCGGGCGACGTCGCAGGTTGCGGAGCGCCAGCACGCCGAGGGTGCGGTTGCGAGCGAGGCTGACGACGAGCGGGAGGAGCAGGGCGGCGACCAGCGCACCCAGGAGCGCGACGGCGGTCATCGTGTGCCCTCGCGGGTGGGCGCGGCCACCTCGTGCCGATCGGGGGCGGTCGCAGGCGTCCCGTCCTGCACGATCCGGCCGTCGCGGACCTGGATGAGGCGCTCGCCGGACCGCCCGAGGGCCTCGTCGTGGGTGACCACGACCAGGGTCTGGCCGGCGGCGTGCACCTCGTGGAGCAGGTCGATGATCCCGCCGGCGGTGCGACTGTCGAGGGCGCCGGTGGGTTCGTCGGCCCAGACGATCGCTGGCTCCGCGACGAGGGCCCGCGCCACGGTGACGCGTTGCTGTTCGCCGCCGGACAGCTCGTTGGGACGGTGGGTGTTGCGCCCGTGCAGCCCGACGCGGGCGAGCATCTCGCGGGCGCGCTCGCGGGCCGCCTTCGGTGCCGTGCCGGTGACGAGCAGGGGGAGTTCGACGTTCTCCTCGGCCGAGAGCACCGGGATCAGGTTGAAGGACTGGAACACGAAGCCCATGCGCTCGGCGCGGTGGCGGGTGCGGGCACGGTCCGACATCGCGAACAGGTCCTGCCCGTCGACGTGGACCGTGCCGTCATCGATGTCGTCCAGCCCGGAGAGGCAGTTCAGCAAGGTGGTCTTGCCGTTGCCCGACGGCCCCATCACCATGACCAGTTCGCCCGCGTGCACGTCCAGGTCGGCGCCGCGCAGTGCGGTGACCTCGTGGGTGCCCGTCCGGTAGGTCCTGGTGACGCCGCGGGCGGCGAGGATGGGTGGGGCGGTGGCGTCCATCATGGATGAGCTCCGTCGTGGGGGTGGCAGCAGCCGGGGCCACCGAGGTGGCGGCCGGTCCCGCGGTGACGTCGGTGCGGATCGCCTGGGCGATGGAGGTGGCGGCCAACACCGTGCGACCACGCGCTGACGGGGCGCTGACGCGGCCCTGATGCGTGGACCCGGTGGGCCGTCGACGACGCTACGGAGCACCGGTGTGGCTGCCATCAGGGATGTCCCGGGGACCTGACCCTGGGATGCCACCCTGAGCCGCCCCTGAGTTCGGCAGCGTTCGGCCCAGGGTCCGGGGGGTAGCGCGTGCGCTGTCGGTGCCCTCGCGACCATGCGATCGGGGCACGGTGCACCGTCCGGTGTCGCCTGTGTCAGGCTTGCCGTCGATGGTCCCCGGTTCCGACGGATCGCAGAGGAGCGACCACGCATGGACATACCGAGGGAGCCGACGTCCCCCAGGGACCTGATCGTCGCCCTGGGCCAGCATCCGCAGGTCGTCGGTGTGGTCGAGTACGGCTCGAGACGCCACGAGGACGAGCATGCCAACGGCGACGTCGACCTCGTGGTCGTCCTCGATGCGGCAGATCCCGGGACCGGGACGATCCACGGATGGGTCGGGGCGATCCCGGTCGACCTCGGCATCGTGACCGAGTCGCAGCTTGGATCCAGACGAGCGCTCGTGGGCTGGGAGCGCGTCTTGCTCGAGGGCCGGATCGTGCGCGACACCGACGGTCGCGTCGAGGCGTTGCTGCAGCGGCTGCGGCGATCCGCCATCGACCGCGGTGTGCCGGGGCCCGCCACGGTCGCGGGGATGCGACACGGCGCACGCCACGCCCTGCTCAAGGCCGAGGCCGCGTCGAAGCGGGCGGATGTGCTCCTGGCGCGGCTGTTGCTGTCCTCCGCGGCCGCCTGGCTCGTGCAGCACTGGTTCACCGCCCGAGGGCACGACTTCCCGGGCGAACGTCGCGCGCTGGAGATCCTGCGGGAGGAGTCCCCGGAGGTGATCGACGCGTTGGAGCGTGTGCTCCGCGATCAGGACACCCGCAGGGCACTGGCGGCGTGCGAGCGGCTCGCCCAGCTGACGCTGGAACCCGTGGGAGGACCGTGGAGGAACGGCGAGGTCATCGCCCGCGATCCCCAGACCGGCGCCCCCGACGCCGAGCAGGTGTGGAACCGTCTCCTGAGCGGTGATCGTCTGCCCACTGCCGAGCGGCCGTTCCCGACGTGAGACGTCGCCGAGCCAGCCGCGTCTAGGGTCGTGCCCGCGGTCCCGGGCGGCAGGAGGTGCGTGATGGCGGGAGCGAGCCCACCCGTCCCACCGCCGGACGGGACGGGAGCGCCCGGGCCTCCCTCGAGTTGGGGAACGGGCGGTGGCCGGCCAGCCTCCGGGCCAGCCGTGCTGTGGAGGCGGTTCCGTGGCTGGCC
This sequence comes from Nitriliruptoraceae bacterium, assembly GCA_007120465.1. Lineage (GTDB taxonomy): Bacteria > Actinomycetota > Nitriliruptoria > Nitriliruptorales > Nitriliruptoraceae > CSSed11-175R1. The sequence continues at coordinate 7,962 of SKNO01000039.1, forward strand.
GCTGTGGGTCCAGGTGCCGCTGTGGGTGGTGCTGTGGCCGGTGGTGGGGGCCCTCGCGCTCCTGGCGCGACCGCAGCGGGCGGCGTGGCAACTGGTCGCCGCGGTCGTGCTGCTCGTCGCGGTGATGCCGGCGTGGGCGGCAGCCTGGCTGGCGCCGGGGTCGGCAGGGGAGCGGGGTGCGGCCGCCGAGGAACCGACGGATGCGCTGCCGACCGAGGAGGGTCCCGACGACGCGGAGGCGGTGCCCGACGCGGAGGCGGTTCCCGATGCGGAGGGCACGCCGGACCCGGAAGATCCGGACGGGATCGATCCGCCCGGGGACGGCACGGACGACGAGCCGCCGACGAGCTCCGCGACGACGGCGGTCTCCGGCGACCTCGAGGTGCACTTCCTCGACGTCGGGCAGGCCGACGCCACGCTGCTGCTCCACGACGAGGCCGCCGTCCTGATCGATACCGGCCACTGGCAACGCTCGGACGTCGTGCCGTACCTGCGCGGCCAGGGTGTCACGCACCTCGATCTCGTGGTGGTCACCCATCCGCATGCCGACCACCTCGGCCAGTTCGATCAGGTGCTGGACGCCGTCGGCGTCGCGGAGGTGTGGTGGTCGGGGTCGACCACGACGACGCAGACCTTCGAACGAGCGGTCGCCGCGCTGGAACGGTCCCACGCGGCGTACGAGGAGCCCCGGGCCGGGGATCGCACGGCGATCGGACCCCTGGTGTTCGACGTGGTCAACCCGCCGGTCGGCGTCGACCTGACGGACCTGCACGACGCCTCTCTGAGCTTCACGGTGACCTACGGCGACGTGACGTTCCTGTTCACCGGGGACGCCGAGACCGCGACCGAGCGGCGGATGATCGACACCGCCGGCGACCGCCTACGGGCCCAGGTGCTGCAGCTCGGGCACCACGGCTCGCGGACGTCCACCAGCGCGCCGTTCCTGGCGACGGTGGCACCGGCGGTGGCCGTGTACTCGGCGGGGACGGGCAACCAGTACGGCCACCCCCACACCGAGGTGATCGGGCGACTCGAGGCCGCTGGCGTCGACACCTACGGCACCGACGTCCACGGCACCATCGTCGTCACCACCGACGGGGTCGGGTGCACGATCGCCGCCGGACGGCTCGCCGACATCGAGGAGGAGGGGGTGGCCTGTGCCGGATGACCTCCCGATGGACCGCGCCGTCATCGACCGGATCGTCGATGGCGACACCGCGGTGCTGCTCGTCGGACCGACCGAGGACCCGCTCCACGTGCCGATGGAGGCGCTGCCCGAGGGAGCGAGCGAGGGGGACTGGCTGGTGCTCGACCTCGCGCGCCTCATCGTCGGGGTCGACCGCGAACTGACCGACGCACGCGCGGCGGACCTCGAGGGGCGGCTGGAGCGGATCCGTCGCGAGCGCGGCGGTGGCCGCTTCGGACGCTGAGCTCACGGTGGGCGAGGTCGGACCGGACCCCGAGCACCCGGAACGGCGGAGGCCGCCCGTCCAACGGAGGGAGGAAGGGAGCCGATCAGGTCCCTTCATCGACGAGGCGGATCACGGCGCGCTGAGCGGCTGCCCGTACGCGAGGGACCGGATCGGCGTCGAGCCGGGCAACGTCATCCAGGAGGTCCGCGACGAGGTGGCGAGCGACCACCTTGCAGATCATCTCGCGGACACGCCACGCGTCGTCGGCAAGCGAGGCCCGCAACTGATCGACCTCGTCACCCGGGCCAGCCCACAACAGCCCACGCGCGGCCCACACGCGCAGCCAGTACGCCTCCCCTGGCGGCATCCCGCGCGCGGCGAGAGCACGCGCGGGATCACCACCCAGTACGAAGAGGAAGGGCTCGTCCACCTCCCCACCACCCAGGAGCCTGACGCAGCGCTCGACGACGAGTTCACGGCCCATCGTTGCGCACGCATGCTCGACCCGGGATCGCGGAGTGTCAGGGTCCGTCGCCACCGGACCGACGCTACGCGAGGCCACGCCAGATGGCCAGGGTGCTGCAGCCCCGACCTGGCACCGCGACGGATCGAGGGCCAAGGAGAGGACTGTCGCAAAGGGCATGGAAGGACCGGTCCTGCCCCAGACCGCAGAGAACCCCGCCGGAGCGGGGCTTCTGTTCGGGTGGACCGGATGGGATTTGAACCCACGACCCCCTCCATGCCATGCAGGCGCGCTGCCGGGCTGCGCCACATGTCCGTGGCATCGGGGAACGGTGCCATGAAGGTGCGCAACTCGGCC
>SKNO01000239.1 GCA_007120465.1 Nitriliruptoraceae bacterium
ACGCACCGAGGCCACCGGGTCGCCGGCGGGCAGCGCGACCGCCAGCAGGGATCGGGCCGCGTCCCTGGCCGGGTCGGCGAAGGTCGCGGCCAATCGGTGGGCGTGGTCGGGCCGGCCGGGGGCCACACACCACAGCGTCGCCCCGAGGTCGAACCGCCGCGCCAGGGCGAGGGCGACGCTGGCGAGGTCGCCCTCCTGGCGGCGGAGGTCCGTCGCGAGGGTCACGAGCCGGGTCCCGCACGGACCGGAGGCGGGGGCGGGCCGAGGACCTGCAAGGGGTCGAGTTCGCCGTCCGCCGCGAACTCCTCCATCTCGGCGTCGAAGGCGTCGGTGAACCGCTTCAGCGCCCGCAGGGTCTCGTGGGCCTCGGCCTCGTCGATGCGGGACATCGCGAACCCGACGTGGATCAGCACCCAGTCGCCGATGCCGACCGCCTCGTCGCCGACGGCGTCGCCGAGGGTGACCGGAGGGCTGCCGTCGCCGGGGTCCGCGCCCAGCAGGGCGACGGAGATCTCGCGCCGGACGCCGTCGACGTCGGCGATCGCGCGCTGGCTCGGGAGGTCGACGAACGCGACGATCCGGCCGGGAACGCCCAGGCACATGGCGGCGTGGCCTCCCTGGTGGGGTAGTCAACGATGCTACCGCCGCGCCGCGCCGTCGGACGGGGCTTCCGGCAGGGGTCCGACGGGCTTCCGGCGGGGTTCCAGCGGGCTTCCGGCCCGGCGACGTCGGGTCGCTCGACGTGCAGCGCCATCCGCCATCGGTTACAACCGGAGCGTGCCGTCGGTGCGCCGGTGAGCGAGGAGGCCGCGATGTGGACCTACCGGCTGGCTCCGGGGCTGCCGGTCGCCGCGGAGGTCCGCCGGGTCGCCGTGGAGCAGTTGACCCGCGCGGCCCACGACCTCGACGATCCGGACCGTCACGAGGCCGCCCACGAGACGCGCAAGCGGTGCAAGAAGCTGCGTGCGCTGGTCCGCCTGGTGCGTGGCGCCGCCCCGGAGGTGCACCGGACCGAGAACCCGGCCCTGCGCGACGCGGCCCGCCGGCTGTCCGCCGACCGTGACCAGGCGGCGGCGGTCGAGGCCTTCGACGCCTTCGTCGACCACCACGGCGACGACCTCGCCGCCGACGCCTTCGTCGAGGTCCGTGTGGGCCTGCTGGAGGGACGTGACGAAGCCACCGACCCGTGGGAGCCACAGCGCGACGCGGTGCGGGCGGACCTGCGGGACGTGCAGGCGAGGATCGCCGGCTGGGAGCTCCACGGTGAGGGGTTCGCGGTGCTCCGCGACGGGCTGCACCGCACCTACCGGGCAGCCCGCCAGCGCATGGCGGACGCGGTCGACGACGGCGGCGATGCGACCCGTCACGAGTGGCGCAAGCAGGCCAAGTACCACTGGCACCACCTCCAGCTGCTCCGCGCCGCGTGGCCACCGGTGCTCCGGGTCCAGGCGGCGCAGGTCCACCGTCTGACCGAGATGCTCGGCCACGAGCGCGACCTGGCGGCGCTGCTGGCCCGGGTCCGCGACGATCCCGACCGCTACGGCGGCGTCGAGGTGGTGGGCTCGTTCGGGGCGCTGGTGGAGCGCCGCCGCGGGGAGCTGCTCGCCGCGTCCCGAACCCTCGGCGGGCGCTGCTTCGCCGAGCCGCCCCGCGCCTTCGTCGACCGCGTCGAGCGCTACTGGACCGCCGGGAGCTGACCGGCGATCGGGGCCGCGGCTCAGGCCACGGGCTGCTCCTGTGGGGCCTCGTCCAGCTCGTCCTGCAGCGTCTCGACGGCCCGGCGGCGTCTGACCCGGCCCTCCATCCGGCGCCCGACGACCACCGTCGCGGGCAGCAGGGCGACGCAGATCGCGCCGGCGATCAGGAGGTCCAGCCACACGTCGGCGAGGGTCGCCGCCGCGAGGGTCGCCTCGTGGACCGGCGACAGGAAGTAGTAGGTCGGTCCGAAGCGGGCCGGCCAGGTCGGCAGATCCGGCCAGACGAAGAACACCACCGGGTAGAACAGCACGAGCCCGCCGCCCTTCCACGCCGCGAACATCGTGTTGGTGTCGCGCGCCCAACTGCCGAGCAGGAGCCCGACCTGGGCCATCATGATCGCGCCGAGGAACACCGACACCAGCAGCACCGCCGGCGAGTACGCGAGCACGCGGTTGATCGCGAGGGTGATCGTGCCCGCCGTCGTCGCGAGGATCACGCCGAGCAGCCCCTTGGCCGCCAGCACCTCACCGACCCGGGTCGGGGTGACCAGCAGCGCCAGGATCGTGCCTGCCTCCTTCTCCTCGATCAGGCTCGCCGCCGGGATCATCACCCCGGCGAGCGCCACCGCCATGGTCACGATCAACGGCAACATGCGCAGGTCGAAGGGGATCGGCTCCTCGCCCACCGTCACGACCTCGACGTCCACGGGCGGGCTCCTGCCCTCCACGCCGCGGATCAGGTCCAGGGTCGTGACGACGACGAGGATCCGGGTCGAGGCGAAGCTCTCCCCGCCGACGAACAGCTCGAGGTCGGGCCGCTCCCCGGCCCGGACCGCCTCGTCGAAGCCGGGCGGCAGGATCAGACCCGCGTCGAGGTCGTCCGCCTCCACCTGGTCGCGCAGCGCCGCCGGGTCGTCGAGGAGGGTGACCTCGATGCTGTCGAGGGCGAGGGCGGCGGCGGCCACCTCCGACGCGCCCTGGTCGACGATGCCGAGCCGCGGCTGGATGTCGAACAGCCCCCCGAACACCCCGCGGATCAGCAGCGTGATGAGGACGGGGATGATGAGCGCCCACAGCACCAGCGGCGAGCGCGGTCCGAGCCGGAGGTCCTTCACCAGCAGGGTTGCCGTCCGCGCCACGCTCATCGCTGCCACCTCCTCACAGCCGTCGCACCCGGCGCTGCAGGATCGCGACGCCCAGCGCGAACACGACGACGCACCACCCGGCGAGCGCGCCGAGGTGCGGCGCGGCCTCGGTCCAGCCCTCGCCGCGGGCGGTCGTGCCCACCATGATCTGGACCAGCCCGTGACCGGGAAGCACCTGGATCCACGTCGACACGCTGCCCGGGAACAGCGCACCGAACGCCGGGATCATCACCGGCAGGCCGACCACCAGGCTCCAGAACACCACCTCGATGAAGTCGCGCCCGATCGAGCCGGCGATCAACCCCACACCGGTGACCAGGATCCCGCCGAGCAGCAGCGCCACCACGAGCAGCGGCAGGCCACGCACCAGCGCGCCGGTGGCCACGACCAGCACCATCGCCTGCGAGAACGCGAGCAGCGTCCCCACCACGGTCTTGGCGGCCAGCACGTCACTGATCCTCGCCGGGGTGGTCAGCACGGCGGTGATCGTGCGGAGCTGGAGCTCACCGGCGACCAGCGACGCTAACGCGAACATCTCCACGAACAGGGCGATGACCACGAACACCGGCCGCAGCTGGTCCCGCAGCGACAGCTGCGCACCGGCCCGGTCGACACCGACCACCACCTCATCGAGGTCGGGGACCGTCACGGGCGGCGGCTGCCCGCTCACGGCGAAGGCCAGCTCGCGGACCATCGCCGCCAGGGCGGGCCGGAGCTCCTCGGGGGCGTCGGCGCGCAGCACGATCCGCGCGCTGGCGTCCTGCCCGGTGGCGAGCGCCGCCAGGAAGCCCGCGGGGAGGTCGAGGCCCGCGACCACCGGGTCGCCGTCGCGGACGGCGTCCTCGAGGTCCGCGCTGGAGCGGAACACCTCCACCGCCAGCCCGGCCTCGTCCTCGTCCGCGTCGAGCAGGGCCGCCACCTCGGCCGGGGCATCCTCCAGGTGGACGCCGAGGTGGAGCGTCTCGTCGACGGTGTCGGGCAGCAGCCAGAACACGCCGATGAAGAAGGCCAGCCCCACGATCGTGACCACGACGTAGAACCGGTCGCGGGCGTGGATGCGCAGGTCCTTCGCGACGAAGGCCCGGACCACCCCCGCGCGTGAGGTCACGTCAGCCCCCGGCCGGCGAAGGCCACGAACACGTCCTCGAGCGTCGCCTCCTCGGTGTGGATCGTGAGCACGTTGCCGGCCTCGACCAGCGCCTGCAGCTCGGCGGCGCCTCCGTCACCGTCCAACGGGAGCACGTGCTCCTCGATCTGCTCGCCGGTACGCACCCGCACCCGGACCGACCGCGTGCCGTGCGCGAGCTTCAGCTCCTCGGGCGGATCCAGCGCGAGCACCTTCCCGCGGTCGATGAACGCCACACGGTCCGACAGCTGATCGGCCTCGTACATGTCGTGGGTGGTGAGCAGCACCGCGGCGCCACGATCTGCCTCGGCGCGGATCAGCTGGCGGATCGTGCGCGCCGACACCGGATCGAGCCCGTCGGTGGGTTCATCGAGGAACAGCACGTCGGGCTCGTTCAGCAGCGTACGGGCGACCATCAGCCGCTGGCGCATCCCCTTCGAGTACCGGTTGACGCGGTCGCGGCCGCGCTCCTCCAACCCGACGCGGGCGAGCAGTTCGTCGAGGTCGACGTCGTGCAGCCCGAACAGCCGGGCGAAGAAGGCCAGGTTCTCGCGGCCGGTCAGGCTCGGGTAGACGTTCTTCTCCTCGAAGCACACCCCGATCCGGGCCTGGATCTCACCGCGCTGGCGGGGCATGTCCATCCCGAGGACCGAGATGCGCCCGCTCCGGGGCTCGAGCTGGCCGGTGAGCAGCTTGATCGTGGTGGACTTCCCGGCGCCGTTCGGGCCGAGGAAGCCGAGCACCTCACCGCGTGCCAGGTCGAAGGAGACGTCGTCGACGGCGAGCGTGCCGTCGTAGTCGTAGCCGATCCCCTCCGCGACGAGCGCCGGCCCCATCGACATCCTCCGGATCGGGTTCGCTGCAGCATCACCCAGCCGCGATGCCCTGTCCACGGTCAAGGGTCACCACACGACGGGACCGCGTCCGACGGACCTGTCGGCCGCAGCGCGGCGCGCCCTGGACGTCGCGACGCCTACGCGGCCACGGACGCCTCGACGGTGGTCCCCTCCACCACGACCAGCTCACCACGCATGGCGCGTTCGGCCAGGTCGAGCAGGGCTCGCGCACGGTGGTGGACGACGGCGGTGAGGTCGTCCCGACGCAGGGCCGCCGGGTCGATCCGGTGGGTGGTCACGAGGTCGTCGAGCGCGGCGGCGTCCGCGCCCGTCACCTCTGCGAGCGCGGCGAGGTAGCGGCTCGGTGCCGCGTCGCCGAGCAGCCGCGCGGTCCGGGACGGCAGTGGTGTCTTGTTGACGATGGAGGTGGCGAGCCGGTCGTCGATGCCCTGGTCCCGGCACCACGCCCGCGGGAAGACGTACCGGACGTCGACCGACCGGTCCTGGTAGGTCGCGAGGGTCACGGTCTCCCCCGTGCGCCAGTCGCGGGCCCCCTCGCGCAGCAGCAGCGCGTTGAACCCGCGGTACGCGGCCGAGCTACGGGTCCGCAGCTGCACGAGCCGTTCGGGCGCGAGGGCCGCCTCGCGGACCGAGGCCGGGAGCCGCGTGCCCCCATCGATCCAGGCGAGCACCTCCACGAGGTCGGCGGCGAACCTCGCCTCGTCCGCGGCCGGGTAGCCCTCCCCGAACACGCCGCACCAGAACCACCGCCGCAGCTTGGCACGGGCATCAGCCTCCCCGGCGCGCTCGCCGAGCACCGTCAGCAACGCGGCCAACGGGATCAGCTGGTGCGGCGACGGCACGAACCGCGCGTCGAACACGTGCTCCTCGTGCAGGAACCGGGCCGCCGCGGCGAACCCGTCCACGACCCGGTCGGCCCAGCGGTCGTGGTCACGCTTGGACAACCGCAACAGGTGTCGGCGGGTGCAGCCGACCTCCGTCGGGTCGACGTGCCCGAACAGGCGCTCCTCCTTCCGCCGGGCGTGGGTCGCGACCAGCGCCAGCGCCTGCAGGAACCCGGTGTCGGGGACCTCGGCGAGCACCGACCGCCGGGCCGGCTGTCCGGACCGGTCGATGAGCTGGCGGTGGCGGTGCTCCAGGTCCTGCCCGAGGTCGAAGTCCTCGTCCTCGGCGGCGAGTGTGGCGGTGACGACGTCGGCGGCGTCGAGCGCATCCGTGACACCGAGCACCTTCTCCACGGCGACCACGATGGCCTCCCGGGGCGCGTCGCGGGTCAGGGTCACGACGGGCAGCTGGTAGGTCCGCAACGTCGCGAGGATCTCGTCCTCGAAGCGCTGCCAGCGCGCCAGGACCTCCGGCGCGTACCCGTGGTACAGCTGGTACTCAGCGAGCCACCCCTCGTGTTCGAAGCACCGGGCGAGCGGGAAGAGGTGGTCGCGGAACTCGCGCTCACAGCCGGCCCCGCCCGTGAGCACCTCGCGGTGGCCGTCGGGGGGTGGGACCGCGTCCGCCGGCAAGGTCCGGACCGCACCGATCGGCTCCTGCGAGGGGCTGAGGATCGTCGGGATGTGCAGGTGGAACCACCGGGCCGGATCCCGTGGCCCGGCGTCAGACAGGCGAACCGGTGCGCCGGCCCCGACCGTCCGGAACAACGAGGTGATCCGCTGCTGCCCATCGAGGATCAGGTGCGCGGGCGACGGTGCGGCGCGGTCCACGCCGTCCACCGGGCGGGCCGTGAACCGGAGCTCGCCCCCGACCTCGAGCAGCGTCACCACGCCGATCGGATAGCCGAGGGCGACGCTCGCGATCACGTCCCGGACCTCGGTGTCGTCCCACTCCCAACCGCCGCGGAACCCGGGCACCTGGAGCCGTCCCGTCCCGACGTCCGCCAGGATCTGCGACAGACCGCGCGTGCCGTTCTCGAACACCGATCCGACCATCCCGGACTCCCTCCCTGCCAGCTGCTGCGTCTCCGGGTACGACGGCTGGCAGCATCCGCGGCCGCGCGAGCGCATCGACCCCTCCACCTGATGTCTCGGCACGTTGGACGCGGACCTCAACCGCGCGCTGGCCCGACGGTGGGGCTCACCCGTCGGTCACGTCGCCCACGACGAGCCTGCGGAGCGCGACCGGATCGGCCGTGAGGACCACCAACTCGTCCTCGGCCTCCAGCGTGGTTGCCCCGTCAGGTACCAACACCTCGCCCCGGCGACGGATGCTCGTCACCACGCTGCGCTGTGGCCAGGTGACCTCCCGGATCCGTCTGCCGACCACCGGCGAGTCGGCGTCGAGCACCACCTCGACGAACTGCACCCCGGCGAGATCGCGCAGGCGGCCGACGGCTCGACGCTGCTGCGCGCCGGCGCTGCGCACGATGCCCCGCTGGTAGGCGCGCACCACGTCGGCGCGGCGCAGCATCCCCACGACCCGGCGGGTGTGCGTGTCGACCACGGGGACCCGGCCGACGTCGAGGGCGGCCATGCGACGCACGGCCCGGAAGGCCGGATCCTCCGGCGAGGTGGTCACCGCCCGCCGGGTGCACAGCTCCCCGGCCGTGTCCCCGGGCCGTTCGAGGTCACGCACGCTCACGACACCGACCAGGCGTCCATCGTCGTCCACGACGGCGTAGCCGTGGGTCCCGCCGCGCGTGAACCGGCGCTCGAGCTCCGCACGGGTCTCGCCCACGTGAACGGTGGGGTGGTCGGCGGTCATCACCTCGCCGACCGTGACCGTCTGCAGCACGTCGACGTCCTCGCTCCGGGAGAAGACCACCCCACGCTGCCGCAGGTGGTGCACGTACATGGAGTCGCCGAGCACCCGCTCTGCGAGCCACGTCGCCACCCCGACGGCCGCCATCAGCGGCAGCACCAACCCGTAGTCCCCGACCAGTTCGAACACGATCAGGATCGCGGTCAGCGGAGCCCGCGCCATCGCCGCGAACACGGCGGCCATCCCGACGGTCGCGACGGCGCCGGGATGCAGGTCGGGCAGCACCTGGCTGGCCGCGATGCCCAGCGCACCCCCGAGCGCCGCACCGGTGAACAGGCTCGGCGCGAACATGCCCACGGCCGCACCCGATCCGTGGGTGAACGCGGTCGCCGCGATCTTGGCCACGAGCAGCAGGAGCAAGAGGCCGGCCGCCTCCCAGGCAACCCCCAGGTCGGCGTTGAGCATCGCCTGGATCGGCTCCCGCGTTCCGGGAACCGGCGGCAGCGCGTCACCCGACCCCAGCACCTGAGGCACGCCCAGCGCGATCACCCCGACCGCCAGTCCGCCGAGCGCCACGGTCGGAGCGCGCCCCACCCGCCGGTGCACCGGCCGCAGCACCTGGCGCACCCGGTCGTCGCTCCAGCGCAGGAGCAGCGCGACCGGGACCGCGAGCACCCCCAGCAGCGCGTAGACGAGCAGCTCCTCGGGATCGCCCAGAGCGAGGTCGCTGCGGGGCTGGTAGATCAGCTCCGGACCGACGAGCTGCCGCGCGGTGATCGCCGACACGACCGACGCCACCACGATCACCTGCATCGACGCCCCCCGGATCCCACCCACCAGGACCTCGACGGCGAACAGCATCCCGCCGATCGGCGCGTTGAACGCGGCCCCGATCCCGGCCGCCGCACCGGCCGCGACCACGGACTGCCGCCGGTCGTCGTCCAGCGGCAGGAGCGTGGCCGTCAGCGCACCGAGGGAACCGCCGATGAGGACCATCGGGCCCTCCCGACCGCCCGACAGGCCGCTCCCCAGCGCGATCGCGACGGCGATCAGCGCTGCTGGCGGGACCACCGCCCGGAACCGGCTGCCCCCCAGCGCGATCGCTTCCATCGTGCCGACCACGCCCCCGAAGGCCGCCTCCGGGACGACGCGGGCAACGAGCACCCCGACGAGCAGGCCGCCGATCGTCGGGATCAGCAGCCGTTCCCACGCCCCGCCCGTGCTCCACACGAGCTCCTGGACGAGGTCGACCCCGAGCACGAGCAACCACGCAGCGATCCCCGTGACCAGCCCCGTGACGGCGCCGAGCAGGAGCATCGTCCCCTCGACCGCACCGTCGCGGGTCAGACGGCGACGGAGCTGATCGAGTCGGGGCAGACGGGTCGCGGACACGGACCTCGACGCTAGCGGACGGCTACACCAGCTCCGTCCAACGCTGGCGCTCCCCGGGGCGCAGCGGCACCCGGATCACCGGCGGTGACGGCGTGGTCTGCACCGCACCCGCCGTCACCGCGCTCGCGGTCGGTCACTCCTCCAGTTCGAAGGTGACCTTCATGATGACCTCGAAGGCCGCGATCTGCCCGTCGCGGAGGATGACCTCCTGCTCCTTGACCCAGGCACCCTTGACGTTCCGCAGGGACTTGGTGGCCCGCTCGATCCCGATCCTGATGGCGTCCTCGAAGCTCGTGTCCGACCGGGCGCTGATCTCGGTGATGCGTGCGACCGTCTCCATGCTGGCTCCTCTCGATCGTGCGATGCGCACACCCCACTGCTGCGGTTCGTACGCCCTCACAGCCAACCTCGCCGAGGCAGCCGGCAACAGGGGCGAAGGCCCCCCGTGACGGCGGCGCGGACGACTCGTGACGGATGGCCGGCGCCCGGGCGGCCATCCGTCACCGCAGCCGTGGCGCGGCCATCAGCACGACAGAGTGTGGGGTCCCTACGGAGTCGGGACACTCAGCACTAGCGGTCCGCAGTGGGGCTGGTCACGCTCGAACTGGCGCCTCCGGGCGTGCGCGTACGCGGGTGTTCCTCAGCTGGCAGCCCCGGCGGGTCTGACCGCCCCGCGTAGGCGGCTCGAGTGAAAGGAGCATCGGATGAGGAACAGACGGGCGTTGGCCCTGCTGGCCGCCGCGTCGCTGCTCGTGATGACCAGCGCGTGCGCGGACGACGAGCCCGACATCGTCGACGACGAGGTCGACGACATCGAACTCGATGACCCCGAAGCGGCCGAGTACGACGTGCTGGAGTCCCCACCGGAAGAGGACGCCGTCGAGGTGTTCACGTGGTGGACCGCCGGCGGTGAGGCCGAGGGTCTCGACGCCATGATCGCGATCTTCAACGACGAGTACCCCGAGTACCAGTTCGTCAACGCCGCCGTCGCCGGCGGTGCGGGCACCGCGGCACGCGCCGTGCTCGCCAGCCGACTCGCGGCCGGAGACCCCCCGTCCTCCTGGCAGGGTCACGCCGGCCAGGAGCTGATCGGGACGTACGTCGTCGCCGGGCAGCTCGAGCCCCTGAACTTCCTCTTCGAGGAGGAGGGGTGGCTCGACGTGCTGCCGGAGGCGATCATCCCGCAGATCTCCCACGAGGGGAACATCTACTCGGTCCCGGTGAACATCCACCGCGCGAACATCCTCTGGTACCTGCCCGAGCAGCTCGACGCCTTCGGCGTCGACGTCCCGACGACGTGGGATGAGTTCTTCGCCGTCGCGGAGGAGCTCGAGGCGCAGGGGGTCATCCCGCTCGCGCTCGGCGAAGCCTGGACCGCCATGCACCTGTTCGAGACCGTGCTGCTCGGCACGATGGACGTCCCCACCTACGACGGGCTGTGGGACGGCACCACCGACTGGGGTGGCCCGGAGGTCGCCGAGGCGATCGAGGTCTTCGACCGGGTGCTCGAGTACACCAACCCCGACGCGCCGACCCTGTCGTGGGACCAGGCAACCCAGCTGGTCATCGACGGTGACGCCGCGTTCAACATCATGGGCGACTGGGCGGCCGGCTACTTCGGCGCACAGGGCCTGGAGCCCGGTGACGCCGGCTACGGCTGGGCCCCGGTGCCCGGGACCGACGGCGTGTTCCAGTGGCTGTCCGACAGCTTCGTGCTGCCGGTCGACGCCCACAACCGTGACGGTGCCATCGCGTGGCTGCGTGTTGCCGGGTCGCGCGAGGGGCAGGACGCGTTCAACCCGATCAAGGGCTCGATCCCGGCCCGGACCGACGGTGACCGCAGCCTCTACGACGAGTACCTGTTGTCCGCGATGGACGACTGGGAGACCGACGAGGTGACGGGCAGCCTGGCGCACGGGACCGTGGCGAGCGACGCCTTCAAGTCGGAGATCGACACCGCGATCGGCCTGTTCCTGTCCGACAGGGACGCGGCCGGCTTCCAGGACGGGCTCGTCTCGGCCTGCACGATCGCAGGACCCTGCTGAGCCACCGCGAGGACGACCGGGAGCCCCGGCCGCGAGGACCGAGGTTCCCGCGGCGTACCGGCCACCCCGGTCGTCCTCCGTCCGGTCGCGAGGAGCGCCCATGACCCGGGACCGCCTCACCGCCGCCGCGATGCTGGCACCGTCGGTGATCCTCGTCGGGATCTTCGTGTACGGCTTCATCGCCTGGTCGGTCCGGGTGTCGTTGAGCGACTGGCAGGGGCTGATCCCGAGCTACAACTTCGTGGGGCTGGAGAACTTCACGCAGCTCATCTTCCACGACCGCCGCTTCCACATCGGGATCCGCAACACCGGGATGTTCTCGCTCGTGTTCCTCGGCGGGGCGATCGTGCTGGGGCTGATGCTGGCGATCCTGCTCGACCGCAAGCTGCCCGCCGAGAACCTGTTCCGCAGCATCTTCCTGTTCCCGATGGCGGTGTCCTTCATCGTCACCGGCGTCGTCTGGCGCTGGCTGATGAACCCGGCGCTCGGCACCCGGATGAGCGGCCTGAACCTGCTGTTCGACCAGCTCGGCCTGGACTTCCTCGTCAACCAGTGGCACATGACCGGACCCCCGTGGGGCATCGCGTTCATCGGCATCCCCGCGATGTGGCAGATGACCGGGTTCGCGATGGCGCTGTTCCTCGCCGGGCTGCGTTCGATCCCCGAGGACCTGCGTGAGGCGGCTCGGGTCGACGGCGCGTCGGAGTTCCAGCTGTACGTCCGGGTGATCATCCCGCTGCTGCGCCCGGCGCTGCTGTCGGTGGTGATCATCCTGGGGCACATCTCGCTGAAGATCTTCGACCTGATCATCGCGATGACCGGCCGGCAGATCGCGTTGGACGTCCCGGCGATCTACATGTGGACGACCACCTTCGACGCCAACAACTTCAACCGTGGTGCCGCGATCGGGCTCCTGCTGCTGCTGTCGGTCGCGGTGCTCGTGATCCCGTACCTGTGGTACTCGCGGCGCCAGGAGACCGAGCTGTGAGCGCCCCCGCCGTCGCCGAACCCCGCCCGGACGTGCTGCCTCGACGTCCCCGGACGCGGTTGCGGCAGGTGCGCAAGCGGGGTCTGCGGGTCGTCGGTGTGGCGGTCCTGGTGTTCATGGCCGCGTTCTTCCTGCTGCCGATCTACGTGATGCTGATCACCGGGCTGAAGTCCTTCCAGGAGGTCAGCCTGGCGACGATGTGGAACCTGCCCGAGGGGCTGCACTTCGAGAACTTCCTCGCCGCCTTCCAGGCGCTGCGCCCCAACCTGCTCAACAGCCTGATGCTGACGATCCCCGCCGCGATCGGGTCGGCGATCCTCGGGTCGTTCAACGGCTACGTGCTGTCGAAGTGGCAGTTCCGCGGCTCCGAGACGGTGTTCACGCTGCTGCTGTTCGGGATGTTCATCCCCTACCAGAGCATCCTGATCCCGCTGGTGCAGTTCATGCAGCAGATCAACCTGTACGGCGGGCTGCCCGGCCTGGTCCTGGTCCACATCGTCTACGGCATCCCGATCACGACGCTGATCTTCCGCAACTACTACGCGTCGGTGCCGAAGGAACTCGTCGAGTCGTCCCGCATCGACGGGGCCGACATGTTCCGCACCTACCGGTACATCATGCTGCCCCTGAGTGCCCCCGGGTTCGCGGTCGTGCTGATCTGGCAGTTCACGAACATCTGGAACGAGTTCCTGTTCGCGATCGTGCTCACCCGGCCCGCCTCCTGGCCGGTCACCGTGGCGCTCAACAACCTGGCGGGCAGCCAGATCGTCGAGTGGAACGTGCAGATGGCCGGGGCGCTGTTGGCCGCGCTACCGACCCTGATCGTCTACATCCTGCTCGGCCGCTTCTTCGTCCAAGGGCTGATGGCCGGCGCGGTCAAGGGCTGACCCCCCGGCGCGGCAGGTCAGCGGACCGCGTAGAGGAAGCCGTCCCGTGAGCCGACGTAGATCGCACCGCGCCACACGGCGGGGGTCGACTCGATGCAGCCGGCCATCGGCAGCGTCCACACCTCCCGTGGCGACGCCGGATCCGCGAGGTCGTAGGCGCGCAGGCCCGGCCGGTTGCACATCCCGACCAGCAGCCACGGGTGGCCCTCGTCGTCCTCCACCACCGCCGGGGATGACCACTCGTGGTACCCGAGCCGTTCGCGGTACACCACCTCGCCGTCGTGGCGGTCGATGACGAGCAGGTCCCCGGGGTGCGTCGGCAGGTAGAGGTGGTCGCCGTACAGCGCCGGGGTGGCCCAGGCGCCGCCGTCGCTGCCGGGGATGTCCTCCCGCGGTGGGATCGCGATGCCCCAGACGTACGGGTCGTCGGGCTGTGACGGGTCGAGCTTCATGAACTGCCCGAGCTCCTCCGCGCGCGGCAGGAAGCGCTGGAGCTCCACGGTCACGTACAGGAACCCGTCCCGGTCGACGACGATGCTCGCGTCGGCGTCATCGCCGACCCAGTGGTCGAGGACGATCTCCACCTCGCCGCGCTCGACGGCAGCGCGGTCGAGCCCCACGAGCCGCCCGCCGCTGTTCACCCAGTACACGCGGTCCTCGGTGACCGCCGGGCTCGACTCGATCGAGACGTTGCCGTCGCCGATGGCGGCGATGAGCTCGTCGGTCCACGCCGGAACCTCGACGAGGATCTCCGGATCGACCTGGACCCGCCCGTCGCCGTCGTAGCCGCGGTGCAGTCGCACCGCCCGGAACCAGGAGTCCTCCCCGCCGACGTACAGCACGTCGTCGACCATCGAGGGGTTGGCGTCCCAGTCGTTGTTCCAGCGGCCCTGCGGGTGCCGACCGAGCCGCCACAGCTCGGTCGGTTCGTCGCGGTCGAGGGCGACCACACGCAGGTAGCCGTCGCGCGACCCGACGTAGAGCAGCGGGTACCCGTCGGGGTCGAGGGTCTCGGTGCCCTTCACCATGAAACCGGTCCAGAACGGCGGGCGCGTGCGCTCGCCCGTGTCCCCGTCGACGAAGTGGACGGCACCGTCGTAGCCGCCGACGATGACCTCCGTGATGCCGTCGTCACGCTCCCACACGAGCGGCTGCCCGGTCCAGCCGATGCCGCACCACCGACGCTGCGACTCGCCGCTGCCCTCGGTGCTGCACATGGCGCGATCCGGGTAGCGCCAGGCGATCGCCGGGTCCTCCGGGAGTGGCCCGAGGCCGTAGAAGGTCCGGGTCGGGTTGCCGCGGAACTGCAGCAGCCCGACGACCGTGTCGCCGCCGACCGAGACCCCGTGCAGCCCTCGTGGCCCGTCCTCGGCGGGCTCGTCGGGGTCCTCGGCGCCGGGGTCCATCCCGTCCGGATCGGGCGCCGCCTCCTCGGAGGACGGTCCGGGAGGGGGCGTGGGCGGCGGGGCCGGCTCCGGTGACACCTCGGCGGGCGGCGTGGGAGGTTCGGGCGCGGCGTCCCCGGACGTGACCAGCACGACGGCCGCGACGACCACGACCACGGCGGCGCCCGTCAACCCGAGGACGGCCAGCAGGGCGCGCATGGCCGGAACGGTACCGCGGCGCCGCGGCGGGGTCGGCGACCCGCTGCCCCGCCGACCGGTGGGGCAGCGGATCCCACCCGACCGGGGTTGGTTGCCGACGCAATCTCACGATGCACGCACACCGAGGGAGCGCTATCGTTCCCGCGTGGCCGGCCTCCGAGGGGGAAGGGGTGACGGCTGGAGCCAGTGGGAGCGCCGCACCACCAGCGGTGGGAGGGAGGTCGCCATGCCGATCGAGTCGAGCGGGCACAGCCGGGGCAACCCCCGACTCTACGAGCTGGTCGAGGACACGCCGCGGGAGGGGCCCAGCCCCACCATGTGGGCGTGGCCGCAGATCATCGACCACCTCAAGGTGGCGAGCCAGCCGGTCCAGGGCCCGTGGCCACCGCACCAGGAGCCACGACCCGACCCCGACGCGGAGTCGCTCCCGGTCGCCGTCCCCGATCAGCGTCCGCCGTCGAGCGACGCCTAGGCACGCGTGGCGCGGCCCGCGCCGCCCCGCAAGGAGGATCTTCGTGTACCCGTCGCGCTTCCGGTACGAGGCCCCGACCTCCCTGGAGGAGGCGATCGCCCTCCTCCAGCAGGGCGCCGGCGAGGCGAAGATCCTCGCGGGCGGGCAGAGCCTGATCCCGTTGCTCAAGCTGCGGTTCGCCGCGCCGGAGCTACTCGTCGACATCAACGGCCTCCCGGGGCTCGACCACCTCGTCGCCGACCCCGACGGCACGATCCGCATCGGGGCGCTCGTCCGCCACGAGCACATCGAGCGCTCCACGTTGATCACCGAGCGCCAACCGACGATCGCCGCCGCCGCACCGCTGGTCGCCGACCCGATCGTGCGGACCCGCGGCACCTTCGTCGGATCGCTGTGCCACGCCGACCCGCAGGGGGACTGGGCCGCGTGCATGATCGCCCTCGACGGGTCGATCGTCGCCCAGGGGCCGAACGGGCGGCGGACGATCCCCGCCCGGGAGTTCGTCACCGGGACCTTCGAGAACGTGCTCGACCCCGCCGAGATCGCCGTCGAAGCGGTGATCCCGCCACCACAGGGTGAAGCCCACGGCGGCTACCTCAAGCTCGAACGGCGCATCGGCGACTTCGCCACCGCGGCGGTCGCCGTGGCAGCGGACCTCCGGGACGGCCAGGTCTCCCGCGCCGGTATCGCGCTGGTCGGTGTCGGCGCCACGACGATCGACGCCCGCGAGGCGGCGGACAGCCTCGTCGATGGCGCCCTCGGCCCCGAGGCGATCGACCGCGCAGCCGACCTCGCCGCGGAGGCGGCGCACCCCCGCAGTGACCACCGGGGGAGCGCGTCCTACAAGCGGCACATCGTGCGGACGTTCACCGCGCGGATCCTGACCCAGCTCGACCGATCGACCCAGAAGGCGGCCTGACATGTCCAGCCTGTTCAACGAGGTGACGTCCACGCGGTCCGACGACGTCCCGGTCCGCCGGGTGACGATCACGGTCAACGGCGAGACGCACACCGCCGACATCGAGCCGCGCCTGCTGCTCGCCCACCTGCTCCGGCAGGGGCTGAAGCTCACCGGCACGCACACCGGGTGCGACACCACCAACTGCGGCGCGTGCACGGTGCTGTTCGACGGCCGACCGGTCAAGAGTTGCACGATGCTCGCGGTCCAGGCCGACGGGCACGAGGTGACCACGGTCGAGGGGTTGAACACGCCGAGCGGGCTCCACCCGATCCAGGAGGGGTTCAAGGACGAGCACGGGCTCCAGTGCGGCTTCTGCACCCCCGGGATGATGATGGCCGCCAAGGCGCTGCTGGACGAGAACCCGGCGCCCTCCGAGGAGGACGTGCGCTGGGCCCTCGCCGGCAACCTGTGCCGGTGCACCGGGTACCAGAACATCGTCAAGGCGGTGCTGTGGGCCGCGGAGCGGATGGACGACACCGAGGCCGAGGAGGCGTCCTGACATGGCGATCGACGAGATCAAGATCGGCGGGATGGGGGCGCGCCAACGGCGCGTCGAGGACAACCGCTTCATCCGCGGCAAGGGCAACTACGTCGACGACATCGTGCTGCCCGGGATGCTCCACATGGAGATCCTGCGCAGCCCGGTCGCCCACGCCCGGATCCGATCGATCGATGTGAGCAGGGCGTGGGAGATCCCCGGCGTCCGGCTCGTCCTGACCGGTGAGATGCTGGCGGCACGCAACCTCGCCTGGATGCCGACGCTGTCGTACGACACACAGGCGGTGCTCGCCACCGACAAGGTCCGCTTCCAGGGGCAGGAGGTGGCCGCCGTCGTCGCCGACGACCCCTACATCGCGAAGGACGCGTGCGAGGCCATCGTCGTCGACTACGAACCGCTCCCGGTGATCGTCAATCCCGATCAAGCGATGGCACCCGATGCCCCGCTGATCCGCGACGACAAGGTCAACCAGCACGACAACAGGGTGTTCGACTGGGAGGTCGGGGACCGCGAGCGCACCGAGCAGGCCTTCGCCGAGGCCGACGTGGTCTCCACGCTCGAACTGCACTACCCGCGGTCGCACCCCTCCCCGATCGAGACCTGCGGCTCGATCGCCGACTTCGACCGGTCGACGGAGAAGCTCACCGTCTACATGACCACGCAGGCACCGCACATCATCCGCGCCGCGGTCGCGATGGTGGCCGAACTGCCCGAGCACATGATCCGGATCATCTCCCCGGACATCGGCGGCGGCTTCGGCAACAAGGTGCCGGTCTACCCCGGCTACGTCGTCTCGATCCTCGCGTCGATCCTCACCGAGCGGCCGGTCAAGTGGATCGAGGACAAGACCGGCAACCTGATCTCCACCGGGTTCGGCCGCGACATCTACCTCAAGGGCGAGCTCGCGCTGCGCAGCGACGGCCGCATCCTCGGGGTGCGGATGCACACCACCTCGGACCACGGTGCGTTCTTCTCCGACGCGCAGCCCAGCAAGTTCAAGGTCGGCCTGATGCACTCGGCCTTCGCGTGCTACGACATCCCGACGGCGCACCTGACCGCCACGGGCGTCTACACCAACAAGGCCCCCGGTGGGGTCGCCTACCGCTGCTCCTTCCGGGTCACCGAGGCGATGTACTTCCAGGAGCGGATGGTCCACGCCGCCGCGGACGACCTCGGGATCGACCAGGCCGAGATCCGCCGCAGGAACTTCGTCCGCGACGACGACTTCCCGCACCGCACGGCCTTCGGCTTCCTGACCGACTCGGGCCAGTACACGAAGTGCCTCGACCTCGGCCTGGAGGCGGTCGACTACGAGGGCTTCCTGCGCGAGAAGGAGGAGGCACGCAAGCAGGGCCGGCTGCTCGGCATCGGGATCTCGACGATGACCGAGCCGCTCGGGGCCGGCAACAGCCGCGAGTACGACATCCTCGGCATCAAGATGTTCGACGCCGCCGAGCTGCGGGTCCACATGACCGGCAAGGCGATCCTGCGCACCGGCGCCAAGACGCAGGGCCAGGGCCACGAGACGACCTGGGCGCAGATCGTCGCTCACGAGCTCGGCATCCCGGCCAACGACGTCGTCGTCGAGGAGGGCGACACCGACACGGCGCCGTTCGGGATGGGGACCTACGCGTCGCGCAGCACCCCCGTCGCCGGCGCGGCCGTCTCGATGGTCGCCCGCAAGATCCGGGCCAAGGCGCGCAAGATCGCCGCGCACCTGCTCGAGGTGTCCGAGGAGGACATCGAGTGGGAGCTCGGCCGCTTCTACGTCCGCAGCGCACCCGACCGTGGCGTCACGATCCAGGAGTGCGCGATGGCCGCGTACAGCAACGTGCCCGACGGCATGGAGCCCGGCCTGGAGAACCACGCCTACTACGACCCGCCGAACCTGACCTGGCCCTTCGCGGCGTACATCGCCACGGTCGAGGTCGATCCGGAGACCGGCGTGTGGGACGTGCTCCGCGTGGTCGCGGTCGACGACTGCGGGGTACGCATCAACCCGATGATCGTCGAGGGACAGATCATGGGTGGGCTGACCGAGGCCTACGCGATGTCCAGCATGCAGTTCATCACCTTCGATGCCGACGGCAACTGCATCGGGTCGAACTACATGGACTACCTGCTGCCGACGGCGTGGGAGACCCCCGGGTTCGAGCTGCACGAGGTCGTCACCCCGTGCCCGCACCACCCGATCGGCGCGAAGGGGGTCGGGGAGTGCGCCACCGTCGGCGGACCGGCCGCCTTCGTCAACGCCGTGATGGACGCGCTCAAGGACACCGGCGTGCGCAACATCGACATGCCGCTGCTGCCCGACCGGGTCCACCGTGCCTTGACCACCGGCGCCGACGTCTCCGGCGCCCCGCCCGTGGATCCTGATGCGCCATGATGGATGCGCTGGACGGCTGGGCCGTGATGGAGCGGGCGCTCGAGCTCTCCCGGAAGGGTGAGCCGTTCGCCCTCGCCACCGTGGTGTGGCGCACGGCACCGTCCTCTGGCCGCGACGGCGCGCGGGCGATCGTCACCGCCGACGGCGAGGTGTACGGCTGGGTCGGTGGCGCGTGCGCCGAGCCGGTGCTCGTCCGCGAGGCCCGCGAGGTCATCGCCTCGGGCCGCTCCCGGCTGCTGTGGCTCGGCCAGCCCGACGAGCTCGACGAACTGCACGTCCCGCACGGCGTGACCGCCGTGCCGATCTCCTGCCAGAGCGAGGGGGCGCTGCAGATCTTCATCGAGCCGGCGCACGCCGCCCCGCAGCTGGTCATCGTCGGCCGCTCGCCCATGGCGGTCACCCTCGCCCGGCTCGCGGAGGCGCTCGACTGGAGCGTCCACGCCGCGGAGGGACCGGAGCTGCCCGCCGGTGCCGTCACGCCGGCGTCGATCGTGATCGTCGCCACCCAGGGCCACGGCGACGAGGACGTCCTCGAACGCGTCCTGGCCGCCGGCCCGCGGTACGTGGGGCTGGTGGCGTCCCGCCGCCGTGGTGAGGCGGTGGTCGGCTACCTCGCCGACCGTGGCGTCGACCGTGACCGGCTCGACCGGGTGCGCTTCCCCGTCGGTCTCGACCTCGGCCACACCTCCCACCGCGAGATCGCCGTCGCGATCCTCGCGGAGTTGGTCCAGCTGCGGGCCGCCGGCGAGCTGTCGGCCCGCGGCGGCGCGGTTCCCGCCACGGCAGTGGAGCAGGCCCTCGATCCGGTGTGCGGGATGACCGTCGACGTCGGCCCGGCGACCCCCAGCTTCGAGCACGACGGGCGGACCTACCACTTCTGCTGCCCCGGCTGCCGGCACGCGTTCTCGAAGGACCCTGCGGCGTTCCTCACCCAGGAGGCGAGATGAAGATCACGGACCGCATCGAGGTCGCGCAGGCGCCCGACGACGTGTGGCGCTTCTTCGACGACATCCCGCAGGTGGCAGCCTGCCTGCCCGGGACGACCCTCACCGATCACGAGGGCGAGGACCGCTACCTCGGCGAGGTGGTGATCAAGGCCGGCCCGGTCCGGCTGGAGTTCGAGGGCGCCGCCGAGATCATCGACCGCAACGAGGCGGACCGCACGCTCCAGGTCGAGGCCACCGGCGCCGACCGCAAGGGCCGCGGGCAGGCCGCGCTGCTGCTGGACGCGGCGCTGTTCCCCAGCGGACCCGGGACCACCGTCGACATCGCCCTCGACCTGACGTTGTCGGGGGCCGCCGCGCAGTACGGCCGCGGGATGGTCTCCGACGTCACGACGGTGCTGCTCGGCGAGTTCGGCGAGAACGTCCAGACCCGGCTGACGGCGATCTCGCAGGGCCTCGACCCCGACGCCGTCGCGACCGGCAAGCCCGCCAGCGGACTGTCGTTCGTGCTGCGTGCCGCCCAGCTCGCGCTGACCCGGGTGTTCCGCCGGTTCTTCCTGCCGTACGAGCCACCGGCACCCCGCCGCAGCTCCCGCACCACGATGAGGAAGGCGCTGCGATGACGCTCTGGTGGATCGGCAACGTGCTCCTCCTGCTCGCGGTGATCCCCGTGCTCGTCGCACTGCTCAGCCGGCTGCTCGGCGCGCTCGAACGGATCCGTGCCGCGGCCGACGACGCGTTGGCCGGTGGCGTCGCGGTCGTCGGCGACCTCGAGACGACACCCGACCTGCTGGCCGAGACCGACCGGACGATCGAAGCCGTCGCCGACGGCGCGGTCCGCTACGCCGGCTCCGTCAGCAAGCTCCTCGGATAGGGGGACCTGATGCCAGCAGCAGCCATCGTGACCCTGGTGCTCGCGGCCCTGATCATCGCCGCCGCGGCCCTCGGCCTGATCCGGGTGATCCTGCACCTCGTGGCGATCCGCCGCAGCCTCGGCGCGCTCGACGGCGGGGTGCAGGCGATCGTCGCCCGGACGAGCACCGTGCCGACGGCCCTGCCGTCGGTCAACGCGAGCCTCGCCCCCGTCCGTGACTTCGCCGCATCGATCCCGGAGGAGTGAGCATGGGCATCCTCATCGCACAGGTGTCGACCGGGTGGGTGGTCGGCTACACGATCGGGATCGTGGTGGTGCTCGTGGTCGTGGCGCTGGTCGTCCCGATCCTGCTCCTCGCGCGCACGATCGGTCAGCAGGCCGAACGCATCAACACGGGGCTCGGCCAGGCGGTGACGAACACCGCCGCGCTCACGGAGCTGGAGACCACGATCGAGTCGGCGAACACGATCACCGCGGGACTGCGACGCGGTCGCACCCGCTTGGGAGGCTGACATGGGCACGTTGACCCTGGGCACGTTGACCTCCACCGAGGAGGCCCTCTGGTGGGGGGCGATCATCGGGGGCTTCGTGGTGGTGCTCACCGTCGCCGCGCTGCTCACGATCCTCGTCGTGCTGGTCCGCACGATCGAGCAGCGGGTCGCCCAGATCCGTGAGACGCTCACCCAGGCCGCGGAGAACACCTCGAACACGGCATTGATCGAGGAGACCGCTGCCGCGGTCGACGCCGTGCTCGAGGAGGGGCTCAAACACCACCTCTTCCTCGGCCGTGTCCTCGAGAAGGTGCGCTCATGACCCTGTTCGTCGTCCTCACGGTCGTCGTGATCGCCCTGTTGATCGCGGGGCTCGCGATCTACCTGTTCATCGTCGGCGGCCAGCTCGGCCGTGTCGCGGACACACTCGAGGAGTGCGCCGACCTGGTCTGGACGATCCACGAGCACGCCGAGGTGATCGAGCCCGGCGTCGAGCGGATCAACCGCACCGCCGGCACGGTCGCCGGGGCCCTGCCGCTGCTGTACTCGATGGCCGAGGGCATCGTCACCGGCGCGACGTACGAGCCGGAACCCGCCGGGGAGCCCGAGGTCGCGCGGCCCGCGTCGGGGGTGCGCCGGTCGCGGCTGCTCGAGGGGGTCGGCTACCGCCCGGAGGGCTGACCGGGCTCGCCTGCCTGCCCGGGCTGGCCCCGGCGTCCGGGCTGCCCGGGCGGGTCGTCGTCGGGCCGCCGGCGGTCACGGACCGGTCGTCGGTCGGTCGTCAGCGGTCCGGTGGTCGGCGCCGAGTAGGCGCCGATCCACTCGTCACGCCACGCGTCGTCGTAGTGGTCGTCGTTGCAGCTCGGGTGGTAGATCGCGATCAGCTCCCGGGCGATCTGCTCGCGGTGGGAGCGCAGCCCGCCCGGCACCTCGTAGGTGCAGACGTGCAGCGCGTAGCGGCTGCCGGCCCGCTCGACCCAACAGCCGGCCCGCGGGTGGCGGAAGGGGAAGCCCTCGCGGGAGAGGTCGTCGGCGTGGCCGACGTGGATCACCGAGTACTCCTGCGCGCGACCCTCCGGATCGTTGCGGCACAGGAGCGCGTAGACCGCCGCGACCGGCGGCGGGGTCCAGCCCGCGAGGACCCGGGGCCCCTCGAAGGGGTACCCGGCCAGCGACCCGAGCCGGATCACGCCTCGTCCTCGAGGTCCGCGAGGTCGTCCTCCTCGCTGATCGTCTCGGCGCGGGTGACCGGCCACGGCGGCAGGCCCGCCTGCTCGGCGGCCGTGGCGAAGGCCGCCAGCGCCGCGTCCACGGCCTCGTCGGAGGTGGGCGCCTCCACGACGATCTGGACGCCGTAGGACGTCGCACCGACCCCGCTGGCGATGCCCTGCATCGTGGCCACCTCGTCGGCGAGGGCGACCACCTCGTCGAGGGTCACCTCGCGGTCGCCCTCGGCCACCAGCGACACGCTGTACCTCACGGGTCCTCCTAGCGCAGGGTCGGCAGGGTGGCGGCGAACCGTTCGAGGCTATCGAGGTCGTCGGCTCCCAGCACCTCGTCGAGGTAGGGCTCGGCAACCATCATCGCGAGCGTCGACGGCCGGAACCGCGCCTCGTCGCCCCGGTGCGGCGTCACCCACACGATGCGGTGGGACAACCTCGACAACCGCTCCATGGCAGCCGCGAGCACCTCCGGATCCCCGCGGTCGAGCCCGTCCGAGCAGATCACGACGACGGCCCCTCGGGTCATCCCCCGGCGCGCCCACCCCCGGACGAAGGCGTCCAGGCTGTCCCCGATCCGCGTGCCGCCGTCCCAGTCGGACACGGTCGCCGCGGCCCGGGCCATCGCGTCATCGGGTCGGCGTCGATCGAGCTGCCGGGTGATGCGGGTCAGGCGGGTCCCGAAGCAGAACACCTCGACCTTCGTGGCGGCCCGGCGTGACGAGTAGGCGAACTGCAGCAGGTTGCGGGAGTGGTCGGCCATCGAACCGGACACGTCGAGGAGGATCACCAGCGGCCGGACCCGCAACCGCCGGCGGGCGTACCGCAGCACCTCGACGTCGCCGTGCTGGCGGATCGCGTCCCGGGCCGTGCGCCGCAGGTCGATGCGGTGGCCGCGCCGTGCCCCCGTCATGCGGCGCGACCGACGCTGCGGTGGGGTGAGCCGGATCCGCGCGATGATCCGCCGGACGGCCGCGAGTTCCTCCGGGGTGCAGGCGGCGAACGATCGGTGCCGGTCCACCGCGACGGGCGAGGCGACCAGCCCGAGCGGCGTGTCCTCCTGGTCGCCGTCCTCGGACCCATCCGCCTCCGGATCGGGCAGCTCCAGCGTCGCAGCCCGCTCGGCCGTCGGCCGCAGCTGCTGGCGGGGGTCGTCCGGATCGTCGAGGGGGACCTCGAGGAAGTAGGCGCGGAACACCCGGTCGTAGGTCGCGACCTGTTCGCGCCGCGTGACCAGGCTGCCGCGACCGGCCCAGTACACGTCGACCACGTCCGCGGGATCGAGCTCGGCCACCGCCGAGCAGAAGGTCATCACGTCGTCGGTGCCGACCAGGATCCCGGCGTCGCGCAGCGCGGCGCCGAACCCGACGAGGACCTCGACCAGGCCGCCGTCGGTGGCCCGCACGCGGTCACCGGCCATCGTTGACGATCGCCCCGAGGTGGTCGTGGACCAGCTCAAGATCCTCCCGGTCCTTGATGACCGCGCCCAGCGTGTCCCGTGCCACCTCGGCGTCGAGGTGGTCCACGCCGACGGTGTCGAGCGTCTGGATCCAGTCGAGGGTCTCCGCCACGCCGGGCGGCTTGGCCAGGTCGAGCTCCCGGAGGCGGTGCACAGCGGCGACGACCTTCGCGGTGAGCGCCGCGGTCGCCTGGGGGATGCGCTGCCGGACGATCGCGACCTCGCGCTCGGCGGTCGGGAACCCGATCCAGTGGTACAGACACCGGCGCTTGAGGGCGTCGTGCAGCTCACGCGTGCGGTTGGAGGTGAGCACGACGATCGGGCGGGTCTCGGCGCTGACGGTCCCGATCTCGGGGATCGTGATCTGGAAGTCGGACAGGAGCTCGAGCAGGAACGCCTCGAACTCGTCGTCGGCACGGTCGATCTCGTCGATCAGGAGCACGCATCGATCGCCGGCCCGGATCGCGTCGAGCAGCGGGCGCGAGATCAGGAACCGCGGGCTGTACAGCTGCTCGAGCGCCGCCTCGTCCTCCATCTTGGCCTGCGACAGCAGCCGGATCTGGAGGATCTGCCGGGCGTGGTCCCAGTCGTAGAGGGCCTGGTGGGTGTCGATGCCCTCGTGGCACTGCAGCCGCACGAGCCGACGGCCGAACGCGGTCGCCAGCGTCTTGGCGAGCTCGGTCTTGCCGACCCCGACCTCCCCCTCGAGCAGCAGCGGACGCCCGAGCGCCAGCGCCACGTGGGTCACGGTCGCCAGCCCACGGTCGGCGAGGTAGCCGTGCTCGGCGAGCGTGTCGGTCAGCTCGGGGACCGAGCCAGGGAGCAGGCGAGCAGGAGCGGTCACCCGGGGGACTCCGATCGGGTCGGACGGTCGTCAGCGGTCGCGGTCGGAGCCGAGCACGAGGTCGCGGACGCTCCCCACGGAGGGGTCGTACTTGCCCTCCTGCTGGAGGTGGTCTCGCCACGCCGACACGCGGTCCTGGCCGTCGTCCCCGTACCCCTCGAAGGTGACACCGCGCATGTTGCGGCACACCTTCGTCGGGCTGCACTCCTCGTCGAGGGCGACCGCGGGATCGCCCTGCGCCTCCCAGATCGTGCGGAGCACGCCCTTGGCGTCGTCGTGTCCGTCCACCACGTCGGTCCTCCCGCACGTCGACCAGTGAGTATACGAGGGGGACCGCCGCCTCGCGGCCGCGGGGGCCTCAGCGGGATCGCCGGTGGGCGGCGACGGCCTCCGCGAGGATCGCGACGGCGATCTCCCCCGGCGTCTCGGCGCCGATGTCGACCCCGGCGGGACCGTGGACCCGGTCGAGGTCGGTGATGCCGCGGTAGGCGAGCCAGTCCGCCCGCTGCTGCTGCATCTGCCGGGAGCCGAGCGCCCCGATGTAGCCGGCAGGGCTCTCGAGCGCCGCGGCGAGGACCCGGCTGCTCGCCTCCACGTCGTGCCCGATGATCACCGCGCTGTCGATCGATGACAGGGTCGCCATCGTGCCGGCGGCGGTCCCGGGGTCGGGTTCCACGACGGCCTGCCAGCCGAGGACCGGAGCCGCGGCCACGAGGGCCTCCGCGATCGGGCCGCCACCGGAGACGACGAGCCGTGGCACCGGTCGGAGAACGGTCACGAGCCGGTCCTCGAGCAGCGTCACCGTCGAGCTGCTGGCCCGGAAGGCGGCGGCCACCTCGTCGGGTGCCGCGTCGATGTCGTCCGCGGTGTGGAGGGACGTCGCGACGAGGTCCGAGCCCTCCAGCTCACTCACGAGGCACACGGGTTCCCGGTCGAGGAGCAGCTCCCACACCCGCTCGGGCAGTGCCGACGCCGGGAGCAGGGCGCAGCGGACCCCGCCGCCGTGCGGGAGACCCGCGATCGCCGCGTCGACGTCGCTCACGGTGAGATCGACGATCCGACCGGTCGATGGCTGGCTCTGCGCGAGGTCCGACAGGTGGGTGTCGAGCGCACCGCCGAGGAGGGTGCCGACCCGACCGCCACCGGGCGTGAGTGCCAGGGCGTCCACGCCGGGATCGAAGCCGAGGTCGTCGGACGCCACGGGCCACGCGACGTCGACACGGGTGCCCGCCCGCAGGCAGGCGGTGACGCTCAGCGCGACGTTGTACATGCCGGCGAGGATAGTGGTGCGCCGGGCGCGCCTGGCCGGTGCCGCACCGTCCGGCCACCACGCAGGCGATTCCGCGGAAGCAGGTCAGAGCAGCTCGCGGATGTCGGCCCATGCAGCCAGCGCGTCGGCACAGATGCGGAGGGCCTCGCGCCAGCTGGCGGCCATCTCCGCGTCGGCCGCGTCGCTGACCGCCTTCGCGAGCCACACCTCCCGGCCCAGCGCCCGCGCGGTCGCGGCGACCGCGTACCCCTCCATGTCGACCAGGTCGGCGTGCTCCGCCAGGGCGGCCCGGTCCTCCGCCGAGGCGATCACCCGATCGCCCGTCGCCAGACGTCCGGTCGCCCCTGCGGGCCCCGACAGGTCGATCGGCCCGCCCGGCATCGCCCGTCCGGCGAGCCGGCTGACGCCGTGGTGGTCGAAGTCGTGCTGGTGGACACGCCCCACCTCGATGACCTCACCGAGCGGCTGGCCGTGCAGACCGCCCGCGGTCCCGACGTTGACCACGAGGTCCGCAGGATCGTCCGCGAGCAGGGCCGCCAGTCCCGCGGCGGCCTGGACCTTGCCGACCCCGAGGTGCTGCACCGGCACGTGCGCCGCGAGCGCCCGCGACTCCTCCTCGAGCGCGGCCACGAACAGCACCCGCATGGCAACCTCCTCCTGTCCTGTGACGGGCCGCCGACCCGCGCCGTCAGTTGCTCCCGTCCGTCGGGCTGCCGGCGTCCAGCTCGACTCCGAACCCGTCCCGGGCGAGCCGGAGCACCACCTGCCCGGGTTCCCGGAGGTCCGCGACCCGCTGGCCCGCCAGCGCCTCCAGCTCGCGGAGCCGGGCATCCATCGCACCACCTCGCCGCGCCTGGCTGAGCACCATCGTGTTGCGCCACACCTTGGCACGCGCCTCCTTCAGGAACCGTCGCGTGGCGCCCCGGTTGAAGGGTGTCAGCAGGCGGTCCAGCAGCGTGCGATCGCCCGGCTGCTCCACACGCCGGAGCTCACGGTCCTCGGCCGTCACCCGCGAGGCCAGGATCTCGTCGATGTGCTCGTGGTCGGTGCGTCGCCGGGTGACCAGCGCCGGATCGTCGAACCCGTCGTCCGTGATCACGGCGAGCAGCGCCTGTGGCAGGTCGAGGTTGATGTGGGCGTTCATCCCGAGCAGCACGTGCCGCAGCGGTGGCAGGCGCTCGTCCCCGTCCGCCGCGGCGAAGGCCACACGCCACGGCTCCGGGGCGGTCCCGCTGACGGTCCACTGGTCGAGCGCATCGAGGTACAGGCTCGCGAACGCGACGTCCCACCGCGCCACCCAGTTGGCGTCGACGAAGGCACCTGCGGCGACGTCGTCCGCCACGGCCCTGGTCGTCCGCAGGTAGGTCGCCAGGAACAACGCGCGGCCTTCGGTGCCGGGATCGGCCCGCAGCGTGCGCAGCGTCGTCTCCATGCGGTCGATGAGCGCATCGAGCTGGTCGGTCGGGCCCATGGTGCCGCCTACGGGTCGGGGGACGGGTCGGCCTGCGAGCCACCCACCGCTGCGGGGTCGATCCCGGCGGGCGCGGGGCCGAGCGCGGTGATCGTGTAGCCGTCCGGGTAGGAGCGTGGACGCCGACGCGTGCGCCAGACCGGACGCCGCCGCGCGGGCAGCACCCACTGCGCGAGCGCGCGGCCCCGCAGGGCGCCGTCGACGATCGCCCGTTCTGCGACCGTGGGGTGCGCGAACCCGAAGGCGTCGAGCAGTGGGGGGTCCATGAGTGCCCGGACGCCGCGCTCCCCGAGCCCACGCAGCGGGGGCGGGAGCAGCCAGCCGACGAACAGCCCCAGCGTCGCCCGTGCGACCGCCTCGTTGGAGCGGGCGTAGCGGAAGTGCTCGCGCTCGTAGGCCCGGTTGAACGCCTCGAAGGACCGGCGATCGGCCGGCAGGTCGTCGATCCCCATGCGCACGCCCACCTCGCGCCAGAACCGGAAGCCGGCCTCCCGCTCGTTGTAGGTGAGCCCCCGCCACCCGTACCGGTCGATCCACCGCTGTGGTTCGAACACGAAGGTGCTCAGCACGTAGAGGTGGTCGAGGTTGCGGATCCGGAACCGGCCGTGGAGCGTGTTCATGCGCTCGATCGCCTGCTGCCCCTGTGGGCTGTCGTACCCGTGCTCGACGAAGGTGGCGATCAGCAGGTCGGTGTCGTCGTAGCGCCGCTGCGGCCGGCGGGTGAACTCACCTGTCCGGGCCAACAGGCCGGAGATGCGCGGGGAGGCGAAGGTGCGGAACAGCGCGAACTCGAGCGCCCGCGTGACGTCCCACGGGAAGTCCACCATCCCCGACAGCCGCACGATCTCCTGGTGGTCCTCGACGGGGTCGAGCCGTCGGATGCGGTCACGGACCGCGAGGCGTCTCGGGCGCGACATCGGTGACCGCTCACCCCCGCTCATCGTGGTCGCGCACGGAGACGGCCTCGGACACGACCCCTACGCGCCGTCGCATGGCGATCTGCAGCACGAGCAGGACGAGGAGGAACCCGCCGAGTAGCAGCGCGAACACGGTCGTTCCGGCCGGCCCGGCGGTGAGGTCGTCGGCCGCCCGGACCGCGCCGACCCCCACGAGCGCGAGCCCGAGGGTCGCTCCGGCCACGTGCAGCTCGAGCGCGCTCCAGCGGTCCTCGAACAGGAACGCGAGCCACATCGCCCCGATGAAGCCGAGGAAGGATGCGAGGGTCCGCGC